>CACWRR010000002.1 GCA_902763335.1 uncultured Lachnospiraceae bacterium | reverse complement strand
GAGAATAGTATTCCAGTCATTTTCACTTATTTTAAATAAAAGTAATATAAGAATTATTGCTGTAGATACTGTTACATAGCAGTCTGCAACATTAAATGTCGGAAAATCAATAACTTTAAAATAGATAAAGTCTATAACATATCCAAGCCGTATTCTGTCTATAAGATTGCCAATGGCACCGGCTGATAAAATAATAAGGAATATCTGAAACAAAAATCCCGCACGCCTGTTTTCCAATCTGCTGTTTACACACTCAATCCTGATAAGCAATACAGTCATAAGTATAAGCACTGCAAATGTAAATATGGTGAAAATGGACGTTTTACCACCAAGTATTCCCCATGCTGCTCCCGGATTTTCAAGATATCTGAGAAGCAGAACATCTTTAATTATACTGACTGCTGATTTGTTCTTTAAATAATCTACGGCCAAAATTTTAGTAAACTGATCTGCTAATACCAATACTGCTATAACAAGTATAAAGCATATGTATTTAAACAGTATCTTTTTTTTAGTGTCTGAATTCACATTAAACCTCCATGATTATTCCAATACATTTTTTATAGCATCTGACATTTCATCCTGTGTCACTGTTCTGTCTATTATGGCATTTCCTATACCGTTTATAAGGATGAACTTAATAACACCTGAATCCATCTTTTTATCATGCATCGTGGCCTCTAAAACATCTTCGGCTGATATATCAGATGTACTTATAGGAAGCTTAAAATTACTTATAATCTTTACTCCACGGTTAAACTCATCTTCTGTTATCATGTTTTTCTTAAGCGAAATATATAATGCCGCTTTCATACCTATGGCAACACACTCACCATGAAGTAAGCTGAAATCCTTTATTTTTTCTATTGCATGACCGATTGTATGTCCAAAATTAAGAGTCGCACGCTCACCTTTTTCGGTAAAATCATTTTCTACTACTATTTTCTTGGCATGGCAGCTCTTGCTTATAATATATTCAAGTGCACTGTCATCTAAATTTAAAATATCAGTTATATTTTGTGATAACCAGTCAAAGAAATCCTTATCCTTTATAAATCCGTATTTTATTACTTCTCCCATACCGGATATAAATTCTCTGTTATTTAATGATTTTAAAGTTTCTGTATTAATATACACCAAAGCAGGCTGTTTAAAAGCACCTACCATGTTTTTGTAGCCTTTAAAATCAACACCGGTCTTACCACCAATACTGCTGTCTACCTGTGCCAGCAAAGACGTTGGTATCTGGATAAACTGAATACCTCTGAGATAAGTTGCTGCGGCAAAACCTGTCATATCTCCCGTCACTCCACCGCCAAGAGCAACAAGCATATCATTTCTGTCAAATTTTTCTTTAATAAGAACTTCATATATTTCATTTATAATATTTAAATTCTTATTTTTTTCACCTGCCGGAAACTGATATATAATTACCTTCTTTGCAGATTTTTCTAAAATCTGTCTTATTTTATATGCATATAAAGGTCCTACATTTGACTCTGTTACTATACATATTTTCTTATTTTTAATATTTAAACGTTCGCAGCTTTCTGATAATTTATCCCATGAATTTTCAATAATAATATCGTAACATGGTTTATTATTATATAAAACATTTATACATTCTGACATACTATTCCTCATTTCTCTACTTTCTACAAAATATACCACCTATTAGCAAAATAATAGGTGGTATATAAAAATACATAAACTACTTTACATAGATGCAATATCTATATTTCTGTCTCCGTCTAACATCTCCTGAAAATCGCCTGATATCTCTACTGATTTAGGTGTAATAATAAAGATATAGCTTGATACCTTCTGAAGATTTCCGTCTATTGCGTAACATGAACCCGCCGTGAAATCTATAATTCTCTGTGCAAGCTCTACATGAAGTCCCTCCAGATTAAGGATTACTGCTCTTCCACCAACGAGTGTATCTGTAACATCTCTTGCGTCCTCGACAGTAGTAGGTTTTACAACACATACCTCAAGTCCGTCTTTGCCACGCATTGGAACAACTTTTGAATTACGCTGACTGCGTGTCTTTACCGGTTTTGCCGGCTCACTGTATGAAATGTCATCGTCAAAATCATCTACAGACTCACGCACTCTTGTAGATTTTAAAGGCTTCTTTTTAGAAGGTTTAACCGGTTCATCATCTATATCGTAATCTTCATCATACTCATCATCATAATCGTCATCCGTAAGACGCATGAAATCTAAAAACTTATCTGTTAATTTACCCATTTTATTTCTAACCTCCGCAGATATTATTTGTTATATATTCTTTCGCCGAAAATACCGGTTCCGACTCTTACTAATGTAGCTCCCTCTTCGATGGCTACCTGATAATCACCCGTCATTCCCATCGACAGACAATCCATACTAACATTATCAATGTTTTTGCTCTTTATGTCAACAGATAATTGTTTTAATTTTCTAAAAAATACTCTGTTCGTTTCAGGATCATCCGTAAAAGGCGCTATTGTCATAAGACCACATATATGTACATTAGGCATTTTTGCAATCTCACGTACAACATCTTCTGTTTCCGAAACCTGAAGTCCAAATTTTGTATCTTCATTTGCTACATTTACCTGAACAAGAATGTTCATTACTTTATCTGCCTTTTCAGCTTCATGCTGTATCTGTTCGGCTAAACGTATAGAATCAACCGAATGAATCAGATGAACCTTATTTATGATATATTTGACTTTGTTTCTCTGTAAATGTCCGATAAGATGCCATTTTATATCATCCGGAAGTATAGGATACTTATCATTTATTTCCTGAACTTTATTTTCACCAAAGTTACGCTGACCAGTTTTGTAAGCTTCCTCAACCATTGATGCAGGTTTTGTTTTACTTACACAGATAAGTGTTACCTCACTTCTGTCTCTGTTAGCCCTTTCACAGGCTTTAGCTATATTATCTTCAACCTGTTTAATGTTCTCTTCAATCATTATTAAGCCTTCCTTCTTTGTTTATGTAAATTATTGAAATACTATCTGTTTATCTTTTACAAGTGACGCATCCAAAACAATATGGTCATAAATCTGTACACCATAATTTGTACCGGACTCTATTATATAATAATCATTACTTTCACCCAGAATACTTACGCTTCTGAACTCTGTATATCCCGTATTCACATTATACACACCTTTTAGTTTTCCAGTCGTACTTCCCACCTGATATTCAGGATATGTACCGTCTGCTGAAGCAGTATTCGTATTTTCTATAATATCTCCGTTTTTCAGAGTATCATTGTCAACATAACAGTATGTATCATCTTTCATATATATGGCAGACGTAACAAATTCTATAGATGATTCGCCTGATTCATTATAAACCTTTTTATTAAATCCGGTCTCATTCGAATCACCGCCCTTAACAAGATATTCTATAGGAATTGTCATGAAATCTTTTTCTGCAATGGCTGTTTTAGGCACTTTCAAACCTTCAACATCATTTCCGATTATCTGAATATCAAGATATCTGTAATCCGCATATCTTATCATAAAACGTTTAAATGTTAATTTACCATAATATTTATCACCGATATTCAAAATTTCAAGTCCGGCTGTTGTTTTCAGATTATCTTTTAAAAATCTTACATTTACATATTCATTTTCAGAATATTTCTGCACATCATCCTTGTCAAGCTGAATCAGTATGCTCCAGTCCTCACTGCTTATTACTTTAAAAAGAGGCGAACCGTTCTCAACAAGATCACCGGATGAAATTCCCGACTTTGTATATTTTTTTTCATCAAAGATATCATCACTTATATTTTCAATGGTTGTTCCTTCATAACCATCCGTGTAGAATTCAACAACACCGGAATATGGCGAGCCTTTTAATTGAAATACATTTCCACTCTCTCCCATACTCGCATTTAAACTGTTCAGTCTGTTTATATTTATACATTCTAAAAGTAAGGAATTCAAATCATATTTAAAATCATAAACATTTGAAAAATCTGTCTCATTAAATCTGTTGACAAACTGACCTATTTCATAATTTATCTGGGTTTGATTTTCAGCAGATAAATTTTCTGTATCCTCTGAACTTGCATTTTCTAAAAGTTGTGCTAATGTACCACTTTCATCTAGTGTATATACAGTTGTGGTTTTTGACACGCGGGAACCGTTTTTTACATAAAAGTTTACATATCCGGAATTTTCCGCGCCAACTACAGTTTCTGTCCTCATTGCAAATCCGGTATATGAACGGTTTGACATAACTGCACTCTTACCTTCGACAACTTCATAGATAGATACTTTGTCTCTGGCAAAATATGACCCAACATAAAAAAGTATATATATAAATACAAGAGCAAATATTATTATTCCTATATTGAGTGTATGTCTTCGTCTGTATTTTACCACTCTTTTTTTGCTCTTAGAAGCCATATCTCTTTCACCTCCATAAGTAGGAAAAAATTACCATAATAATTTATTGGGATTTGCAAAAAATAATATAAAATCAAAAGGAGGAATTGCTATGAATTCAAAAGGATTAGATTATACAGTCCTTGCCATTGCCATTATTGGTGCAATAAACTGGGGACTTATAGGTTTTTTCAAACTCGACCTTGTCGCATTCATGTTTGGTGATATGAGTATATTATCAAGAATCATTTATGCGGCTGTTGGAATTTGCGGTCTTTACCTTATAAGCATGTTTGGCAGAGTTCAGGATATAACGGAATAACTGATTACATCAAAGAAAAGTGCCGCTCCTTATGATATTAGTGTACCGCCGGATGCGGCACTTTATATTTTATTGTCTGTAAATCTCACGCCATTCCAAATCACCGCGGTCAAGTGATTTTATAAGAAGCTCAGCTGTAGCCAGATTAGATGCTATCGGAATATTGTGTATATCACACAGTCTCATAACATTATTTACATCAGGTTCATGAGACTGTTGCGTTGAAGCATCACACAGAAAAATGACCAAATCAATATCATTATGTTCTATCTGAGCTCCCAACTGCTGTACACCGCCGAGATGCCCTGCAAGATATTTATGAATATTTAAGTTTGTAACTTCTTCAATAAGTCTTCCGGTAGTTCCGGTAGCATACAATTCATGTTTACTTAATATCCCCCTATATGCAATACAAAAATTCTGCATTAATTTTTTCTTTGAATCATGAGCGATTAATCCAATATTCATTAATAGCATTCCTCCTATCTGTCATAACATTATATAAATTTCTTTATTATATTAATTTCTTTTGTTGCAGACTGACATTTAAAACCAGTCCTACACCTATAAAAAGACTTAACAAAGAGCTTAATCCATAACTTACAAATGGTAACGGCAGACCTGTGTTTGGAATCATTTTAGTTACAACACATATATTTATAAATGATTGGAACCCGACCAGTGCCGCAAAACCAAAACACAAAATCATACCGGCAGTATCAACAGCATGTATCCCGGTCCATATACATTCAAATATTATAAGTGCCAATAATATTATAACCGCTGAACAGCCAACAAAACCAAGTTCTTCACCAACAATACAGAAAATAAAATCTGTCTGTGGTTCAGAAATATAATTTCCATTTTTTACACTCGTTGTTGTATTATTGTTAAGTCCCTTCCCCCATAAACCTCCTGAGCCAATAGCCATTATAGAATTGTTCTGCTGATAACTGATAGCATCCGCCACTTCGTTGTTCTCATCATAGAAACCGACAATTCTGTTATATTGGTATGTTTCAAGAATTTTCTGATTAGGCTGTAATATTAAATATACCAGAACAATTACCGTAGGAATTGCCACGGCAAGTATACCGCCTATAATCTTATAACTTAATCCTCCAATATACATCATGGTACAAAAAATCAGGGCAATAACAATACTTGTAGACAAATCGGGCTGTTTTAATACAAGTGCCAACGGAATACCAAATAAAATCACGGCACCAGCAAGTATCATAGGTGTATTGATTTTGTCTTTAAATTTATTGAGATATACTGCAAAAAATATAATTATAAATATTTTCGTAAACTCAGATGGCTGTAACTGAAAGAATCCAAGGTCAATCCATCTGGCAGCACCCTTCTTCTCTGCTCCGGCCAATTTAACCCAGATGAGCAGTGCAAGATTTATAAAATAAAATATCCAATAAAATCTAAGAACAAATTTATAACTTATTAATCCAAGCATTACCATTACAACACATCCCATAACCAGACCAAGAGTCTGTTTATACTCATATGTCGATGACTCTGTGGCACTGGAAATTACATTTATTCCCAGAACCGTAAGTGCAATTACCCAGATAATCAACCGTATATTTAGATGTCTGAATTGATAATTCTTTAATGTATTTACTATTAGTCCCATAAAAAAACCTCGATTAGTTTATATCCGACTTAATGACGTACTTCTTTAATTGGAATATTCGCAATTAAAGCCGGCACGCTGCCGTTTTCAGTGTCGGATTCAGTCTGTGTAATCTGGATGTCCAGACCGTCACAGTCAATTTCCATATACTTTTTAATAACATTTATAATGTCATTTTTAATCTGTTCCATTATTTCAGGTGAACAGTTTGCCCTGTCTGAAACCAATAATAATTTCAAACGGTCCTTAGCAACATTTCCTGAATTTTTTTTCTTAAATATTTCAAATAAATTCATATAATCACCCCTAGTTCTTTCTAAATAAGCCTGTCAACTTAGATATTACACCTTTTTTTCCATTTAAATCAAGGAATGGTACTTCCTCACCAACAATACGACGGCAGATATTCATATAGGCCTGTCCTGCAAGATTATCAGAACCTACTAATGGCTCACCCTGGTTAGTTGAAATGACAATGTTTTCATCATCTGGAACTGCTCCGATAAGGTCGATTGCAAGTATATCCTGCACATCTTCTATAGTCATCATGTCACCTTTTTTAACCATATCCATACGAATTCTGTTGACAATAAGATCTGCACGTTTCTTTGTCTCATTTGCCTCAAGTAATCCTATTATTCTGTCAGCATCTCTTATCGCAGATACTTCAGGTGTTGTAACTAAAAGAGCTCTGTCTGCACCTGCTATGGCATTCTGGAATCCCTGCTCTATTCCGGCAGGACAATCGAGAATTATGTAATCAAATTCTTTTCTCAATTCATCTGTAAGTGCCTTCATCTGATCAGGTGTTACACTGCTTTTGTCGCGTGTCTGTGCTGATGGGAGAAGATAAAGGTTAGAATAACGCTTATCCTTAATCATAGCCTGCTTTGGACGACAGTTTCCCTCAACAACATCAACAAGATTATAAACTATTCTGTTTTCAAGTCCGAGTACAAGGTCAAGGTTTCTGAGACCTATATCTGTATCAATCAATACGACCTTTTTATTTAACATAGCCAGACCTGTTCCTACATTTGCTGTGGTAGTTGTCTTACCAACTCCACCTTTTCCTGATGTTACAACAATTACTTCGCTCATTTTTCTGAATTCCTCCAAGTTAATTTAATTTATATTTTAGAAATGCAAATCATTTAAAACATCTTTGCTCAAGGGTTCAATATATATATTGTCCTCTTCTACAAAAGCAATCTTTGTCTCCGGTTTATTCTTCTTAAAACGCGATTTGTTATCAGAGCATCTCGCTATTACATCTCCGATTCTTATCTGAACCGGATTCATTTCAAGCGCTACAACAAACGATGACGCATCTCCTGTAATACCGGCATAGACTATACCCTTTAATGCCCCTAAAACCACAACATTTCCTGTTGATATTATTTTGGCTCCCGGATTTACATCACCAAGAATAACAACACTACTCTCACATTCAAGAACCTGACCGGAACGAAGTGTTCCTTTATAAAACTGTCCTGAATTGTCCGCAATATCATTTACCCTCTGCTCGACTTTTTCCTTGAACATTTCTTCTCTTCTCTTGTCATTATCAACGACACACATTATTTCGATATCTGAATTGTCAGAAATAATGTCGAGAATCTGTCGCTCTTCATCAGATGTTAATTGTCTTCCTTCAAAAGTAATGGCCATAGAAGCCTTACCAAAGAATTTGGAAGATTCTTTAAACTTTGATGTTATGTCAGATAATAACTCATCAAACGGAATGTCCTTATCTAACATAACAATAATACCATATTTATTTCCTTTTATCACTACTGAATTTTTCATTACACACCAAAAATTTTCCTTTCATAATTTAACAGAGTCAGATTACATATCCTTACTCACTTGATACACCGCTTGTAGGTATTGCAGCAGTATTGTTAAGTACCTGGTCAAGTGTAGACGGATTGTAATAATAAGCCACTATGTCTCTTACTATTTCTGCTGTATATCCGGTTGATTCACCATTAGGTATAAGTACGCTTATTCCTATCTCAGGATTGCTGTATGGCGCATATGCTACAAAAACGGAATGATTTGAACGGAGCTTATTCTCCTGTGCAGTTCCGGTCTTTCCTGCTACTTCGATATTAAAGCCTTCAAAAGTTTTCTTTGCAGTACCCGAAACTATAACCTGACGCATTCCGTTATGGACAGCATTCCATGTAGATGAGCTTATATCAGTTGTGTTTGTGAGAACCGGTTCAAATGATTCAACCGTATCTCCTGATGAACTTAATACCTTGTTTAACAGTGTAAGTTTATAGTTATTTCCACTGTTTGCAACCGATGTAATATATCTTGCAAGCTGGATATCCGAATAACTGTTTGAACCCTGTCCGATTGCCGAACGTACTGAATTGTCAGTAGAATAAAGCGGTTCGTTCTCATCTATTTCTACTCCTGACAGAGATGTTAATCCAAGCTCATCAGCATATTTCTTTATTTTTGCAAGTCCGAGAGCACTGTTAAAGGTTCCATTAGAATCAATACTCAATTCATACCCTACTTCATAAAAGAAATAGTTACATGAAAAAGCAAGTGCCTGTGAAACATTTATCGCTCCGTGATTTGAAGGATATTTCCAACATTTAGGTGAAGGTGTAATTTTAGTAAATTCTCCACGGTCTACAATGGTTGATCCCGGAGATATAATGCCATTCTCAAGTCCTGTAATAGCTGTAATCATCTTAAATGTAGAACCCGGAGCTGTTCTTGTCTGTGTAGCACGGTTATACAAAGGAAGAGACTGGTCATCATTTAATTTTTTCCAGTATTCCGCATCAACACTTCCTGACAATTTGTTATTATCATAACTTGGATATGTTACAAGTGCAAGTACCTGACCTGAATTGACATCTGTTATTACAACTGATGCCGAACACGGATCAAGTGCTACCTGTGCAGGAGTAATTTTCATATCCTTTATCTGCTGTAATATAAAATTGTATGCATATCCTGAATTACCGGATGCAAGCTGATTATATGCATTTTCATCATATTCCAAAACACCCTGGTCAAATAAAAGCATGCACACTTCGTTTCCGGATATTGTACCATTTTCAATCAGATAATAATAGATTTTTTTTGAAAAATCCGTATCATTCGGAAGCGAATCAAATATATGATTTACAAGAGCTGCATATATTTCATCAGTACTTGAATACTTCTGTTCTGAATCTTCATATAATTTTGATGAGCTTATCCAGTTCTGTGAAATGGCATATAACAAAAATTCTCTAAGGCTTATCGACTCTTTTTTCCATTTTTTGTATGTTTCATCATCAGTATTAATTGCAGACTTGTCTATAATCTGTTCAGATGACAGCTTATCATAAATATATGTTAAATATGTGTTGTTTTCCTCTGACAGCGATGACATAGGTGTATTATCCTCAGATGTAAGATATGACTGCACCGTAGATAATACATCGGTCTGCCGTGATGCAAATTTTGAATTGACACGCTGTTCGTTACTGCTGGCCGTTTCGTCTCCGAATTTATTCAGATCAACCACATTATTGCAAATCATCTGTGCATATACATCCCTTACATAAATAGGAATTGTTTTTGCATTTTCAGTAGGATGTACCTCATAATTTACAATCTTTGAATATAATATACCCGCAAGCTTTTGCTCAAGAATATTGTAGGCAGCCTTCTGCAGATTTGCATCAAGTGTAAGATACACATCATTTCCGGCTCCGTTTTCTTTTTCATCTGTTACTTCCAGTATATTACCGGTACTGTCAACAAACATTTTTTCATAACCTTTAGAGCCCTGAAGATATTTTTCCATGTACTGTTCGATACCGGATTTACCCACAACATCTGAAGAAATATACTCGTCATCCTTATTTTCGACTGACATGTTAAACTCAGCAAGCTGGTCTTCTGAAATCGTACCAGTATATCCTAAAATATGTGCAAAGTACACACTATCATTATACACACGCTGTGTTTTTTCAGTTACCTGAACACCCGTTAAGTCAGCAGCATTTTCATATATTGCGGCAACAGTTTTATCACTTACATTATTGGCAATTTCTGTTGTCATATACTTCTGAAATGAATTCAGTGACAGATTATATCTTATTATTGCAATTTTTAATTTATCTGACTTTGTATATTTTTCATTATCAATATTAAATCTTTTTTTACCGCATAAATACTTCATTACATCTTCTGCTGTTGAAGTTGACAGTGTTTCTTTATCTGAATCAAGTTCGTCTATTGATTTTTTTCCATAAATATCTCTTAAAAATCTTAAACGTGCATTATCGGACGCAACTGAATACATGTACTCTCCGTTGGTTCCGAGAATTATTGAAAAATCATTATTTAACACGTCACCGTTCTGTTCAACGATTCTTATAACGTTATAAATGATTTCATTTAGTTTTTCATCGTAATCTTCATCTTTGTAATTTAAATTATCTTCTATTGTCACAGTATACGCAAGCTGGTTTGATGCAAGCGGAATACCGTTTCTGTCGTAAATCAGTCCTCTTGTACCGGATGTCGTGACTGTTCTCTCTGCAATCTGGAGATAATTGTTAAGATAGTAATCTGATTTTACAATCTGCAGATAAAATACCCTGTAAAGCAAAACAGAAAACATTAATCCAAATACAACCAGCACAACAAATGCTCTGGACTTTAAAAAATTTAAAATTGCTTCTAGAATATCCCTAACCAAATTTTGTCGCACTCCTTTTTTCTATTTCGTCTAGTTTTCTGTTTAATCTCAAAAGCAGCCTGTATATAAGCACAGAGATAATAACCGTATATGCAAGTTCAGGCAGCATTATATGAATAAAATAATAACCGATATCCAGTCTGTTTCTCAAAAGGAAATTGAAAACATAGTATATTATGCTGTATGAAAGCTGGCTGCCTACCAACAGCGCTAACGGCAGGGTTATAACCTCATCATAAAACATTTTATTAAACATTCCGTTTACATATCCTATGTAGAGAAGCAAAAGTGTGTTAAATCCAAGCACGTCACCATAAAACAGATCCAGAATAAGTCCTGATAAAATGCCGACATACATTCCCATTTTACGTCCGCCCATAAATCCCGCACAAAACGTCAGTATAAGCAGGAGATTTGGTGAAACTGAGCCGAGTGAAAATGTTTTAAATAATGTACACTGCAGTAAATAAAATATAAATACCAAAAGTGTCATAATAACTTTTTTTAACAAATTAACACCTCTATTCTTCTACTGTTGCTTTTAACTGGGTTATTACAAGCACATCACTGACATGTGCAAAATCTGCAACGGGTGTGATATACCCGGACTTTGTAAGATTATTTGAATCATTGGACACTTCCTTTACATATCCGATAAGGATACCCGGAAGAAACTTATTGCTGATATTGGATGTCACAACCATATCACCATCTGCAACCGTAACATCTTTATTAATATTTGTAATAGGAAGTATTCCGTCATTAACAAGTTTTAAATCACCTTCTACAATGCAGGTGTCCTGTGTTTTAGAAAACTGTGCACTTACATTGCTTGAATCATCAATGATGGATCTTACCACAGCGTAGTTTTTTCCAACTTTGGTAACTATACCGATTAATCCTCCGTTTCCAATTACATTCATATCAACCGCAATGCCATCATCACTACCCTTATCTATAGTAAATGAAGAAAACCAGTTACTGCTGTCTTTGCTTATAACACTTGCTGCAACCTTCTCATACGTTCCATACTGATTGCTTAGTCCCAAAAGTTCCTGAAGTTCCTTCAGCTTATTATTATTCAAGACTAAAGATGTATTTTCTTCACGCAATGATTCAATCTCAGCTTTTAATGATTCGTTCTCTTTCATAACATCACGGAGTTCTTTCAAATCATCTGAACGTGCAGACAGCCAGCCGCCTGCCTTATTGATTCCTTCCTGAACCGGAATCACAACAGTTGCAACCGCATTTTTCACAGGTCTTCCAAAATCATCATACACGATGGACAGGACAATACATGCTGCACATATAAATGTGAGGATAAATAAAATATATTTAGTTGGAAAAATGCTCTCGCTACGTTTTTTCATATTTACCACCTATTTATTTTTATTAGTCGTTGTATTGTTTTTCTCTTGGCACAAACATAAGTCCGTGAAGTTTATCGTTTGAAACGATTTCTGACAAACCTCGTATTACTGCTTCAGCCGGAGCATCACAAATATTAACCTTTAATCCTGTCTCCTTCTGAATAAGAGCATCAAGATTTTTAATCATTGCAGAACCGCCTGTCAGATATGCACCTGCTTCAATAATATCTGCTGATAATTCAGGTGGAGTTCTCTCTAAAATCATTTTTACGGAATCAATGATTGAATGGAGACATTCCTGTATAGCCTGATAAACAAGTTCTGAAGAGATATCCTTCATTGCCGGAAGTCCTGTAACAATATTTCTTCCATATGCAACGTGGGTACTGTCGCTTGAGTTCATTGCATCTGCAAGATTGATTTTTATCTGCTCGGCTGTTCGTGAACCGATAATTAAATTGTACTGTTTTCTGACAATATTGCATATTGTATCATCAAGTTTGTTTCCACCTGTTTTTATAATCTTACTGAGAACTATACCTCCAAGTGAAATAACAGAGATTTCTGTTGTATCAGAGCCTATGTCTATGATAAGTTTGCCTTTCGGGCTTTCAACGTCAAGGCCTACACCAACTGCATCAGCTATAGGTTTTTCTACTACGTTGATATGTTTTGATTTTACATGTGATTCAGCAATGAGATCATAGAATGCTCTTTTTTCAACTTCTGTAATATCAGTAGGAACTGCAATACAGAAATCTCCGCCATTATTCTGACCGTTAATTTTCTGTACAAAGCACTCAAATAATGTTCCCATGTTTTTTATATCTGCTATTACGCCATATTTTACCGGAAAAGATACGTCAATATTTGCCGGAGCCTTTTCGTACATCTCAAAAGCCGGATCTCCAAATGAATATATTTCATTTTTATTCTTTATTGCGATAACGTTTTTTTCGTTTATCATTTTTTTGTTTGCTACACTAAATAACTTAAAATTACTTGTACCTATATCGATACCATATGCATGCTGTGCCATAATTTCCTCCATTTTCCTTTCATAATATACCGTTTTTTCTCATACTGGTATATCTATTATCTCCGATTATTATATGATCTAATAAAGTAATGCCAATAAGTTCTCCGGCTTCTTTTACCTGTTTGGTACTTCTTATATCATCCCTGCTGGGTGCCGGACTGCCGCTCGGGTGATTGTGAATAAGGACAATATACACTGCCCTGCGTTTTAACGCTTCAATAAATATCTCTCTTGTTGAAACAAGTGAAGAATTTACCGTTCCCGTTGTCATGATAATGTCACCTGCAAACTTCATCTTAGTATCAAGCATTGTAACTACCAGATGTTCCTTCTCTTCATGTCTTAAATCTTCCATATAATAATCCGCAATCGTATCCGGATTTGAAAAATCCAACGAAGATGATGCATCTGCTTTTGCTATGCGTTTTGACAGTTCCATAACACATTTAAGCTGTAACGCCTTAACCTTACCTATACCATTTACTTCCATAAGTTCCTCAACCGACAGATGCATTATGCCTAACAGTCCGCTGCCATTCTTTGTAAGTGATAGTATTCTTTCTGCAAGATTTACGGATGAAATTCCCTTTGAGCCGGTTTTTATAATAACCGCTAAAAGCTCCTGATCACTGAGCACTTCAGGTCCGTATGCCATACATTTTTCATATGGGCGGTATTCTTCTTTCATTTCTTTAATTGTTGATATTGAATTCATAAATGGTTTCCTCCTGAAAGCTCTCCGGGTTCAACAGAAAACCAACCTATATAATACCATAATAGTTATAATTTAACAATACCCGCTTCAACTAATTTCTGTAACGACATCATTATTCCGTATTTTGCATGATTCCATGTAAGGCCTCCCTGAAAATATGCTGTATACGGCGGTTTTAACGGTCCGTCTGCACTGAGTTCTATTGATGAACCCTGAACAAAGGCTCCTGCCGCCATTATAACCTGCGAATCATATCCCGGCATGTCCCAAGGCTCAGGTGTAACATAACTGTCAACAGGTGCAGCAGCCTGAATTCCCTTGCAAAACTCAATCAGACCTTCCGGTTTTAAAAACTCGATGGCCTGTATTATATCATAACGCGGTTCCTTATTGTCAGGTATGACTTTATAACCAAGTGCCTCATAGATATTAGCTGCAAAAATCGCTCCCTTTAATGCTCCTGCCGTAACTGTCGGTGCAAGGAAAAGCCCCTGATAAAAGCTTTGAATTGAACCAAGATTTGCCCCAACTTCCTTTCCGAGTCCCGGTGCCGTAAGTCTGTATGAAATATTGTCAATACATTCCTTTGTTCCTGCAATGTATCCTCCTGTTGCTGCAAGTCCTCCTCCCGGATTTTTTATAAGTGAACCTACAGTCATATCAGCACCATAATCTGACGGCTCAGATGTACATACAAATTCACCGTAACAGTTGTCAACCATAACAATTATGTCTTTATTAATTGACTTTATGAAAGCTATTACATCTCCTATCTCATCCGGCGAGAGGGTTTTTCTTGATAAATATCCTTTAGAACGCTGAATTGCTATCATTTTAGTATTATCACTTATGGCATTCTTAATACCATTTTTGTCAAAAGAACCGTCCTCAAGCAGTTCAACCTGTTTATATGTCACCCCGTATTCTTTGAGTGAACCTTTCGAAGGTCTTATTCCTATTACTTCTTCAAGTGTGTCATATGGTTTTCCGGAAACAGATATAAGTTCATCACCCGGTCTTAAATTTGCAGAAAGGGCAAGTGCAAGTGCATGGGTTCCACATACTATCTGCGGTCTGACTATTGCAGATTCCGTGTGAAATACATCTGCATACACATCTTCAAGTGTATCTCGTCCGAGGTCATTATATCCATAGCCTGTAGTTGCGGCAAAATGTACATCACTCACCCTGTTTTTCTGCATTGCCGTTAAAACTTTAAGCTGATTATATTCAGAAACTGAATCTATCTCATCAAATCTTTCTCTCAATCCTTCCTCTGTTTTTGTGCAGAATTCAAATACTTCTTTACTTATTCCTGCGTTATTGTACATTTCCTGTAAATTCATAATCTGTTATTCCTTTCATCTTACAGCATTCTATTATTTTAGTTGACATAATATTTTTATCGTAACCATACTCTGATAAATCAATCCATTTTACTTCTTTTTCTCTTCTGAACCATGTAAGCTGCCGTTTGGCAAAATGTCTTGTATTCTTTTTTATAAGCTCTATCGTTTCATCAAGCCCCATTTCTCCATTCAGATATGAAACGACTTCTTTATAACCTATTCCCTGCATGGAAATCATATCCGATGTACATCCGTTGTTTAACAGCCATTTAACCTCATCCACAAGCCCTGACTTAAACATTTCGTCAACTCTTGTATCTATCCTTTCATAAAGCCTGCTTCTTTCATCAGTCAGAACAAAATATATAAAGTTATATGGTGATACACGTTCCTGTTGGGCAGTATTATGTTCAGAAATCGGCATTCCCGTATCGTGGTAATACTCAAGAGCTCTTATCACTCTTTTAACATTGTTGTAATGTACCTTATCTGCCGTTACTTTGTCTACATCCATAAGCATCTTATGCAGATATATGGCACCATGCTTTTCTGCCAGTTGTTCAAGTTCATGTCTGTATTCATGCGAATCATCCGTCTCGCTAAAATCCACATCATATACTACCGACTGTATATAAAATCCTGTTCCGCCGACAATCATAGGTATCTTGCCTTTACTGTAAATCCGGTTTATATACTTAGTTGCCAATTCTTTGAATCTGTAAATATTAAATTCTTCATCCGGATTAAGCTCGTCTATAAGATAATGTTTTATTCCTTTCATTTCATCAGGAGTTACTTTAGCAGAGCCAATATCCATATGTCTGTATACCTGTATTGAATCCGCGCTGATTATTTCTGCATTTAATTGTCCGGCAAGCTCAACTGACAGTGCTGTTTTTCCCGAAGCAGTCGGGCCGGTCAGAACAATAAGTGGTGGTTTTGTGTTCAATCTACTCATTCCCATCTGTCTTTTATACTATTCGTTTAAATTTCTTTTCTATTTCATATTTGCTCATTGATATAATAGTAGGTCTTCCATGAGGACAATTATATGGATTTTCAAGTTCAAGCAGCTCCTCTATAAGAGCGTTTGCTTCATCATCACTAAGCGTATTATTTCCCTTTACTGCTGCCTTACACGACATAGTTGCTATACGTTCGGTTATTATATCCGCCGTTTTAGATGCCGTATCATCTGACAGTGAGTCAAGCATTTCAATTAACAGCTCTTTTTTAGAAATCGAAAGCATATTATCAGGCACGGCTCTTACAGCGTATTCCCGTCCACCGAAATGCTCGATTTCATATCCTATCTCTTTAAAATTATCAATGTGCTTTTTTAACATTTCCTCTTCTTTAATCGAGAGACTTAATATTATAGGCGGATTAATCTGCTGTGATGTATACTGTTTTGTTTTAAGTCCCTTCATTGTACGTTCATATAAGACTTTTTCATGTGCAGCATGCTGATCAATCATATACAGGCAGTTATTGTATTCTACAAGCCAGTAAGTATCAAATATCTGTCCTATCAGTCTATGGTGACACCTTGATGTTTTAGATAATAACCTGTCATCAAACAACTCAAGCTGTTCAGGCTTTCTATCATTTATAGGTGGAATCAGCTTTTCCTCCATAATAGGATTAACATTAACAGCCGGCTGCGGTTCAGGTCCTGATTCAGGTTTTGGCTTTTCTATATATTCAGGAGCCGGTTCTGCTATTGCCATTCTTTTTTTTTCAAAGGGTTCCGGGATTGGTGCTTTTTTAACAGGAGCTGCTTTGGGATTTTCGCTTTTCCCCGGAACAACATCCGGTATCAGCTCACGTTTTACAAGTGCATTTGAAATTGTATTATATATTTCAGGGTATATTTCCTCCGGATTTTTAAATCTGAGTTCCATCTTTGAAGGATGAACATTCACATCCAGAAGAGTCTGGTCAATCTCTATGTGCAGGGATGTAAACGGATATCTGTGCTGCATCATGAACGGTTTATACGCATCCTCTATTGCCTTATAGACAATATTGCTTTTTATATACCTGCCGTTAATATAATAATTTTCAAAATTTCTGTTACCTCTTGATATAACAGGTTTTCCTATGTAGCCACTTATATTCATAAGTTTTCCCGCTGATTCAACTTCTATAAGATTAGATGTTATATCTCTTCCGTATATGTTATATATTATATCCTTCAGCTTATTATTGCCGGATGTATGGACCTTGTTCTGATTATTATTTATAAACCTTATGGATACCTCAGGATGGGACATTGACATATGTTCGATTACATCTGCAACATACCCTGCCTCCGTAGCAGCCGTCTTTAAAAACTTACGTCTTACCGGAGTATTAAAAAATATATTTCTGATTATAAATGTTGTCCCATCAGGAGCACCTATTTCATCTATACTCTTCTCCACACCGCCCTCAATTATATATCTGGTTCCTGTAAGGGAACCTGGAGTCTTTGTAATAAGTTCAACCTGTGATACTGCTGCTATACTTGATAACGCTTCACCTCTGAATCCTAACGATGATACAGTTATCAGATCCTCAATAGAACGGATTTTACTTGTGGAATGTCTTAAAAAGGCCAACTGTATCTGGGATTTATCTATTCCAAATCCGTTGTCTGTAACACGGATAAAAGATAATCCGCCTTCCTTGATTTCAACTGTCACTGCCGTTGATTTGGCATCTATTGAATTTTCAAGCAGCTCTTTTACTATAGAAGCAGGTCTTTCTACAACTTCCCCTGCTGCTATTTTATCAATTGTCTGTTGGTCAAGCACTTCTATATTATTAGCCATAGCAAAATCCTCCATCACTTATTTTAACTGTATATATTACCAGCAGTTTTTCAAACGGTTCTGCATTTTATAAAGCTCGTTTAGAGCATCTACAGGTGTCATTCTGCCTATATCCAGATTTTTTATTTCTTCTATTATTTCATTATCATTTACCGTATCAAATAAAGACATCTGTGTCATTTCGACATTATCTTTAAGGTATTCATTTTTCTTAGGTCTCGATGTACTGTCTGCAATTTCTTTAGCTTTAACGCTTATGTCTGCATCACTTAACTCATTTACGATTTCCTTTGCCCTCTGTATAACAGAATCAGGTATTCCCGCAAGTTTTGCCACCTGTATACCATAACTTTTATCAGCACCGCCCTTAACAATTTTTCTAAGGAAAACAATGTCATCTCCCTGTTCTTTTACTGCTATACAGTAATTATTTACATTATCTAAAGTTCCCTCAAGTTCTGTAAGTTCGTGGTAATGTGTGGCAAATAATGCTTTTGCTCCGAGAAGTTTCGGATTACTTATATGTTCGACTACCGCCCATGCAATACTTAAGCCGTCAAACGTACTGGTACCACGTCCTATCTCATCAAGAATTAAAAGGCTGTCTGATGTGGCATTTCTAAGAATATTGGCTACTTCTGTCATTTCTACCATAAATGTACTCTGACCTGATGATAAATCATCCGATGCACCTACCCTTGTAAAAATACGGTCACAAATTCCGATGTTTGCCGATGAAGCCGGAACAAAGCTTCCTATCTGTGCCATAAGAACAATCAGTGCTGTCTGTCTCATATATGTTGATTTTCCTGCCATATTTGGTCCTGTGATAATAGAAATTCTGTTTTTTCCATTATCTAAAAGTGTATCATTTGCAACGAACATATTTCCCTGCATCATTTTTTCAACAACAGGATGTCTTCCGTTCTTTATATCAATAACACCTTTTTCATTAATCTTTGGCTTGACAAAATTGCTATGTTCCGCTACAAATGCAAGCGAACAGAACATATCTATCTCAGCTACATTTTTTGCTGTTTTCTGAATACGGATAATCTCTCCGGCAATAGAATCACGGATTTCACTGAATATATTATATTCGAGAGTGTATAATTTCTCTTCTGCCCCAAGGATAATATCCTCAAGCTCTTTTAATTCCGGTGTAATATATCTCTCGGCATTTGTAAGTGTCTGTTTTCTGGTGTAATCATCAGGTACCTTATCTTTAAATGAATTGGTCACTTCTATACAATATCCGAAAACCTTATTATACTTGACTTTAAGTGTTTTTATACCTGTACGTTCACGCTCACGGGTTTCTAAATCTGCAAGCCATGTTTTGCCGTCTGTTTTGGCATTTCTTAATTTATCGATTTCTTCGCTGTAGCCTTCTTTAATTATTCCGCCTTCCTTAACTGCAATAGGCGGATCATCAATTATTGCCTTCTGTATAATATCATATATATCCTCAAGTTCATCAAACTCTGAGTATATACCGCTAAGCAGGCTGCATTTATATGATTTTAAAAGATTTTTTATATGAGGAAGCATTTCAAGAGAATTTTTAAACGCTATCAAATCACGGGGATTTGCAGATTTATATGCTATTCTGCTTATTAGCCTTTCAAGATCGTATATAGGGTTAAGATATTCCCTTATTTCATCCCTTGTTATAAGTTCATCATTTATTTCCTCTATGGCATTCTGACGTTTTTCTATTTCATCCTTGTCTATAAGCGGCTGTTCTATTGAACTCCTGAGCAGACGGGCACCCATGGCTGTTTTTGTTTTATCAAGTACCCACAAAAGAGACCCTCTCTTTTGCTTTTCACGGAGTGTTTCCGTCAATTCAAGATTTCTTCTTGTAGAAGTGTCTATCACCATAAATTTATTTGTAGAGTACGGTGTAATGGTAGTAAGCTGTGACAATGAAT
Organism: uncultured Lachnospiraceae bacterium; assembly: GCA_902763335.1. Lineage (GTDB taxonomy): Bacteria > Bacillota > Clostridia > Lachnospirales > Lachnospiraceae > UBA2821. Next base: position 130,224 of record CACWRR010000002.1, on the reverse strand, counting down.
TTTTCTGTGTTTCCATAAGGTATTGCATAAGCGAGCCGGCTGCTATCACACCCGAATCATAATCCGCAAGACCAAGACCAGATAAATCCATTACCTTAAAATGTTCTTTCAATGCACGAACACACAGCTCTTCATCAAAATACCACGAATCGAGAGTTGATATGGTTATTCCGAGCCTGTTTTTCAAATCATCCATATCAAGTCCTGATAATAATACAGAGGCATTGCATATTATTTCTGTCGGTGTAAAGCGATTTATCTCGTCAAGAAGTACACGCACTGTGTCAACTTCAGTCATGAAATATGCACCCGTTGAAATATCTGAAACAGATATGCCAAATTTATTATCAACATACACAATTGCCATAAGATAATTATTTTTTGTCTCATCAAGGGCTGATGTGCTTATATTTGTTCCCGGTGTTACTATTCTTACAACTTCACGCTTTACAAGTCCTTTAGCAAGCTTCGGATCCTCCACCTGCTCACATATTGCCACTTTATGTCCAAGTGCAACAAGCTTATTGAGATATGTGTCAACAGAGTGATATGGTATTCCGCACATCGGTGCTCTTTCAGAAAGTCCACACTCCTTACCTGTAAGAGTTATTTCAAGCTCCTTTGATGCTGTTATGGCATCATCGAAAAACATCTCATAAAAATCACCCAGCCGATAAAAAAGTATACAATCCTTATACTGTTCTTTAGTCTCTACATATTTTTGCATCATTGGTGATAATTTTTCCATAAGTCACTCTACTACCTTTCTTCCACAATTTCACCGATATAGTAAAATCCCTTTGCCTCATTCAGTCTGACATTGTATATATTACCTATCATATCCGGAGTTCCCTTAAAATGTACTACTGTATTATGAGAGAGTCGTCCTGTTATCAGCGAATCATCATGTGTATTTCTGCTTTCAGCAAGAACAGGAAGAACCATTCCGACACGTTTCTCTGTTTCCTCAGCGGATATTTTCTGAACCTCGGCAAGCAGTCTGTCGAATCTGTCTTTTATCTCTTCTTCTGATACCTGATTTTCCATTTTTGCTGCCGGTGTACCTGTACGTTTTGAATATATGAAAGTAAATGCACTGTCATATCTTACCTTCTTTACCACATCCATTGTTTCCTGAAAATCTTCCTCTGTCTCTCCCGGAAATCCTACTATGATATCCGTAGTAAGTGCTATATCCGGCATAGCTGTTTTTATCTTGTCAACAAGTTCAAGGTAACTTTCTTTTGTATATTTTCTATTCATAAGCTTTAAGAGTCTGTTACTTCCGGACTGTATAGGAAGGTGCAGCTGCCTGCATATTTTCGTTGAATTTTTCATTACTTCAATAAGTTCATCCGACAAATCCTTTGGATGTGAAGTCATGAAACGTATTCTTTTGAGTCCCTCGATTTGTTCAACCTGTTTTAAAAGCTGTGCAAATGTAATCTCATTTTCAAGACCTTTACCATATGAATTTACATTCTGACCGAGGAGCATTATTTCTATGACTCCGTCAGCAACCAGATTTTCGATTTCTTTTATAATGTCTTCAGGCTTTCTGCTTCTCTCACGTCCTCTTACATATGGCACAATGCAGTAGCTGCAGAAATTGTCACAGCCAAACATGATATTTACACCGGATTTAAATGAAAACTTACGCTCAATAGGTAAATCCTCGACTATCATATCCGTATCTTTCCAGATATCTATAACCATCTTGCCACTTTCAATACGCTTATACAGAAGTTCGGCAAGTTTAAAAATGTTGTGTGTTCCAAAAACCACATCAACAAATCTGTAGCTTTTCTTAATTTTTTCTACTACAGTCTCCTCCTGCATCATACAACCGCAAAGTGCAATCATCATATTAGGATTTTTCTTCTTTAAATTCTGCATATATCCCAAATGGCCATATACCTTAAGATTTGCATTTTCACGAACCGTACATGTATTGTACAAAACAAAATCCGCATTTTCAGAATCAGTTTCCACATAACCGATTTTTATAAGTATTCCCAGTAATTTCTCGGAGTCCCTTGAGTTCATCTGACATCCGAAAGTTTTTGCCGTACAGGTAAGCGGTCTTCCAAGCTTTGCACTCTGCTCTGCAACCCACTCCCTGCATAATTCTATATAATAATTCTGTCTTTTTAATTCATTATCAAGTTCAAGATTTTCTGTTCTGTTCATCGAATCCTCCATTCTGAAGCGATTTACCGCATTGTATTGTCTTTTTTAACAACTTGCATTATACCTACATAATTGCAAAAATTCAAGTGGAACGTATCGTATCTGATAATAAACATGACCTGCATATGTATAAGACAACGGAAATGCTGCATTATCATCTATGGTTTCCAAAGTCAGTGCCGGTTTATTTATATATTCCGAATAATAATGTACTGTATTTCCACCGGTATCGTTACTGTCAATCTCTAACGACGGCGGCATAATATTGTATCCCGTAATCTCTGCCAATCTGCGGGCTATATTTTTCTGGGTGGTGTTATAATCTTTACCCATTGCATTTCTATAATAATATATAACATTTCCCCTTGAATGAATATCAAGATAACCGATAGTATCTTCATATTGAACAAGTGTTATAAATGCTTTAGTTTCATTTTCACTGTTCACATCTCCTGTATGTACTTTCTTTTCATACATCGATGAAATAAAATTACGGTTTATGTCTACAGCTCTGGCATTCCACTTCCACATAAAGGATTTTTCATTCATGGATTTGCAATAGCATCTTAACTTTTTATCTTTAATCCCCTTAAATCCCTCTGTTGCTATAACATATCCGTCAGGATTTAATACAGGCACAAATATTATACCACAATCTTTAAAATCAAGCTTTCCCAAAGTCATAAGTGAACAGTAGTTCTCAATAATGCGAAGAAGTACAGCGGAATTGACATATTCTCTTCCGTGTACTCCTGCAGTAATCAATATATTTTTTTTACATCTTCCAAGTTTTAACATGATAATATTTCTATTATCATGGGATATGCCTATGGTCTCAAGTTTTAATATATTTTTATAAACTTCAGCCAGACATATGGACTTATTAATTATATCATTATATTTATATAACTGATCAGGCTCTATAATATTCAAAAAATCACCTGTGTTTTGTCGGTTATATTTAATATATGCATAATACCTTATTTTCGTACCTGTCCGTTTCCATATATTATAAACTTCGTTGTTGTAAGTGCCTCAAGTCCCATCGGACCTCTTGCATGTAACTTCTGTGTACTTATTCCTATCTCCGCACCGAAACCGAATTCAAAGCCGTCTGTAAATCTTGTGGAAGCATTGACATATACTGCTGCTGCATCTATTTCATCCAGAAAACGGTTTGCATTTTCGTAATCGCTGGTAATAATCGACTCACTGTGTTTTGTGTTATATTTGTTTATATGTGCGACTGCTTCATCAAAATTATCTACCGTCTTAACAGAAATAATATAATCAAGGTATTCTTTTCCATAGTCTTCTTCTGTTGCCGGAACGATATAATCCGAATACTTTCTTGATGTCTCGTCCCCACGTATCTCAACATTATGAGGTTTAAGTTTGTCTACAAGCACAGGGATAAATTTTTCTGCAATATTTTTATGTATAACAAGAGACTCACAGGCATTACATACACCGATTCTCTGGGTTTTTGCATTTTCTATAATATCTGCTGCCATTTTCATATCCGCTGACTCATCAACAAATATATGACAGTTTCCTGTTCCTGTTTCTATAACAGGAATTTTACTGTTCTCAACCGTTGCCTTTATAAGACCTGCACTTCCTCTCGGAATAAGAACATCAACATACTCTCTCATTTTCATGAACTCTGTTGTAGTTTCACGGTTTGTATCTTCAATAAGTGCAACTGCATCCTCTGTTATTCCTATATTTTTTAAAGATTCACGGATTATCTCAACGATTTTTTTCGTAGAATTTATAGCATCGCTTCCGCCCTTTAATATTACAGCATTTCCTGTCTTGAAACACAGACCGAAAGCATCAGCCGTAACGTTAGGTCTCGCCTCGTATATAATTCCCACTACTCCAAGTGGAACTCTCTTTCTGCCAATCATCAGACCATTAGGACTCTTTTTCATGCCGATTACTTCACCGATAGGATCATCAAGAGCAACAAGTTTTTTTAGTCCTTCTGCCATTCCTTCTATTCTGTCAACAGTGAGTAACAGTCTGTCCTGAAGTGATTCCTTCATATTGTTTTTTCTTGCATTTTCCATATCAATAGCATTGGCTGCAAGTATTTCTTCACTGCGCTTAACCAGTGCCTTTGCCACTGCCTCTAATCCCTGATTCTTTTTAACGGTATCAAGAGCCGTAAGTATCGGTGCTGCTGCAACAGCATTCTTTCCAAGTGTCTCTAAATATTTATTTTCCATATATCTTTACCTCGCTAACTATATAATCTGCCTTTTTATCATAAACATCATGTGGTATTGACGTCAATATCTGAAATTCATACGCTATCCCGATAACATGTCCCGGTCTGTATCTATCAATATAGCGGTCATAATACCCACCTCCATATCCGTTTCTGTTAAGCGTTCTGTCAAAAGATGTTCCCGGCAATATCAGAACGGATTTTAAAACATCTTCTTCACTTACCATGAAAGATGTCTCCGGTTCTAAGATTCCTTTATATCCCTGTTTTAAATCATCCGGTGAATTAATATAATAAAAATCCATGTTTTTGCCATCAACTTTTGGAAATGCAATCTTCTTGCCGTTTGAAAGACAATAATTTAATATCTCCTTCGTCATAACCTCTTTATTATATGATGCATAGCACAATATAATATCTGCGTTTTTAAATATTTTCATTGATGAAAGATTATTAAATATCCTATTGCTTTTAATAATAACATCTTCTTCAGACATTGATGACCTCATCTTAATCATATGACTTCTTAACTCTGCTTTTGTCATTCCACTCACCTGTGTCTTTTACTTTCTTGGCTTTGCCGGAGTTATACTTCCGTCCGGATTTACAAAGCTTATATTGTCAAGCTGCCCTCTGAGATTATTATGGACAAGTCTTACATATTCTTCACGCAGTGCTTTCTGCTCTTTTTTTTCTTCTTCAGTAAGCCCTTCAGCCTTTGACTTTTTATATAATTCATTTATTCTTTTTAATTTTGAATCTTCCATCAGTTTCCTCCTGTATATAATCAGATTTTATTTTATAAACTCTATGATTGAATCATAATATTTCTCTGCAATTTCATATCCGTGCTGATAAAAATCCATAAGTACATCCGTATTTTGTTCTGCCCTGTCTATAGCCGGCATTTCAGGACGTAAAACTATAACGTGTCCTTTTTCTTCAAGATGTTCGATAAATTCCATCATCCTGTTGTATCTTGCATTTCTTTTATATATTGTCTCATTTAAATTAGGATAATCACGATATACGAGCTTTGAAAAGTCCACCGAATCCTTAACTTTTTTTCTATAATTTTTATTACGTGTAAGTATTATGACCGGACGCTTACAACCATCATGCAGTGCTTTAACTATCGGCACTGAATCAGCAAGTCCTCCATCAAGATACGGCGTACCGTCAATTTCTATTATCGGTGAAATATACGGCAGACTGCTTGATGCCTTGCAGATATCCATAAGTCTTTTTTTATCCTCATATTCTTCAAGGTACTCTGCCTTACCGGTTATGCAGTTTGTAACCGTGATAATACATCTTATCTCTTTTGAAAAGAAAGTATCATAATCAAACGGTATTAAATCATTCGGAAATTTGTCGAATATCAGATCCAAATCAAACAGTCCCTTATTTAAGAGCATATTTTTTATACTGAGATACGAGTCTGAATACAGATAGTCTATCATACATTTTCTCGTCCTGTACGGCTGCTTTGACGCATATCCGACTGCATTGCACGCACCGGCAGACACACCTATAACATATGGAAAATATAATCCTTTCTCCATAAAATAATCAAGCACGCCCGATGTAAAAACACCACGAGTTCCGCCACCTTCTAAAATAATTCCGCTTTTCTTCATACTAATCCTCATTTCTGAGCGATTTATCGCTCCGCAGATACTTTATATAATAAAAAGATAAAGATTATCTCCAAAGCATTTACATTCAAAATAATCTCCCTTTTCACGCAGAATCATATTCTGCTGTAAATCGTATACTTCGCAATAATGATAACTTTTTCTAAGTAACCCTTTTTCACTTTTACCCGAAAATATAAACATATTCTTTTCAACTGTTTCCAATTTCAGATTTTCTTCAAATTTATACTCTATTTTTGCCTTCTTCAGGTTGACAAATTCTATTCCTGTGGCCTTTGATATGCATATATACGGCTCATCATTTATTATATAATGCTTTGCCAAATCTTCCATTTTGAAAACATTTTTATTAATACATCTGGTAGATTCTTTATCATTTATATTATAAAAAACAACCTCTTCATAATTTTCTATAGTATCCGTCACTGAATATATAAGATAATTGTCCTGAACCTCGATATAAGGAATTGTTTTGTTATAATAAGCCTGATCAATCGTATCAAATGTAATCGACGTCTGCATAATTAATATATCAGATATCAGCTGCCCGATGTTTACCAGACTGACTGCTTCTACACTTACCTCTTCCTTCTCAAGAAGGCTGTATCTGTTATCCTGCAAAAGCGGAAAGCCTGTTTTCATTATACATAGATTTTCAGAAACGGGTATAATATCATTTATTCCATTGGTTGAAAGATTTTCATCTACTACTGAATAAATTTTCTGGTCATTTATATTATATAAAAAGGACTCAAACTTAAAAAAACCGGAACAGTTTTCCGCTGCATTTGTTTTTAAATATTCCTGCTGAACTAACAGATAAAATTCATTTAAAACAAACACTTTAAGTTTTTTTACTATGGAATACATAGTGATATCATCACTGTACTTAAAAATAATTTCATGTTCACCTGTTATAATGTTGTATCTCATCAGTCTTATTTCAGAACTGTCATCACCATCCTGATTAAAAGTAAAGAAATAAATATAATCCGAAGAGGAAGAAACATTTTTCACATCACCAATATTATATTTATCATATTGTGGAAGAATTTCACGTCTTGAATTATCAGAAATATCAAGCAATATATATCTGATTTTTTTTAATCCTGAGTTTTCTATGTCAGAATACACTTTTTCAAGAACAAGATTTTCATTCAGCATCGTAGCTTTACAATCTTCGTAATTTTCAAAGTTTTTCAAAATTTTTATATTCATAAGCAGTTGGTCTCCAATCACTCCTCTATGTAATCCATGAGATAGAAATTTTCATTTTTATGGGATAAGAAAAGTGTTCCGCAATTCTCACCATTAATTATCCTATATATATTCATCAGATCATTACCGTTTGATATAACCATATCTGCACCTGACTCTGTGGCAATCTTTGCTGCTGCAAGTTTCGCACTCATGCCGCCTGTTCCCACATTACTTCCCGAAGTGGCCTTTCCCATATTCAGAAATTCATCTGTAATCTCAGGAACAATATCTATAAATTCAGCATCAGGATTACTGTTTGGATCGTCTGTATATAATCCATCAATATCCGACAACAAAATAAGCAGGTCTGCACCTACCACTGCGGAAACCATGGCTGAAAGTCTGTCATTATCTCCAAACTCTATTTCGTATGTTGAAACAGTATCATTTTCATTAACTATTGGAATTGCACCGAGCTTTAATAACTCCTCAAATGTATTTTCTGCATTTTTACGGCTCAGATTATTCATAATAGTAAATTTAGTCATCAAAACCTGTGCTGCCGTCTGTCCGTATTCTGCAAATAATTTCTGATATATCATCATAAGCTGTGCCTGACCTATGGCTGCAAATGCCTGCTTTTCAGCAAGAGTAGTATTCTCAAAATCAGTAATATGTGTTTTATTACGTCCTACAGCTATGGCACCTGATGAGACAAGTATCACTTCTTTACCGCTGTTTTTCAAATCCGTTAAAATTCTCACCAGCTTTTCTAGCTTTGTAAGATTAATTTTTCCGGTAGAAGAATGTGTAAGGGAAGATGAACCAATCTTTATTACTATTCTCTTTTTATCCTTTAATATTTCTCTGCTATTCATATAACTCTCCATTTCAAGTGCCTCTTTTCCATAAACTCATTTCATATTACTACAAATTTGTACGCAAGTCACGTTTTTTTATAAAAATGGTCTTATTTTTGCCGAAATTGCATCAAAAACTTTTATGCCATCCATTGCTGCGGAAGTTATACCTCCGGCATAACCCGCGCCTTCACCGCATGGATATATTCCTGATACATTACTTTCGAGAACATCATTTCTGACGATTCTTAACGGTGAGGATGTTCTGCTCTCAACTCCCGCTAAAATGGTATCATCCCTGTTAAAGTTCTTTATTTTTCCCGCAAACACATCCATTCCTGATATCAGCGATTCCGAAATATATTCAGGAAATACTTCTCTTAAATTTGCAAACTCATAATTTCCTTTTATCTGTGGATTCACCTCTCCAAATGCTTTTGTAGCCTTTGAATCCTTAAAATCCTTTAACAGCTGTACCGGTACAGCTCCGTTTCCTGCCGTATAGGCTGCACTTTCAAGCTTTCTTTGAAATTCTATGCCGGCAAGCGGGCCGTCTCCACCAAAATCCGAAGGTGTGACAGTGACAATTATTGCACTGTTTGCATTTTCTCCATCACGCTTACTGTAACTCATTCCGTTTATTGCTGTCATTTTATTTTCAGATGAAGAATTAACAACATAACCTCCCGGACACATGCAAAATGAATACACTCCTCTTCCGGACTTAAGATTAGCCGTCAGTTTATATTCAGCCGCCGGAAGATATTCCTCGTACTCCATAGTTTTATACTGTGACATATTTATCATTTCCTGCGGATGCTGAACCCTCACACCTACTGCAAAAGCTTTAGGTTCCATGATAAGCTGCTTTTTATCAAGCATTTTAAATGTATCTCTTGAACTGTGACCAAGGGCAAGAATAAGGGTATCACATTCTATTTTTTCATTTTCATTTACAGTTATTGAACACACTTTATTATTTTTTATCTGAATGTCTGTAAGACATGTATTAAATCTTACCGTGCCCCCAAGTCTTTCAATCTCAATTCTCATGTTTTTGACAACATTTCTTAATATATCCGTACCAATATGCGGTTTATTAATATATAAAATATCTTCCGGTGCGCCAAACTTAACAAAAGTCTCTAATACAAATCTGTTCCGTCCGTACTTGTCTTTTACAAGTGTATTAAGCTTACCGTCTGAAAATGTGCCGGCACCGCCTTCACCAAACTGCACATTTGAATGAGTGTCAAGTATTCCCGTTTCCCAAAACTTTTCTACGGCCTCGGTTCTGCTGTCAACATCTTCGCCCCGTTCTATCATTACCGGACGGTATCCGTACATTGCAAGCAGATATGTGCAGAAAAATCCGGCAGGACCACTTCCTACAACTACCGGTGACAACTTTTCATCCTGTGTTCCCGTGATAGCAGGAATATATTCCACTACGCTTGTTGACATAATATTTTTATTGTTGACTTTCGAAATTATCTTCTTTTCTTCTGCGACTTTTACATCCACGGCATAGCAGAATGAAATGGTGCCTTTTCTTGCATCTATTGATTTTTTTGCGATTTTATATTCCAAAATCTGAGAGCTTTTTATATGTAAAGCCTTTGTAATTGCCTTTATCAAATCTTCACCTGAATGGTCCGGTGATAGCTTTATCTGATTTATTCTTATCATTGTCTTCACTTTCCTTTATGTTTAACAATTGCTGCCTGCTATATAACCTGTAGACCATGCCCATTGAAGATTGTATCCTCCGCATATACCGTCTACGTCCATAACTTCACCTGTTATAAATAAATTGTCTATCAGCTTTGACTGCATAGTGCCACTGTCTATCTCGTCTGTACTTACACCTCCACAGCATACCTGTGCCTGTTCAAATCCGCCTGTTTTTGTGACGGTTACCTTTGTTGATTTTAAATGTCTTACTATTTTACGGACATCATTTGTACTGATTTTTTTTGAAACCATATTTTCAGATATACCTGTAATTTTTAATATAACCTGAGAAATTTTCTTATTTACAATGCCGTTAAGTGTCTGGGAAATACTTAAATCATTGTCACTTAATAAAATGTCTCCTACAGTATTTTCATCATATTCCGGTACAAAATCAATATCTACGGTAACTTTTCTGCCTTCATCTAAAGCTCTTGACGCATACCGGCTTATCTGAAATACAGGAATACCTGAGACTCCATAATCCGTAAGCTGAAGTTCTCCTGTGTCAGATGCGGTAAATTTATTGTCTATATATAAACTTACTTTGGCATCACATCGTACACCCTTAAGCGCTTTAAAAAACTTTTCCTTACAGTGCAAAGGTGTTAATGCCGGAAGCGGCTTTATAATATGATGACCCAATTCACTGAGTATCCTGTATCCGCTTCCATCAGAACCGGATTTCTGATATGTCATTCCACCGGTACTTACGATTACGGAACGGGCAGACATTACACATTTTTCTCCATTTTCCATATATCTGCATTTTACGCTAAATATGCCGTTTACACATTTTATACTTTTACACTCTAGTCCACATATTATATTCACACCTGCATGCTCACATTTTTCTCTTAGAAATTCGCTTATAACAGCCGCCTGTCCTGAACGCGGATAAAGATAACCGTTTCTGTTTTTAGTCGCAATTCCATTTCTTAAAAAAAAATCCGTCACATCTTTTTGCGGAAATTTCTCCAATACCGAATTCACAAAGCTGTCATCAGAACTTCTATAACAATCAACATTTTGTAAAGTGTTTGAATAATTACATTTGCCGTTTCCGGTCATCAAAATCTTTTTCCCGGTTTTTTCACAGTGTTCAATAATGGTTACTTTTTTATTTCTTGAAGCAGCAGTTATTGCCGCCATCATTCCTGATGCACCACCGCCTATTATTATCACATCGTTAATCATAAATTCCTCATTTCTAAATAACCCATTAGAAACTCAGCTTGTAATAGTTTCAAGATAGTTATATAACGCTTTAATATCTTCTATATAAAATCCTGAACGAAGTTTCTTTCGGTCCTCTTTTTCAAGTCCGGCACTTTCTATACCGGTATCAAGATACAGTTCTTTTTTATCAGATTTATATACTTTTATTATTCCTGATTCATCTATAATCCAATAATTATAATCAGATTTTTTCTGATTATCTATGGATTTCCTAATAACAATACATGTGCTTGAAAATGATACAAGTTGTACATTTGTAACGTTTTCGTCAACATTATCTTTAGAATGTTCTGATATATATTCAATCATGCCCTCACGGTCAAGTCCCAGAAATTCAATAGGTATGCTTCTCTCCTCAGTGGTTACCGTTTCGGTATTTACATCATATATTTCAAGTACATATCTTGTCTTATCATTTATAATATCCTCCTCTGACTTTCCGGCATCAGTATAACTGTTATCAAGCACCGGATTTTCTTCCATCTCATCATAAATAGTTTTTACCTGATTTGATTTCATATTATTAGTAGCATAAAAATAACAACAATAATAAGCCATTACAAATATCAATGATAAAGCAACAAAAGTTATTACATACGCAGCCTTCTTCATATGGCTTCCTCCTTAAATTAACTTATATAATCTAAGTATCTGCCATATTTTACATGTTTATACAAAAAATTAAAGTTTAAATGCCTCAGGCAGCAATTCCGAAAATTTATATATTTTCATCTGGTTTTCATCATTATCGTAGCAGTGTAAAATAATCTCTGCATCATCTGACATAAATTCAGATAGAAACTGTCTGCAAATCCCACATGGATATGTGAATTTTTTTGATTCAGAAACTATTACTATAGCTTTGAACTTAGTATATCCCTCTGATATTGCCTTAAGCGCAGCAGTTCTCTCAGCACATACAGTTGCACCGTATGATGAATTTTCAACATTGCATCCGGTGTATAGTTTTTCATCCTCTGTCACTACAACTGCCCCGACTTTAAATTTTGAATATGGTGCATATGAAAATTTAGTTGCATCATATGCCATATTAATAAACTTTATATAATTCATTCTGTTCTCCATTTCGCAGATGCTTTACCTGTATATTCCAAGTGCATCAAGTATTTCATTCTGGCGTTTTTCCATATCTTTTCTCTCTTCATCATCTATATGGTCAAACCCAAAAAGGTGCAGCATACTGTGTGCCACTAAAAATGCCAGTTCCCTTTTAGGGGAATGTCCATATTCTTCTGCCTGTGAAAACACCTTATCTGTCGAGATAATAATGTCTCCCAAAATCATTTCTCCGCTATCCGGATTGAAATATAAATCTTCACAGGATTCTACAATATCAAAATCTCCCGGTGTTTCATACTGAATCATCGGAAATGACAGTACATCGGTAGGTCTGTCTATCTCCCTGAATTCTTTGTTTATTTTATGTATCTCCTCATTATTTGTCAATGTCACATTTACTTCACTTTCATACGGACACTTTATATAATCAAGAGCATAATTAACAACATCCATTATTAATTTTTCATAATCAAAATCAAATTTTACATCTACTTCATTTTCAATCACTAAACTCATTTATTCTCATTCTCCATTCCACAGATAATTTGCGTTATTTTCGTTCATTTCCGCACATTATTTCTATAAAAGTTTTCTTTATTTCCCTGAAATCCGAAAGTGTAAGTCCTGATTCATCTAACATTTCACTGTCAAGTCTGAGCATCATAATATTATCTATAATCTTCTTTTCATCCATTTTCTGATTGCCTGTCTTCATCATATAATCTCTGGTTGATGCAAGTGTATCTGCAAGATATACTATAGCCGCCTCTTTAGATGCCGGCTTTCTTATCTTACCATTGTGTTCTTCTATTATGTCTATTATTTCCTTTGGAAGATTATATTCTTTTGCAACTAAAACTCCTGCTTTTACATAATTGCTGCTCATAGTCTTTCCTATGTCATGATACATTGCCCCCGCTCTTGCCAGCATCGCATCAGCATTTATCGCAGATGCGGCAGCAGCCGATAAGTCTGCAACCTCAAGAGAATGGTAAAACACCCTTAATGACGTATCACGCATTTCAGCTATAGGTTTAAAATCTTCATTACAATAATTTACATACTTACTTTTTGAAGGCTTCTTTCTTATATCAATAAATTTCTTTCCCACAATTACAAGAAAACATATCATTATTGTTACAAATATTTGTAACAAACCCGGAAGCATCATAAAATAATCAATTTTATTATCTTCATAACGCAATCTTAAAATTGTTATTATGGCATAAGTAATTATATATATAAGCCCGCTGTTTATCATTCCGTTTAAATCTGTCATAAATTCTGTTACAAAACAAAATATTATACCTGTAAGTATCCAGTACACAATCATCTTTAAATCAGTCTGATTACTTATATAAAAATACAATATACAATACATGAGATGAAATGCCATACCGCAATACGGTCTATACATCAGTGCTATAATAACTGCCGGTAAAAACAATGGAACATATGCCGGCTGCATATTTATAAACACCAGCTGCAATCCAATAAACAGACAGTATAGCACCAAAAATATTCCCCAGCCGCTTTGGGATGGAGAATATTTTAACATACACATAAGAAAAAACAGTGCCGAAAATGCAACAAGTGCAACAACCGATTGCTTTTCATATTCAAACAACGGCTGCCTGTTTATAAAGTATTGTGAAAAAACCACAGTGTACACAAAAGCTGTGAATAATATAATATATTTAATTTTTGCGTTTTTTCTCATATTCTTCATAAGCTTTTACTATTTTCTGTACAAGAGGGTGACGGACAACGTCCTGACTCGTCAGCTGTACAAATGCTACCTCATCTATATTTTTTAAAACCTTTATTGCTGTATCAAGTCCTGACACTGCATTTCCCGGTAAATCTTTCTGTGTTAAGTCTCCGGTTATTATAACTTTTGAGCCAAATCCGATACGTGTCAAAAACATTTTCATCTGCGCCGGAGTAGTGTTCTGTGCTTCATCAAGTATAATATACGCATTATCAAGGGTTCGTCCACGCATGTATGCTAAAGGTGCAACTTCTATAAGTCCTTTTTCTGAGTTACTTAAATAACTTTCAGCTCCCATTATCTGATACAACGCATCATAAAGCGGCCGCAGATACGGGTCAACTTTACTCTGCAAATCTCCGGGAAGAAATCCCAGATTTTCGCCGGCCTCTATAGCCGGACGTGTAAGAATAATACGATTTACTTCGTTATTTTTAAAAGCCGTTATAGCCATTGCCATCGCAAGATATGTTTTTCCCGTACCTGCCGGTCCGATACCAAACACTATCATTTTATCACGAATCTCATCTATATATTTCTTCTGTCCATGAGTTTTAGGTTTTACCGGCTTTCCGCTTATGGTCCGGCATATTATCTCATCATCAAGAGCTGACATTGTCTCCGTCATTCCTTCCATCGAAAGACTGAGGGCATAGTTTACATCCTGCTCTGAAATAGCGTTACCTCTTTTTGACAATTCAATAAGTTCATTAAATACATCCTTAGCCCTTTTTGCACTTACTTCATTTCCTATTATTTTTAATTCTGAATTTCTTGCAATAACCGTAACATGAAGTGTTTTTTCAATTTTTTTCAGGTGCGAATCAAATTGTCCAAATACATTCTGCTCATGTCCTGCCGGAATATCCATTATACTCTCAATCACGCTCATCTGCTATATCAGTCCCTTCTTCTATGTCATTTTGATTTTTCATATCCTCAGTAATGTACTGTATTTTTCCGAGCCTTTCATTTCCAACAATGTTCCCGGATGAACAACAGTCGTTTTCATTAACTTCTATTTTAACATTATTTTGTATAATTTGAATACCCTTTTCTTCCAAATCTTTTAAAAAACGAGATATTTTTTCGTTTGCTACCTCTTCAGCCTCTTTTTTTGTATATTTTTCTTTCAAAGTAATATACTCATTATATTTATATTTCACCAGATACGCCGGCAAATAAAAATTATCAAAAATACATAACTGCGATGTGTCAGAAACAATATCGAATGAATCATATTTAACAGGTAAGCCAATCAGATTTATTCCGGCTGTACATACCTCTATTGATAATGCCCTTTTATATTTTCCGGTATATTGCTTTATTTCATGGATTAATGGAAATTTATCCGAATAATCATATACAACATTTCCAAATACATCCGCATCTGATAACACATATTTTCTTGACACTACACTTCCATCGTCACCGATTATTTCAAGCATTCCCGACACAAGTTCAGTATCCGGCATTACTTTATCACCCGTTTTCACTTTAGGTGTCCCATTTCTGGTTACAATGCCTGTAATAACCGCCTCTTTACCCGCAAGCAGATTGTACGGTTTATCCTCCTTTTCGACTATCGTCCGGTCAAAATTCTCCTTTATATGAACTATAAGCCGGGTCCCTTTAAGTTCAACCGAAACCCATGTGATATCAGGATATGTATTTCTTATGAGTGTTTCTATTTCACTTCCCACAATTTTATTTTTATTTATGCCATGTTTTATTCCGTTTTTTTCAAGCATATTTATAATTTTTTCACTGGTATAACTGTAATTTCCGTCCAGCGAAATATTCCATATATATCGTGACATAATATTTGAAATAAGAAAGAATAAAATAACACCGACTACAAACAGTACTCTGGTTTTATACTTATATATAAAAAACGGCAACCCGGACTTATTTAAAATTTTTATCTTACATGATGTCTTTCTCCTTATATCCTTTAACAGCCTGAAATCTTCAATATCTATGTAAAACAAATATTCATTATTGTCTGTCTGTTTTACATTCCATATTTCAAATTTATGATTTCTGCACAAATTAAGGAAACGTTCTTTATTAATCCCGCTTATCCGAACTATAAGATATCCTTTTATATATCTTAATAAAATGTTCGTTTCACATCCCCCCTTATATAATGGTTATTTCTTTAATAAGCCCTACTACTTTCATATCATCTCCGGTAAAGTACTCTATTTGCAGGTTTTCACCTGAAATTTTAATCCTTCCGGTTTTAGTATTTACGATTAACACACTATTATTATATTCCACAATATTTTTGTAATTTTCAATAACAGCCTCATAATGTCCTGTCAAATGCATAAGTGATGCACCCAGTAAAACATCCTTTGGAAGATTTAATTCTGATGCTGCCGATTCTAATATCATGATAAACTGGCCACCATACATTTTTTATAGTATATGTGCGGCAGCTTAGACACTATTCATGTTTTGATGTGATTTAGAGGATGTCAAATCCAGCTTTAATTGTTCTGATAAAATTTCAAGTTTATTATTGGCATATATATTATTACGTATTATAATGTAATCACATCAAACGGAGGTATGCCCTATGTGTAATAAATTATTTTATCCCGCAATATTCCACAAAGCTGAAGAAGGTGGATTTTGGATTTCATTTCCTGATTTTCCCGAATGTTTAACCCAGGGTGATTCTCTTATAAATGCAATTGATATGGGAATTGATGCCGCCAGCGGCTGGATTCTTGGCGAACTAGAAGCTGGTAATGATTTTCCTATGGCAAGCAAACCTGAAGATGTGGAATATGATGAAGGTTCATTTATAAATTTACTTGTATTTGACATAAATGCTTATTATACATAACTACATTATAAAAATGCCATAACTTCAATTTTAACAAAATATGAGAAGGACATTTCACTGTCCTACTCGTATTTATTGCATATAATAGCTCTTTATTATTTTTAATATACTACACACTTTAAAAGCATTTACTACACACTTATAATAGCTCTTTATTATTTTTAATATACTACACACTTTAAAAGCATTTACTACACACTTACTACACACTTTTGCCATTGAAATACATAGAATTTCATAGAATTTCATAGTTTATTGACTTCCTGCAAAACACCGTCAAAACGGCTATTGTGCGGTATTTAGCACCATTCGTAAGGCGTACTCTGATAAACGTAATAATTAAGCCAATTGGTATAGAACGCATTGGCATGTGCACGCCATGTCAATAACGGCGGATTGTCAGGATTGTCATCCTTATAATAGTTATATGGAATCTGTATATCCATGCCTTTTGCCTTGTCACGTTTATATTCTGTATCAAGTGTTATCCTATCGTACTCAGGATGTCCCATAAGGAATATCTGCTTTCCATTTTCTGTCATGGATATAAGCACGCCGGCTTTCTTTGATTCTGCAAGTACTGTAAGTTCAGGTGTATTTTTAATATCCTCTGTTCTCACCTCTGTATGTCTTGAATGTGGAGCCAGAAATACATCGTCAAATCCTCTCATAAGAGGTACTTTTCTATGTATTACTTCATGTTCATATATACCAAACATTTTTTCTTTGAGAAGATGTTTCTGAATCCCAAAATGATGATAAAGACCTGCCTGTGCGCCCCAGCATACATGCAACGTTGACGTTACATTTGTCTTGGTCCACTCCATTATCTCCTCAATTTCATCCCAATATTCAACCTCTTCGTATTCCATAAGTTCTATAGGTGCACCTGTAATAATGAATCCATCAAACTTTTTATCTTTAATTTCACTAAATGTTGTATAAAACTTATTCAAGTGACTTTCAGGTGTGTTTTTTGACACATGATTTTTTACAAACACAAATGTCACATCAACCTGCAGCGGAGTATTAGATAATGCTCTGAGTAATTGAATTTCTGTTTCATGTTTAAGTGGCATGAGATTAAGAATAGCAACCTGCAGCGGACGTATATCCTGCATTATTGCTCTGTTCTCATCCATTATGAAAATATTTTCGCTTTCAATAACTGCTTTTGCGGGCAAATCGCCCTGAACTTTAATTGGCATTTTTTCCTCCATTTCCGAAGCGTTTATAATATAAGTTTTTATTTATGAATACATACTGATAAACTCTTCTTCAGTTATTATATCTATACCCAATTCTTTTGCTTTTTTGTTTTTGGAAGAATTAGACATTGAATCATTATTAATAAGATAATCAGTATTTGATGTTACACTTCCGGTTACCTTTCCGCCAAGTTCTTCTATCTTTGCCTTGACTTCATTTCTGTTGGCAAAATGATTCACCTTTCCGGTGATTACAAATGTTTTACCGTTAAAAATCTGCTCTTTATCTGATTCCTCTATCTTTTCTATATTAAGCTCTTTTAACAGATTGTCAAGATGTCTGTTATTCTCATCAGAATTAAAATAAGCAGTAAATGTATCGGCTATGACACCACCGACTCCATCTATACATACAAGAGAATCTGTTGTTGCATTTCTTATCAGCTCAATATCATAGTTAAATTCCCTGCATATTAATCTGGCATTTGACAGACCGATATTTGATATTCCGAGGCTGTATAAAACTCTGATAACGTTTGTCTTTCTTGAATTGTTCACTGCATCAATAATATTATCAAAGGATTTCTGTCCAAATCCCTTAGTCCCTACTATCTCACTTTCAAATCTGTCAAGATGATATATGTCAGCAAACTCGTGTATATATCCCATGTCAATAAATTTCTCTAATGTTTCCTCTGACAGACCATCTATATTCATTGCATCACGGCCTACAAAATGTGTATACAGTTTTATCTTTTTTGCCTGACACTCAGGATTTGTACAGTATAAAGTTTTTGTACTGTTTATACTCTGAATCTCCGTTTTGCCACCACACACAGGACAGACCTCCGGTATGTCAAGCTTTCTGCTTCTTGTATGATTTTCGGCAATCTGAGGTATAATCATGTTTGCCTTATATACTTCTATCTCATCACCTATTCCAAGCTCAAGTTCATCTATTATACTTAAGTTATGAATGCTGGCCCTTGAAACTGTCGTGCCCTCTAACTCTACCGGATCAAATATGGCAACCGGATTTATAAGTCCTGTTCTTGAGGCACTCCACTCAATCTCTCTTAATGTAGTCACTGCAATTTCATCTTTCCATTTAAATGCAATACCGTTTCTTGGAAATTTTGCAGTAGTTCCTAAAGACAATCCATACTCAATATCATCGTACATAAGCACCAGTCCGTCTGACGGAACTTCGTAGGTCTTTATTTTCTCCGCAAAATATTCTACATTTTCCGCAATATCTTCTGCACTGACCATTCTGGATTCCACTACCTGAAATCCCTGTTTTTCAAGCCATTGAAACTGATATTCTATAGAATTGTTAAAGTCCACACCATCTGCTTTAATCAGGGAAAATGCATAAAATTTTACATTTCTTTTGGCTGTTACCTCGTTACTCAACTGTCTTACCGAACCTGCACATAAGTTTCTCGGATTTTTATATTTGGCATCTATCTCACCAATGCTCTGATTAATCTTCTCAAAATCCGGATAGGTAATTACAGCCTCACCACGTATTATCAGCTCATCTTTATAAGAAATCTTAAGTGGTATATTCTTAAATACTTTTGCATTGTTTGTAACCACTTCTCCTTCAATTCCGTTTCCTCTTGTAACAGCCTTTATAAGTTCTCCGTTGTTGTATGTAAGAACTATTGTAAGACCGTCAAGTTTCCACGATAATACACCTTTTCTTCCTCCGAGAAATGAAGCTAAACCCTCAACTTTCTTTGTCTTATCAAGAGATAGCATCGGGGATTCATGGGTCTCCTTAGGAAGTTGGCTTAATACCTCATATCCTACATGTACT
Organism: uncultured Lachnospiraceae bacterium; assembly: GCA_902763335.1. Taxonomy (GTDB): domain Bacteria; phylum Bacillota; class Clostridia; order Lachnospirales; family Lachnospiraceae; genus UBA2821. Next base: position 110,366 of record CACWRR010000002.1, on the reverse strand, counting down.
GTCGGACTGTCTGACAAAACAATACCTGTATTTTTCTCTAATTCCACCAATTTATCATACAGTTTATCATATTCAAAGTTGCTCATTATCTCACGGCTTTCCTGATAATAAGCTCTGGATGCTTCATTAAGCAGATCTACGAGTTCTTTTAATCTCTGATATTGTTGTTCCATCATAATACCTCAGCTCTAATTTTTTGAATCCTTAATCATCTCAAGCAATTCTTCTCTTTCTTTTTTTGTCACGTTTCTGTAAGTGCCGGTTTTCAATCGTCCAAGTCTGATATTCATGACACGTATACGTTTAAGCTCCAACACTCTGTAACCTAATGCTTCACACATCCTTCTTATCTGTCTGTTCAGTCCCTGTGTAAGAATAATTCTAAACGTATCTTTATTTTCCTGATATACTTTGCACGGACGTGTAACTCTGTCTAATATTTTCACTCCATCCTGCATGTTTTTTACAAACTCACCGGTTATAGGTTTATTAACCCTTACAACATACTCTTTCTCATGGACATTTGATGATTTGGATATCTTATTTACAATATCACCGTCATTAGTCATCAGTATAAGTCCCTCTGAGTTCTTATCAAGTCTTCCGATAGTATATATACGTTTAGGATAATTCACAAAATCAATAATATTATCAGGATTATTTCTGTCGGATGTACATTCTATTCCAACCGGTTTGTTAAGTGCAATCAGAATAAATTCTTTTTCACGTTTTACCGGTTTTCCGTTACACACAATTCTCATATCGGGTGTAACCTTCATTCCCGCCACGGCTTTTTTTCCATCAACGGTTATTTTACCCGCTTCAATTAATCTGTCAGCCTCACGTCTTGAACACACACCTGCATCACTTAAATATTTATTTATTCTTACAGTTTCATTCGTATCAAAGTTTTTAATATTATTTTTCGTTACCATGTTTATTATTCCTATAATTCAGAACAAAATTCAACCTTTTCACCGGCAAGAATTTTATTAGTGGTTCTTACCGCACACATTTTACCACACATAGAGCATGAATGTCTGTCTTCCGGTGGAACACTTTCAAAATATCTCTGTGCCTTCTCAGGGTCTATGGCATATTTAAACATTTCATCCCAGTCAAGTTTATGTCTTGCAGCAGCCATCTTATTGTCAATATCGCGGGCATGCGGAACACCCTTTGCAATATCAGCAGCATGGGCAGCTATCTTAGATGCAATGATTCCTTCTTTAACATCATTTACATCAGGGAGTCTTAAATGTTCTGCCGGTGTAACATAACATAAGAAATCAGCTCCGCTTGCAGCAGCTATTGCTCCGCCTATTGCAGAAGTAATATGATCATAGCCCGGTGCAATATCTGTAACTAATGGTCCTAATACATAAAATGGTGCGTTATGACATATTCTCTTCTGAAGCTTCATGTTAGCTTCTATTTCATTCATTGCCATGTGTCCCGGTCCCTCAACCATTACCTGAACGTCTTTATCCCATGCACGTTTTGTAAGAGCTCCGAGTTCTATAAGCTCGCTAATCTGTCCTGCATCAGTACTGTCAGCTATACATCCCGGTCTTAATGCATCTCCGAGACTTATTGTAACATCATACTCATGTAATATTCCCAATACATCATCATAAAATTCATAGAACGGATTTTCATTTCCTGTCATTTCCATCCATGCAAAAAGAAGAGAACCTCCTCTTGAAACGATATTCATAACTCGTCCCTGTCTCTTAAATGCTTCTACTGCACGTCTGTTGATTCCTGCATGAATAGTCATAAAATCCACACCTTCTTTTGCATGTGCCTCAACTACTCTTAAAAAATCCTTTGCCGTGATTTCAAGCAAATCCTTCTCAAGATATCCTATGGCATCATACATTGGAACGGTTCCTATCATTGCAGGTGACATATCAATAAGTTTTGTTCTGAACGTGTTTGTCTTACCATAATTACTAAGATCCATAATGGCTTCACATCCATAATCTATAGCCATCTTAACTTTTTCCATTTCCATATCATAATCTTTGCAGTCACCTGAGATACCGAGATTTACATTTATTTTAGTCTTTAATCCTGTACCTATACCTTCTGCCGATAATGATGTATGCTTAACATTTGCCGGAATTGCAACCTGACCTGATGCAACATACTCCATAAGTTTATTTACATCCATATTTTCTTTGGCAGCAACTATCTCCATCTCCGGAGTAGCAATTCCTTTCTTTGCTGCTTCCATCTGTGTATAATATTCTCTCATCTTATCCTCCTAAAATGTTATATTAATTCTTCAAAACTATTTATATATTTATCTGCCATATTAATCAGATTTTCCTTATATTCGGCAGAATGATTATCATTTACTGCCACTGTGTAAAATCCACCCTTTTTGCTGCCGGTTACACCCTGTATAATATCCTCATAAACAACACATTCTGCGGGACCTAAATTCATCTTTTCCGCCGCCAAAATATATATGTCAGGATATCCTTTACCTCTGCTTACTTCTTTTATTGTAGTTATATTATTAAACAATTCAAGTACTTTATTTCTTCGCAATACCGGCACAACAAGCTCCTTATCCGATGCCGTTGCAACAGCAAGGCTTATACCTTTATTATGTAAAATATGCAGATAATCATATACACCCGGTTTTAATAATATCTCGTTTGTATATGCATCAATTGCCATATCATACCACTCTTTTTTTATTTCATCCGTCGTCTCCGTCAAATGAAATCTTTCCTTTGTATAAATGGCCGTTTCATCAACCCCGAGAGGTGCTATATGATGAACATAATCTTCAGGAACATCATAACCTCTTTTTCCCAGAAAATCCATATCAATCCGGTTCCATATCCACGTCGAGTCAATAAGTGTTCCGTCAAGATCAAATATTGCACCTTTTATATTCATTACTTTAATCCTCCAGTCTGAACATACAGTTTAACACTTAATGCTATATATTGTCAATAAACAGCTAATGTTTTTCTGTTTATTTACCGATACATACAATATATAAAATTAATTTTATTTTATGGAGGGAAAAATTATGAGTTCATCAATAGATACAAGTAATTCTTCATTATCATCATCATTTTACCTTGGAAAATACTATTCTCCAAACAGAGAAGCAAAAAAATCTTCAGGAAGAACCGATATCTCTGACAGCCTGTTGGTATCATACGATACAAAGGCACTGAACAAATTTATAAAAGATGTCCGCACTTTAAATTTTAATGCCGAGCAGTCAAATGCCGACTCAAATCTGAAAGGTAAAGTCGGTGCCTTTGTATCAATATATAACAATTTTAAATCCTCAACTGCCAAATCTACATCATATGATGTAACATACAGAGCTGACAAAATAAGCAAACTTACAAAGAGTCAGAGCAAAGCACTTGAAAAAATCGGAATTACCGTAAAAAGTGATTCAACTCTTGAAATTGATGAGAATAAACTCAAAAATGCCAAAATTGATGACGTGAAGAATTTATTTTCAAATTCCAGTGATTTTATGAAACAGATTAAAAAATCCGTTTCAAAGATAAATATGACATTGTAAAGTAATTCTATCTGTTCCAGATAATATTATGCCAATGTTCAATCTGCTCTTCCGTCATAAATCCATTTGACGTACCTACAAAACCGATTTTATAAGAAGCAAACAGGAGTGCATTTTTAATTGATAAAACTGCATCTCCTGTTTTTACATAGTAATGCAAAAAGCAGGAAAAAAGCGCATTTCCGGCTCCGACAGTATTTACCACTTCAAGCGTTCTCACACTCTTATACTCTGCAAATATATTATCTTCAGCCGAATATAAAAGTACACCATTTGCACCTCTTCCTAAAATAATGATTTTTGGTGAATAAATATCTGCTATCTCCTTAACAAACTCATAATGATTTTTAGTCAGATCATCATCACTTATGTAAATAATATCTGCAACACTTAAAAATGCATCATTAAATTTCAAATCCTCTTTACCGAAGTCTCTGATATTGACTGCAACCGGTATCTGTCTTTCAAGTGCCTCATCTATCATCGGTTTACAAAAATGTACATTAGACAGCACAACCATATCTGCCGTTTCAAGTCTCTTTTTGTACACGTCCATATCATATTCATTATTAATAAGATCTTTTGTATCCTCAAATACCTGCTGTTTTTTATTATCCGCATAAAATGTCACCGCAGACGGCATGGCATCTAACCGGTTTAATATGTAGTCTGTAGACAGTTCTATGGAATCGTTCTGATTGTTTATAATATCCGGCGAAGTGTTTTTCTCTATCATCGACAGAAGGTCCACATCATTTCCAAGCCATTTAAGTGCCTTTGCCGTATTGTAGGCATCTCCACCGACATCCGTAAATATTGTATTTGCCCTGCTTGTAAGAGACCTGTACTCAACAGGTACATTCTGCACTCTTACAATTGTTTCCATTTGCAAAATTCCTGCAACCAAAAAATTATTTGTATTTTTCATATTAACCCTCATTTCTAATTTCACAATTATCTAATGCATTTTTCTGCATACTGTATAAGCATCCTATATTTTATATTATTATTATAAATCCAGTCACACATTTTTTCATCTATTACTTTAATTTTATCTGATTTTTTTATATCATTTATAGCCTGCCACGCTCCCTCAACGCTGCCCTGTACTCCATATCTTTCAATCTCATTTACCGCTATAAATTTTCCTTTTACAGAATTAATTATTGCACCGTGAAATTTTTCCACACATTTAGAATTATTTTCTTTAATCAGATTAAATATTTCATCATCTGTATATTGAAATGTGTTACACACTGCCTCCCATATCCACGCTGCCGTATTATTTATCTGGCTGCATACTCCGGCACATATGCCCATATCAAAGCACTGTTCACCAAATGCAGGTGTTTTATCAGAAAGTGCTGCATACACTCCCTGAAGATATTTATACACTTCGCACGCAGCCTTTTCTATAGAGTTATGTCTTCTCAATTCGTGAACGACTATATCCTGAATCTCTCTGTATTCATCCGGAAATATACCGACAAAATCACATAGGATACATTCCGCATCAATACCATAATACTCTACCGCCTCTGACATGGCATCATAATCATTATCAAAAAGACTGATACGCGCTCCGGCATCCGAAAGTAATTTTAAATCTATGTCTCCGCACCTTCCTGCTCCAAATACTGCTATCTCATCTCCTGCCGACACATGTTTTATAATATATGAAGTAAGATTTCCCCTGTATTCCTCCCACATTTCATAACAGTTTCTCATTTGTTTCAATTCAATTATTCTGTCATATATATTCATTTTCGTCTTTTCCCTTTGGATAATAAATGCTTCTGCGGACGCACGGTAATATCCGTGACTACCAGTCCGTCTCTCTGTTCTAATACCCATTTCACCGTAGAAGCAACTTCCTCCGGTAAAATATATGAATCCGCTGATTCTCCCACATCAAAATCTGCGTTTCTGTACAATTCAGACATGGTCATATCAGGATGTATTGTAATCACCCTGACACCATATTTTCTGTTCTCCTCAAATAAACTGTTTGAAAAGCTTGTGATTCCCGCCTTAGTAGCTCCATAGCAGCAGCCATAGGTATTAGTTTTCTTTGCCGTGACTGAAGAAATATTTATTATCGTTCCCTTATTTTTCTTTAAATCACGCATTAAAAGCTGGCTGATTACCATAGGCACTTCCAGATTCACACATACCATTTCATGTATTTTTTGAGGATTCATTTCCTCATGCAATGAAAAATATGCTACTCCGGCATTATTTACAACCAGAAATATGTCAGCTTCTTTTTTTATTTTCTTTAAGGTTTCTGTCAGCAAACCTATATCTGTCAAATCGATTTGAAACTTCTTCATCTGATTCAGCTCTTTATCATGTTCGATTTTACTGAAATCACGTCCAAATCCATACACATCATAGCCCTGTTTTATAAGCATCCCTGAAATTGCCTTTCCTATACCGGATGTGACACCCGTAACAATCGCTGCCTTCATATTTGCCTCCACACAAATTTCTCTTTTTTAATTTCCTTCAAATATTATATCTGCTGAAATATATTCCTCTATTTTTTCTCTCGCAAATCCCAGCATTTTACTGTTTATTTCATCACCATATTCATATACACCGTTATGACATTCATAGGGATAGTATGTAACCGCACTGACCCTGTTTTTTCGCATATTTTTGAGGTAGGCCTTTGATATTCTGAATGTACCTATACTCACACCCTCAACCTTCGTACTGTCAATGGCTGAAAATACCTCTTTAAACATTTCCCCATAAACCTGTTCAAAGTCTTCGCAATAAATTAAAGGGTCAAAGCACAAATGAATCCTGCCTCCGTTATTTATCACATAATTTACGGCTTTTAATCTTTGTTTTAATTGCGCTGTTTTATGTTCGTACCTGTTAATAACAAAATCTGGTGATAATGTCCATGCAAAAATCATATTATCATTTATGTAATTACTGAAATTTTCTATAAAACTGCTGTATCCGCATTTCGTCCTGAGTTCAATGGTAATATTTTTACGCTTACACACATAATCGTTCCATTTTGCCAGAAATCCGGTTATTCCATCAAGCGCAATCAGATCCGTATCATATGATATACACAGATACACCGGATGTTTTTCTGCAATACTGTCAACTTCTTTAAATATGTCTTCAATATTTACATATATAACAATATTTGCCGAAGTATACATGCCCTGAAGATAACAGTACTCACAATCAAATATACAATTTTTTATATTGGAGCAATAGTAAAAATGTTCATTTCCAAAGCTCTGGCATACAGGCGCACCCTTATATACGCTTTTCTCATTATTAACCGCCAGTATAATTGACTGACAGTTTTTCTGGTGCATGAAATCCTGATGCTTTCTTGAAAACACATCCTTATAGTGGTCTATATATATTATTTCCGAATTTTTAAATTTTTTAAGTATAAGTCCTGTTGTTTCGTATTCTAAAGCCTGTCTCTCAACATAAATATGTGAAAAAAATTTATTATACATTTCTATCAATTATCCTGTTTCTTCCTGTTTTCTTTCCGACATACAGCCTGTCATCAGCCTCTTTTATTATGATATGTTCCTTCTTTGAACTGTCACCCTGAGTCACCCCGAATGTCATGGTTATGCTGACTTCCTTTCCGTCATAAAACATATTCATATTATTTATCTCTTCTGAAATATTTTTCAATATTTCAACTGACTTTTCCAAATCGCAATCATAAAACACCAGCAAAAATTCTTCCCCGCCCCAACGTGCGACAAATCCGTTTGACTGCATATTTTTTCTTAAAACAAAAGCCACCTTTTTTAACACCATGTCTCCACATTCATGTCCATATGTATCATTAACTTTCTTAAAATAATCTATGTCTCCTATTGCAACTGTAAATTTTACACCATTTTTTTGTGATTCACGCAATATCTTAGACAACATCTTCTCACCATAACGCCTGTTATTAATTTTTGTAAGAACATCCTGTTCTACATAAACTCTGAGAGAATTTTGCATTTCCACGGCAGAACGTCCCATAGTTCCGATTTCATCATTTCTTTTCAAAATTTCAGCGTTAAGTTCCGTAGACAGATTTCCATTTGCAATCTGTCCCATAAAATTTTTTAAACTTTTAATGTATTTTAAAATTCTGTTTGTATATCTCAAACACAATATCACGATTATTAATATAAATATGATGATAACCGTAACAAGCGGAATCAAATTCATATTTATTTCTTTTTTTATTTTAGCTACAGGTTTCCCTGTAAAAACAATTCCGACGCACTCATTATCAGCATTAAAAACAGGCTGATAATACGCAAAATATTCTTCTTCACCTAAATAAACACTTTTATAAAAATTTGATTTTTTCTTTTCAAGTACATCATTTTCGACAACTGAACTGCAATAAGTTCCAACAAGCCGTTTGCCATCATTATACAGTGTCGTAAGTATTCTCGTATTATAATAATATATAGTAATGTCTATTCCCGTATCTTCTTTTAACGAATCAATAAATGTATTGTCCCCTGTTATTTCATTTTTACCTTTATACACCCGGATAGTTTTCTCATCTTCCACCATTGTATAATTTCCCGGATATGCCATATCATATGTATCCAGTACCGAAACTGCTATATCTTTTAATTCCTTTTCAACCTGTCCATATATAGTTTTTGTGAATCTTTCATTGCATAAGACAGTAACTGTAATTGCCAATATCATGAGAGGTATTACAGTTATTACTAATAATTCGGTAAACAACCCTTTCTCTTTATTCATAATGCACCTCACAAATTCCTTTTTTCACCGGTTTATATAAACTCAAAATGCCCCGTGAGTATTACAACTACGGGGCATCTTAAATTTATGCGAGCAACGGACCAAAGTCCGCATTTCTCATAGTTTATCAGATACTAGCACACACCCTGTGCAAGCATAGCGTCTACAACTTTTTCGAATCCTGCGATATTAGCACCTACAACGTAGTTACCTTCTGCATTGTATCTCTTAGCAGCATCATCAAGATTATGGAAAATATTTACCATGATATTCTGAAGTTTAGAATCAACTTCCTCAAATGTCCAGCTGAGTCTCTCGCTGTTCTGAGACATCTCAAGTGCTGATGTTGCAACACCACCGGCATTTGCAGCTTTACCAGGTGCAAATAATACACCGTTCTGCTGTAAGTATTCTGTTGCATCCATTGTTGTAGGCATGTTAGCACCTTCAGCAACTGCTGTACATCCGTTTGCAACTAATGCCTTAGCATCCTCTAATAATAACTCATTCTGAGTAGCACATGGAAGAGCAACGTCACACTTAATTGTCCATACACCACGTCCTTCATGATACTGAGCACTTGGTCTTGCAGCAGCATACTCTGTAAGTCTTGCTCTCTTAACCTCTTTAACTTCCTTAAGAAGTGCAACATCGATTCCTTCAGGATCATATACCCAACCTGTAGAATCAGATACAGTAACAACCTTTGCTCCTAACTGCTGAGCCTTCTCTGTTGCATATATAGCAACATTTCCTGAACCTGATACACAAACTGTAGCACCCTTGATATCTTTTCCGTTGCATTTTAACATTTCTTCTGTAAGATAAAGAAGACCGTATCCTGTAGCTTCTGTACGTGCTAAAGAACCACCATATGATAATCCCTTACCTGTAAGAACACCTTCGTAAAGGCCACGGATTCTCTTGTACTGTCCGAACATGTAACCGATTTCACGCGCACCTGTTCCTATATCACCTGCAGGAACGTCTGTATCTGCGCCAATATATTTGCAAAGCTCTGTCATAAAGCTCTGGCAGAATGCCATAATCTCTCTGTCTGATTTTCCCTTAGGGTCAAAATCAGAGCCACCCTTACCACCACCGATAGGAAGTCCTGTAAGAGAATTTTTGAAAATCTGCTCAAATCCAAGGAATTTGATAATACCAAGGTTTACTGAAGGGTGAAGTCTTAATCCTCCCTTGTAAGGTCCTATGGCACTGTTAAACTGTACTCTGTATCCTGTATTTACCTGAACATTTCCTTTATCATCTACCCAAGGTACTCTGAATTTAATCTGTCTCTCAGGATTTACGAGTCTTTCGAGAATTCCTTCTCTTCTAAATTTCTCCTCATTAGCATCTACTACTGCTCTTAATGATTCCAATACTTCCTTTACTGCCTGATGGAATTCAGGCTCAGCCGGATTCTGTTTAACAACCAGCTCAATGACTTCGTCAACATATGACATTTTACTTCCTCCTTAATTTTTATAAATTTTACATATTTATGCACCACTCTTCTGACCTAACATCAAACACATTATTATCTTTATCGAATGTTTTGCAGGGAAAGCAGTGTATTTAGCTTATGAAATTTTATCTGTAAATTCCATGAATATATTATAAGTTTTATGCATAATAATGTCAAGAAACTCTTAATACATCAATTGGTAAATTTACTCACCTGCGGCTACAGATGTTGTCTGCTCCGGTACGGTTGTCTCATTCTGTGGCTGTGTCTCCTGTGAATCAGAACCGCTCTCTGATGAAGCCTCTTCATTTCCTGACGAAATAAGCGCATCTCGCAATGCTTTTAAATCCGGATCTTCAATGCACGCCTTATCAAGTTTATCATCAACTTCTTTATTGAAATTAATAATATCCTTTTCCTTTGAAAGTTTCTTTATATATTTTGAAATTTTATCATCATTTATGTTGCTCTGAATTTTATATTCATTTGATGCCGCATCTTTTTTGACATATAAAATTATAGCTCCCGGTGCTAATGTATCAATGTTTAATATTTTATTTTCATAATAAACATAAACAACATACTCATTTTTATTTAAGCCGTCCTTAACATAACATTTCACATTTTTATATTCTTCTATATATTCACCCTCTGCCTTTAATGTATCAGCCGATATGCCGTCAACTGAATCCATAATTTCTGAGAGTTTATTAAGGTTTCCCTCTGTAAGGGCAGTAAAATAATTATTTACCAGTTCCACTATTGCCTTGTCACCTGTCTCCTGCAGCATATCTTTTGTAATGTTTCCGCTGGTATGAACTTTTGCATCTCCTGATGAATCTTTGCCGGATCTGTCAAATGCAAGTGCGATAATTAATGCAATAGTCAGAACACCTATTATAGAACCACATATTACACATTTAAGATTATCCTTTATAAATTCATTTAAATTATCCGGTAAAATTTTCTTTGTATTTTTTGATTTTCTCTCTTTAAACGTCTTTACTTCTTCATCCTTTGCGTCAAGTGAAGCAAAAAAATCTTCATTCTCCTCTTCCTCATCCTCCAAAGAATTTTCATCAGATGTCTCCTCAACGCTCTCCTCTATATCTTCATATGATTCGTCGTTAAGATAACCATCTGTTATATAATTTTCTTCATTATCATCACTGTTTTCATTTTCTTTGCTTTCAGCTTCTGATTTAGAAATTATCTCTTCCAATTCATCAAGCTCCTTATCTTCATCTTCCATATATTTCAATCTGTTGTTTTTTAAATTCTGTGATCTGGAATTATTTCTCTTTTTCGATTTTTTTGAACTCATACTATTCTCCATTTCTGAACAATTTCATTTGTCTTTATTCTACATTTTCAGCTATATAAAACCTTAATAATTCTATCAAATCAAAGTTAAAATTGCAATAATGTTTTTTGTGCTTGACATTGTTTATGTTGTGTGATATAAATATTTTGTATCTAGTCAGATCTAATTTAATTTCAAATTATTTCACGATCAGAATCGATCAATTTCCAAGTGCATACCCATATAAAATGGTTGCAAATACAAAGAAAAGGAGAACAGGGGATATGAATTACTCTGAATTTCTGGATTACGTAAAATCCAGCATTATCAAAATATTAGGAAAGGAGAAAAATGTTAATATAAGTAAGATTCTTAAAACAAACGACATTGAATATGATGCACTTACCATTACAGATGATATTTCAAACATCTCGCCGACCATCTATCTCAATCAGTACTATGATGATTATAAAAACGGGAAACCTCTCGGTGATATTATACATGAAATATTTTCACTGTATGAAGAACACAGCAATGAGCTTGAATTTGATATAGAACTGTTTAAAAATTTTCAAAATATAAGCAGTCATATTGTATATAAGGTTATCAATGCCAAAAAGAATATACGGCTTTTAAACGATATTCCCCATGTACTAAACATGGATCTGGCTCTTGTATTTTACTGTATAATAGACAGTGATTATCTCGGAAGTGCTACTGCTCTTATTCATAACAGTCACATGGATATGTGGAATGTCACAACAGAAGATATTGTAAAGGCATCCTACCAGAATACACCAAGGATACTTCCGGCAGAAATACGTAACATGAATGATATTATACGCGAAATGTTTGCAAGCGATTTACAACGCCAGCAAATTGAAGGGAAAATACCTATGGATATTTCAGTTGAGGATGAAGCTGATAAAATTCTTGATACTCTGAACATGGCTAACAAGCCTGTTGAAATGTATGTTCTCACAAATTCTCAAAAAATGTACGGTGCTGCCTGCATTTTCTACAAAAATGTCTTAAAAGATTTCGCCGAAAAAGTAAAATCCGATTTATATATATTACCAAGCAGTGTACATGAAGTTATTCTTGTTCCTATTGTAGAGGGATTATTAAAAAACGAGCTTTCTCTTATGGTTCAGGATGTGAATCGTGAAGAAGTCACAGACAGTGAGGTTTTGTCAAACCACGTATACATATACAAAAGAAATATCGACAAAATTGTGACCTAAATGATTTGATTTATTGAATGCATCCGATGAGAGTCGAACTCACGCACCTGGCTCCGGAGGCCAGTGCTCTATCCACTGAGCTACGGATGCATCTCTATTATTCTATAATAGATTAAAAAAATAATCAAGTTAAAAAAACGGCAGTTCAAATAATTGTCCTGCCGTTTTTCAATGTTATAAGCACCGCAATCATCAATGCCTATTACATATATAAAATTCAAATTAATATCAGATTTAAACTCGTGATAAATATTCACCTGTTCTTGTATCAATCTTAATCTTCTCACCCTGCTCGATGAATAAAGGAACATTAACCTGAGCACCTGTCTCAACTATAGCCGGCTTTGTAGCACCTGTAGCTGTATCACCCTTGAATCCAGGCTCTGTCTCTGTAATCTCTAACTCAACGAATAAAGGTGGCTCAATCGCAAATACATTTCCGTTATGTGAACAAATCTTAACCATCTCATTTTCCTTAACAAACTTAAGTGAATCACCAATCTGCTCTACACCTAATGCAATCTGCTCATATGTTGTGTTGTCCATGAAATAATATAAATCACCATCATTGTACAGATACTGCATATCATTTCTGTCGATTCTTGCCTGTGGACATTTCTCTGTAGGTCTGAATGTTTTCTCTACTACTCCACCATCTTTAATATTTTTTAATTTTGTTCTTACGAACGCAGCACCCTTTCCAGGCTTAACATGCTGAAATTCAATAATCTGATATATATTGCTGTCTAACTCAATGGTCATTCCATTTCTAAAATCGCCTGCTGATATCATTCTAATTGTCCTCCTTAAACTTCATACAATACAGTTTATAATAATATCTATTATTTTTCAACTATTTTTTGCTTTTTTATACCATTTTATCCAAATTTATTTTGATTTCACTGCAAATCTCATCCGGAGACTTATCATCTGTAGCTATTATAATATCTGCAACTTCATGATATCTCGAATCTCTTTTTGCCATCAGTTCAGATATAAATTCCACATTCATATTTCCATTTAATATCGGTCTGTCTTTACTGTTTTTCACCCTTTTGTAAACTGTTTCAGGCTTTGCGGTAAGTAACACTATTTTACCATTCTGCTTCATCAGTTCTACATTTTCATCTTTTAAAACAGCACCGCCTCCACAGGATACTATTTTCCCTGTAGTTTTCTGTATCTCAACCAGACACGCTGTCTCTATGTTCCTGAATGTCTCTTCACCATCATCCTTAAATATATCATTGATACTTCTGCCTTCATGTTCCACTATATAGGCATCCATGTCAACTTCTTTTATGTTCATGGTCTCTGATAATTTTCTGGAAACAGTTGTTTTACCTGTTCCCATAAACCCTATTAACATAATATTGTAATTCAATTTAATTAACCTCCAGATTGGTATGTAATATATTTAATACTTTGTTTAAATCCGCCGATGGAATCTGCCCCGGTGCTGATGCAGAAGAACCTGCTCCAAATGTAATAGCAGAGCCGAAAAATTCACCTGAAATTCTTGATATCATTCCCCACTTACCCATCGACATGGTAACTACAGGTATATCAATCTTTTCCTCTGCCTCAAGTGTCGCTGAAAGCAGCTCAAGAACATCACTTTTGTTCTTTGGCATAACGGCTATCTTTGCAATATCCGCACCGATATAAACCATATTTTTAAGTCTGTCAAAAATCTTGTCCCTCGACGGTGTTTTATCAAAATCGTGGTTTGACACCAACACCTTTACGCCCAGCCTGTGAACTGCTGATATTAGATTTTCAACAAATTTATCACCCATAAATAGTTCTATATCTACAATATCAACTGCTCCCGTACCTACCGCTGTATGTATAAGATCACTGTATTGTTCCGCCGGAATCCACTTTTGACCGCCTTCCATAGACGAACGAAATGTAAATATAATCGGCTTATTAATCAGCAGCCTGTCTATATCCAAAACCATCTCTTTTACAGCTATATAATCCGTCAATTCCTCAAAAAAGTCAACTCTCCATTCTACCATATCAAATGGCATATTACTGATTTGATTTATTTGATGCAGAATTTCTGCTCTGTTTCTACCTGTAATGGAAACGCAGATTTTCGGACGTCCTGTTCCTATTTCCACTCCTCTTGCAATGACAGAATTCATATAATCAAACCTCCTCAATACATTCACATATACTATTATTGTACCATAATAAAATCCGATTAGCAAATCAAATCATATTGACTTATTATTTTTTTTGAATTACTATGATATTTATATAGTATTTATAATTTTAACAGTGTACATTCTGTAAATACTTCAAAATATGTACACAGAAAAGAGGAAGTTACATGGAATATACAATTACCGGACATACAGGTCTTACCGGTCTTTTAGGTTCACCTGTGGCACACAGCATATCACCTATGATGCATAACGAAGCTTTCAGACAGCTTGGTCTTGATTATGTATATTTATGTTTTGATGTAAATGTAGAAAATCTTGAAAATGCTGTAAACGGTTTGAAGACGCTCAATGTCAAAGGATTTAACTGTACAATGCCTGTTAAAAACCGTATGTTTGAATTAGTTGATGAAGCTAATCCGGCTGCCCAGATAATAGGTGCCGTAAACACGGTTCTTAATGATAATGGAAAACTTATAGGATATAATACTGACGGTATCGGTTATATGAGAGCAGTAAAAGATGCAGGTCATGATATTATCGGCAAGAAAATGACATTAATGGGTGCCGGTGGCGCTGCTACTGCAGTATGTACCCAGGCAGCTCTCGATGGTGTGGCTGAAATAAATGTGTTCAGTTTAAAGGACGCTTTTTATCCAAGAGCTGAACATCTGATTGAACAGATTAATAAGAAAACCAGCTGTAAAGCAACTCTATATGATTTAGAGGACAAAAACGCTCTGTATGACTCAATAAACTCATCTGACATTCTTACAAACGGAACCCCGGTCGGAATGGCTCCAAATGTTGATGCATGCATCATAGATAACGAGGATGTATTCAGAAGCGACTTAATAGTATCTGATGTCATATACAATCCTGAAGAAACAAAGTTATTAAAGATTGCAAAATCACACGGTTGTCCTGTTTTCAACGGATTATACATGCTTTTATATCAGGGTGCTGAAGCATTTAAGATATGGACCGGCAAAGAAATGCCTGTCGATATAATTAAAGAGAAATATTTTACAAGATAATCAACAAAATTACCATATAGCACATTTATAATTATGCAAAAAAACGGTTGCCACTTTAACATGACAACCGTTTTTTGTATATTTATTTTTTAATTTTTGCACTCTTTACTGAAGAGTATGAACTATAGTAAACCTTTCCGTTTATTGTTCTATATGTTCTGATTTTGAAATAATATGTTTTCTTTGCTTTAAGGCCTGTGACATTTGAAGACACACCATTAACTTTTCCAAATAACTTGTATTTACCATTTTTTGAAGTTGAATAGTATATCTCATATCCTTCAGCACCTGTTACTGTTTTCCACTCAACTGTTGCACTCTTAGAAACCTGAGATTTAACTTTCTTGATAGAAGGTGTCTTAGTCTTTGTTCCTGCAACAATAGTAGCATACTGAGCACTCTTATATACTTTAGAACCAACTTTAACATATGAATATATCTGGAATGTTGTGTTAGTTCCTGAAGCAAGCTTGCTTACTGTAACAGAATTCTTTGTTGTAGAAGCTGCCTTAACATATTTATTCTTTTTCTGGTCATATTTGTATATATAATATCCTGTAGCCTTAACAGACTTTTTCCAGCTTAATTTTACACTACTGCTTGTATTTGATGAAATCTTTGGCTGTGTAGGTGCTGCCGGTAATATTATATATGATGTTGTAGCTGATGACTTATAGTTTCCAATACCTGTTATCTTAACTGTTACTTTTCCAGGATATTTATTATTAGTACATGTAACCTTGAAATCATTATTCATAGATAATGTTCTATTATCAACAACAACTGTCATGTTCGTTATGGTAAAAGCATTTCCGCAATATGTCTGGTTATTAAATACCGGTAATTTTGCCTTACTTAATGACTTTCTGTTGATAGTAAACTGTGATTTAAGTATACCTGTATAATTACCTCTTCCTGTTATTGTTACTGTAGCTGTACCGGCATTTACATTGTCTGCAGCTGCAACAATATAATCTTTGTTAAGCTCAAGCACCTTATCTCCATCTTTCACAACAACATTCGGTATCTGACCTGTTCCGTTATATGTTACAGACGGAATATCTTCAATAACAACATCTTCTGCCGTACTTATATCCTTTGCTGTTATCTGGAAATTAACACTCTTCTCACCTGTATAATTACCCATACCTGTAAATTTGATTATACCATTTCCAACATTTGTATTATTGAGATATTCAACAGTATAATCCTTACCTTCAACCAATGTTACGGCAGTTCCGCTTGCTGAATCTGTAAGTGCAAGTTCCGGTGTCTGTGCCTGTCCGTTATATTTAACAGCAGTTAGTGCCTGATTCTGTGTCTGGCTGATCTGTTTTGGATTAATCTTAAATGTTGTTGTCTTTGTACCCGCATATATTCCTATACCTTCTACTGTAATTGTAGCTGTACCGGCATTTATATTATCGGTGTATTTGACTGTGTAATCTGCATTTAATCTTAATGACTTATTTCCACTTACTACATTGAATCCCGGTGTAATCTCTCTGCCACTGTATGTCTGATCAGGTATGGCCGATATAGTTGTATCATCAACATCTCTTGCAGTAACCGTAATCTTCATACTTGCAGTAAGTCCGTCAACCGTTGTAGCTGTAAGCGTTACTTCTCCAACTTCAACACCCTGAACTGTTATGCTCTTCTTAGTTGTTGTTGTGTTAGCTTTATCCTCTGCTATCTTAATAATACCTTCTTTATCCACACTCCATGTTACTACATCCGTTGTCTCTGCCGGTGAAATACTGGCAAATACATTTATAGGAGAATCTCCCTTAAATATTGAAAATTCAGTATTATTAAGTTCTATGCTTTCAGCAGGTACCACAACCTCCACATCAATTGATGCTGTTGCACCCGACGGTGCCGTAACCGTAATTTTCTGTGTTCCTTTAGCAAGTCCTTCTATAACTGCACTTTTTCCATCTTCTGATGGCTTAATGTTAATATATGTTGAATTACCTGTGGTACTCCATGTAAATGTTTTATCTGTTGTAACATCATCATTTGATACACTTAAAGAAATATCAGCTGTACCTTTAAGCGGAACATATGCCTTTGTAGCTTCCTGTCCATGCTGATAGAAAGATATCTTCTCTGCCTTTATGATGACATTTACTTTAATTGTGTCAACTTTTCCTGAATCAGAAGTCGCTGTCAATGTTGTTGTACCGACTTTTTTTCCCGTTAATATCGTTGATACACCGGAAGCTGTTTTATCAACTGACAATTCAACATTATCATTATCCTGAGTCCATGAAATACTGTCTGTACTGTCACTCGGTGTAAGAATTGCCGAAATCTGTGCAGTATTTCCAAGTTCAACATTTACCACATCAGTGCTTGCATTATTGGCCTTTATATCCACGCTTGTCGCAGGAACATAAACATTTATATAAAATGAAACATTTTTCTCAAATTCATCACCAGCCGGTGTTTTTCCGTATGCGGTGAATGTAGCTTTAATCTTTCCTGTTTTTTTAGCAGTAAATGTAACTGTATTACCTCCATCTGAAGATACATTGCACACATCCTGTCCTGCCTCAATTGTCCATTTTGTAAGATCATTTGGTGTAGGATTCTCAGGGTCGTTGCTTGTAATTACAGGTTTTACATAAAACGAATTACCCTTGGCAACATTATATACTGTATTTCCCTCTTCATCTGTTGTAACATCATTAAGATCTGAATTTAATGATATCTTATCTGTATTTATAGGTTTTGCAACTTCAACATTTATTCTGACTGTTGCACCGGATTGAACTGTTTTTCCGGTAAGCATTGCTTTTCCTTCTTTTAATCCGCTGATTTTTACGCTTCTCTCTCCGTTATCATTTACATAATCCTCTGCGACACATATTGAATTATTCTCACTTGACCATACAACGTCCTCTGTAGCTGTAGCAGGTTTAAACGAATATGAAAGTTCTCTTGTCTGTCCCATAGGAACTGTAAATATTGTATTAGCCACAATATCCGTTACAGGGGCATATACATTTACCTCAAGAATATTGCTTACACCACTTTCAGATATTACAGTGATCTTTGCTGTTCCTGCCTTTGCTCCTGCTGTTATTGTTCCATATTCATCTACCTTTGCAACAGATTCATTGGAAGATTTAAACGTACATGGTTCATTAGCAGCCGTTTCGCTGTCAGCCGGTGTATATATAACTCCATCCCTTGCATCACATACTATTATTTTATATTCACCATTTACAGGTATATCACATTTTGTAATGGTCTCATTTTTGTTATCATCCTTTGCAAAAACGATTTCCTTGTACTGATATTTTGCAAGACTCTTGATTTTAAACCAGCCTGCAAGATTTCTTTTTCCACTTTTTGAATCTTTTACAGTACATGTTATTGTCGCATCACCCGCTGTATTCAGATAAAGGCTTGTACCATCATTTACCGAAGCAACACCCGGGTTATCTGATGACCATACAACTGTATCTGTTGAATTTGTAGGTGTGAATTCATGTGATAACTGATATGATGTCTGAACCAGTCCTGATATATATGAACCATACTCAACTTCAGCACCATTCAATTTCATTTTAAGTGATTCTGCTGGCTGACATACCTGAACATTTATATTCTTTGATAATGTGTTGTTTTTACTGAAAAGTCTTGTATATGTAGTACCGACTGAATTGGCATATTTTAATAACCCGGCATCAACATCTACTATCTCATTACCATTTGTGTCTGCTATACCATAAGCCTCCAGCTGCTTGTCTGACACACTGGTAAAATTGAATGTTTTTCCAACAAGACTTTCAACAGCTTTCTGTGTTGAAATATTCCATGTAGATCCTATAGAATCATATGCTGATACATTATCCGTAAGACCTTTTATTGCAAATATGTAATCTTTATCTACATATAATGTGTTGTTTGAAAAATATCCGTTTGATTCAAGTTCTTCTAAAGGCACTTCTTCTACCTTAATCAATACACCTTCGTCTGATTCAACTGCCTGTGTAATATACTGCTTTTTAGCTTCATCATATTCTCTGATAACCTTAAAAACTCTTATCTCCTGTGAGATTGTTGAAGTAGCCTTATATATATTGTATGTATTTGTAGCATTTTCACCTGTACCTCTTGATGATGCCGTTATTGTAACTTCGGCATCCTGTACATCCATGTTTTCTGTAGTACATACCTGAACCATTGCTTCTACTTTTGCAGTTCCATCACTATTCTGTGTGATTGTACCTGTTGTGGTATTGGTTGGGTTTCCGTCATTTCCAACAAAGTATATATATTTCATACTTTCCTTTGGAATTGTAAATAAGATGTCTTCAGTAGCTGTAGCTGAATCTTTCGCAGCTATTGTTGTTGTAATTGTAAACGGCTCACATCCTGAAAAATAAGTTTTTACCGGCTGCGGTATCTCTATATCCTTAACATTCAGATATTTTACTGTAGCACCGATAGAATTACCATATGTTTCAGCAGTACTTCCTGCATTACACCATACAACAAATCCGCCTGTAGTCTCTCCATCTACTGCTGCTTTACCAAAAGCATCTTGCTGGATTTCTACCTTATCTCCGAGTACAGCCACTTCTTTGAGTGCACTGCATTTATCCTGTGTCAGTGCGCCGGATTCTATACTGCTTACAGTATAAGAAACATTATCCTTTGTAACTGTTTCCGGAATTACTATACTCGTCACAGGATTTGATGAATCATCATTATAGCCTGTAACGGTAGCTGTTTTGTCAGTATCATTATATGAATATACGATACTGTTATCTGCTTCAGTCATTGCCTTTACATCTATACTGTCAAGATGAAGAGATGTAAATACCATCACAACAACGAGCAATGCTGAAATAAATCTTTTTTTGTTCATTATTTTCCTCCTTTAATTTTATATTGATTTTTAACAAACTACGCTCTTTAATTATACACAATACAGCCAATTTATACAAGAATATAATAAAAAAATTATAGGATTAAACTTTATTTAAATGCCTGTTATAAGATGTCAGAACGATTTTTTCAAGCTTTCTCTTAAGGACTATCTGGATTTCTTCCTTAGGATGAATCGGCTTTACAAGAACAGAATGTATTCCGGCTTTTTTTGCCCCGTAAACATCTGTAAATATCTGATCTCCTACAAAAAGTGTATTTTCTGCCGTCGTACCCATAATTTTCATTGCTTTTATATAATTTTTTGCCGAAGGCTTGTGTGCATTAAATATGTACTTTGATTTTACGGCATCCGCAAAGGGTTTAACCCTCGGCTCTTTATTGTTTGAAATAAGACATGTATCAAATCCGATTTTTCTTAATTTTTCAAACAACTGTTCAGCCTTTTTCTGTGAAGGTGCTCCATGAGGCACAAGTGTATTGTCTATATCAAACAATATTCCTTTATATCCTTCATGATAATATCCTTCAAAATCCATTGTGTATACAGATTCTCTGCATTCATCCGGATAAAAGCGGGATAATATACTCATATTTTTCCTGTTCCTTTCATATATTTATGACTGTTATTTATCTAAAAGTTTTTTCAGCTCATCCATAAATGTGTTTACATCCTTAAATTCTCTGTATACAGATGCAAATCTCACATATGCAACGGCTTCAAAATTCTTCAGCTTGTCCATAACTATCTCACCTATATCAGAACTCTTTACTTCTCTCTGCTCCAGATTAAATATTTCATTCTCAATTTCGTCTATAAGCTTATTTATTTCTTCAACCGAAACCGGTCGTTTATGGCATGATCTGAATATTCCCGCCTCTATTTTCGACCGGTCATACGGTTCCCTTGTATTATCTTTTTTGATTACTACCAACGGTATTGTTTCTATTTTCTCATATGTTGTAAACCTTTTTTTGCACTTTTCACACTGTCTTCTTCGTCTGATTGAACAGTTGTCATCAGCCGGTCTTGAATCTATAACCTTTGTATCTTCCTGACCACAAAACGGACATTTCATTTACTTTTCCTCCATATATTATAATTCAATGCTTATGCATATTTTCTAATGAGGATTATAATTTGAATTTATATTTTGGTCAAGCTAATACTTACATTTTTTTAGAACCTCTTCAACACACACATTCACAAGAACAATATCATCACCTATCTGACATATGCATTTAAATGGTATAATGTACTCTGTATCACGTCCAAAAACTCCACATATCTTTCCCGGTCCCGGTACAACTATTGCTTCTATGCACCCTGTACATTCATTAAATATAATGTCATTTACATATCCCAGCCGTTTACAGTCACATTCGTTTATTACTTCCTTTTGCTTTAAATCATATATTCTCATGAAAAGCAATCCTTTTTTTACAGTATATTATGACAGATAATTTTTCATACTTTTTAATGCATTTTTTTCAAGTCTGCTCACCTGTGCCTGCGATATTCCTATCTCATCCGCAACTTCCATCTGTGTTCTGCCTTTATAAAAACGAAGCTCTATAATATTTTTTTCACGTTCAGGCAGTCGTTTTATGGCATCACTCAATGCCAGATTCT
Organism: uncultured Lachnospiraceae bacterium; assembly: GCA_902763335.1. Classification (GTDB taxonomy): domain Bacteria; phylum Bacillota; class Clostridia; order Lachnospirales; family Lachnospiraceae; genus UBA2821. The sequence goes on along the minus strand of CACWRR010000002.1, from coordinate 88,261 downwards.
GAACCCAGTTATCTTCCCTGCTCTTCTTATCGCTAATCTGATCCATAACATACAGTGTGTCTCCTCCCTCCGAATAAACGGGTTCATATAATGACACCGGACTCTGTATGGCATCAAGAGCATATACAACTTCTTCTTTTGCTATACCTATTTCACTGGCAATTTCAGTTACTGTAGGTTCTTTCTGATTTTTTCTTACAAAGTTCTCCTTTGCATATATTGCCTTATATGCTGTATCCCTGAGAGAACGGCTTACTCGTATTGAATTGTTATCTCTTAAATACCTTCTGATTTCACCTATTATCATAGGAACTGCATATGTTGAGAATTTCACATTAAGGGTACGGTCAAAATTATCAATAGCTTTCATAAGTCCTATACATCCAATCTGAAATAAATCATCAACGTTTTCATTACTATTGGAAAATCTCTGTATAATGCTCAGAACAAGTCTTAAGTTGCCCTTTATAAATGTTTCTCTTGCTGCTGTATCACCATTATCAATTCTGTCCCATAATTGTTCTTTTTCCTCATTTTTCAGTAGTGGGAGTTTTGATGTGTTAACACCACATATTTCAACCTTATAAAGTGCCATTTTACATTTCCTCCGTCTTATCGTTTCATAATAAAAATGATTTACGGATTAAGATTTATTTATACAATTAAAATCAAATTCAGGTTGATAAATTTTTCCATCATAAAAGCATTGTGGTTCATTTTGTCCGTTGCATAAAAAAAAGCAGCTCTGATAATTCAGAACTGCTATATTCCCAATCTTATAAGAATTTGCAATTAAGTACAAGCGCTATCACAAGGAAAAGTACTGCAAGAATCTTAGTTGCCTTCTCTAAAGCACCTTCCATCGAACGTCCCTTATTCTTGCCCCAATATGTATCAGCAACTCCACTGATAGCTCCTGTAAGACCTGCAGATTTACTCTCCTGCATTAATACAATAACTGTAAGAATAAGTCCGATAATAACGAAAACTATTGTCAAAATTGTTTTAACCACAATTACACCTCCTATAAGATACATGTTCTATATTTTTTTAAAAAGCAACAGATATATTGTACCACATTCATATACATATAGCAAGTCTTATTTTAAATCATCATTCAACAGACCGGCAAGTGTAGGTGTCACATGAAGTTCATTCATCATTTCAATTAAACCGGCTGAATTTTTTTCTCTGTCAGATACTGTTTTTCCTTCTTTCATGCCAATTGATAGATTTCTCCTCACTGCCCTTATCAGAAGATTCTTAGGGGTATGCTCCATATCAATAAATTCAAGTATCTGCGTGTCATAACCATTCTCTTCAAGCAATCCCGCCCTGATACCGTCTGTTATAAGTGCCGACATTCTTTCCTTTAATATTCCGTATTTTAAAACAGGATTTAATAAATCATTTTTTATCTGTCTGTTAATCTCATGCTGGCAGCACGGAACAGACATTATAACTCTTACATTCCACTTTACGGCCTTTGCCAGTGCATAATCCGTGGCAGTATCACATGCATGTAGTGTAACAACCATGTCAACGCTGTCCGTTCCCTCATAGTTCGCTATATCTCCATTTAAAAATTCCAGCTTTTCATAGCCAAGCTTCTTGGCAAGATTATTACATTTTTCTATTACGTCTGCCTTAAGGTCAAGTCCCGTAATATTAACATCCATCTGCTTTTTTACCTTAAGATAATAATATAATGCAAATGTAAGATATGACTTTCCACATCCGAAATCAATTATTTTAACCTCTCTCTTTGCCGGAAGTTTTTTTACAACATCTTCAACAAATTCTATAAATCTGTTTATCTGTCTGAACTTGTCATATTTAGCCTTGATAACATACCCCTCATTATTCATTACGCCGAGTTCAACAAGAAAGTCTACCGGTTCGCCTTCCGGCAGTAAATAATTCTTTTTCTTGTTATGCGATACATTTACATCGCCTGTCACTTTATCCTGCTTTCTTGCTTTTACATTAATTTTTCCTTTTTTACTTGATATTATACTGTAACTGTTGGTTTTGGTATCAATCTGGCACTGTCTGAAATTACCCGTTATATTTTCGGTTATATACCGGACTGCATCCGGAAATTCTACATTTTTATGAAAAACTTTTGTACCCGTATATTCCGTTATCTGTATTAAATATTTATCTTTTACTGATATTAATCTTAATTTAACCTTGTCAGTTTCATACGATTTTGCTCGTTTTCCGCTAATTGTAGCAGATACAAAATCTTTATCAATAATCTTATTTAACAATTCTTCTACTTTATCTCTGTCCTCTGACATTTTCCATTCACCTGCTTTTGTTTTTATAAAAGTATATCACAGGGAACGCATAAAAAAAAGCGGTTTGTAACATCTCTGTCACAAACCGCCATGTGTTATTAATCTCTCTCAAGAATCATATTGTAAAAATCAAGATACTTTGTATCTCCCTCTTTTACTGCTGCAATTGCTGTACGCGGGTGCTGATCTGTAAGACCTGTAAGAAGATAAGGAATATCATATCCCCATACAGATTTCTTTCTTGTCTCTACCATATATTTTTCCATAAATCTAAGAATCGGATCAAGTCTGTATTCCGGATTTTTAAGGAATCCTACAAGTGCTTCAAGAGCACAGTTACCTGCTCCACGACCCATTCCGCATACTGTGGCATCAAGGAAACTTACACCCTGTGCAAGTGACTCTATAGTATTTGCAAAGGCACACTGCTGATTGTTATGCGCATGAATTCCAATCTTTTTACCGTATTTTTCAGTTTCTTCTAAATATAAATCACTTATTCTTCTTATCTGTTCCGGATATAATGAACCATAGCTGTCTACGATGTAAATTGCATCAACCGGAGATTTTCCAAGCATCTCAAGTGCTTTCTTCACATCAGCTTCCTGTGCATTTGAAATAGCCATAATGTTACATGTAGTCTCGTAACCTTTGTTATAAGCATCCTCTATCATAGAAAGTGCCTCAGGCATTGTGTTGATATATGTAGCAACTCTTATCATGTCAAGCGGACTTTCATCCCTTGAATGTATATCTTCCTTATAATCGCATCTTCCTACATCTGCCATAATGGATAATTTAAGTTTTGTATCATTTTCTCCGACTATTGCTCTGATATCATCGTCATTACAGAACTTCCACTTACCAAATTTATTAACATCAAACTGATCCTTTGAAGCCTTATATCCTAATTCCATATAATCAACGCCGGCCTTTACGTTCATTTCATAAAGTGCCTTAACGAATTCATCTGAAAAATAAAAATCATTTACAAGTCCACCATCTCTTATAGTGGCATCCAATACTCTCACGTCTTCTCTAACAGTTAATAAATCACCTTTCTGTCCCATGTTGTCCTCCGTTTATTACTTTTTATTCTTTGTTCCTTTAACGTGTTAAAGTATAGCACACATTTAAGCCATAGGCAAGGAAAATATGTAAATTATTTATTTTTAATACACGCAGAACTCCTTATCCGGGTCTGCGTGTGCATATTTTACTGTATATTTACTTTCCTGTACCGTATACTGCCATGTCTCCGAGTTCCTCCTCTATCCTAAGAAGTCTGTTGTATTTGGCAGTCCTTTCACCTCTGCATGGAGCACCTGTTTTTATATACCCTGTATTTAATGCCACTGCCATATCCGCTATGGTCGTATCCTCTGTTTCTCCCGAACGGTGTGACATTATCCCAATAAATCCGTGTCTCTGTGCCATCTGCACAGCCTTAAAGGTCTCCATAACCGTTCCTATCTGATTCGGCTTTATAAGAATTGCATTGCCTGATTTTTCTTTTATTCCTTTTTTCAGCCTTTTAGTATTCGTTACAAACAAATCGTCACCAACAAGCCTGATTTTACTTCCGAGTTTTTGTGTGATTTTTTTCCAGCCATCCCAGTCCTCCTCGTCTAACGGGTCCTCAATCGAAAAAATAGGATATTTATCACACATGTTTGACCATATTTCTATTAATTCATCCGTTTCAAATGTTGTATTCTGTTTTGGCAGTACATATCTTCCTTTTACATCACTTTTCCACTCTGATGCCGCCACGTCAAGCGATATCATAAAATCTTTTCCCCTGCCGGCAGTATATCCGGCACTCTCAATTGCCTTTATTATATATTCAAGTGCCTCTTCCTCGCCGGAAAGATTAGGCGCAAATCCACCTTCATCTCCTACAGAGACAGACATTCCGTTTTTCTTTAACAGTTCCTTTAATACCTGATATACCTCAGCACACCACCTTAATCCCTCTCTAAAACATGATGCTCCCATAGGCAATATCATAAATTCCTGACAGTCAATCGAATTATCAGAATGTGCCCCTCCGTTTATAATATTCATCATTGGTACCGGCAGTCTTCTTGCCGACACCCCTCCAAGATATCTGTATAATGGAATGTCCATTGCCTTTGCTGCCGCATGTGCTACTGCCATTGAAACACCGAGCACGGCATTTGCACCAAGATGCTCCTTATTTGAAGATCCATCAGCCTCGATTAACATTCTGTCTATCTGAAACTGGTTAAGTGCATTCTCATGTATAATAGATTCTGCAAGCTCCATATTCACATTTAAAACGGCCTTCTCAACACCTTTACCATTATATCTCTTTTTGTCATCTCTCAGTTCTACTGCCTCGAATCTTCCTGTAGAAGCTCCTGACGGAACACACGCACTCCCACAATATCCGCCATCAATTATAACTTCTGCCTCCACAGTGGGATTTCCTCTGGAATCAAGTACTTCTCTTCCATGTACATCAATAATTTCGCAATATTTATACATAAAAACAGGCCTCCTTATTTTAGATAAAATAATGTAATATCACAAAATAAGTATGACCTGTTTAAGTTCAATTTATGCTAATTATTTATTTTACAAGAAGAGATTTTCCTGTCATTTCCTCAGGCTGTTCCATTCCCATAAGTTCAATAAGTGTAGGTGCAATATCAGCAAGGCATCCGCCTTCACGAAGCTTGTATGCCGAATCTGCATTTACAAGAATAAAAGGAACAGGATTTGTTGTATGTGCCGTATAGCTTCCGCCTGTCTCATAATCAATAAGCTGCTCTGCATTACCATGATCAGCACAGATAAATAACTGTCCGTCAACCTGTTTGATAAATTCTACAACTTCACCAACACACTGGTCTATAACCTCAATGGCATTTATTGCTGCCTCTACAACACCTGTATGTCCTACCATATCAGGGTTTGCAAAATTACAGATAATAACATCATATTCGCCACCTGTAATTGCTTCACACAATTTATCACAAACTGTATAAGCACTCATTCTCGGCTTCTTATCATATGTCGGTACATATTTAGGAGAATTTACAAGTATTCTGTCCTCATTAGCGTTCGGTTCCTCGACACCACCGTTAAAGAAGAAGGTTACATGAGCATATTTCTCTGTCTCTGCTATTCTCGCCTGTTTCATTCCGTTATTTGCAATAAATTCACCAAATGTGTTTGTTATAGATACCTTCTTAAATGCAATCTCTTTATTAGGAATAGTAACATCATACTCTGTAAAGCATACGAATGTTACATCTTTTCTTGCTCCTCTGTTGAATCCGTCAAAGTCATCAATACAGAATGCTCTTGTCATCTGTCTTGCTCTGTCCGGTCTGAAATTAAAGAATATAATCGAATCCTTATCATTTACAGTAGCTACAGGCTTTCCGTCATTCTCGATAACAACAGGTACAACAAATTCGTCATTAACATCTTTTGCATATGAATCTGCAATAGCCTGAACAGGGTCTGATGCTTTATCACCCTCGCCCTTTGTTATGGCATCATATGCCTTTTCTATTCTGTCCCAGTTATTATCTCTGTCCATGGCATAATAACGTCCCGATACAGTTGCAACCTGTCCTACACCGATTTCCTGCATTTTATCACAGAGTTCCTGCATAAAACCTTTACCTGATGTCGGTGCTGTATCTCTACCGTCTAAGAATGCATGTACATATACTTTATCAATGCCATTTTTCTTTGCCATCTCAAGAAGTCCGTATAAATGTGTATTATGACTGTGAACTCCTCCGTCTGATAATAAACCGAAAAGATGAAGTGCAGAATTATTTACCTTTACATTATTCATGGCTGCCATTAATCCTTCATTTTCAAAGAAATCGCCATCCTGAATAGATTTTGTAATTCTTGTAAGTTCCTGATATACAATTCTTCCTGCACCCATGTTAAGGTGTCCTACTTCTGAGTTACCCATCTGTCCGTCAGGAAGTCCTACTGCCATTCCGCTTGCATATCCTTTAACAAACGGATATTCTTTCATAAGTTTATCCATAACAGGTGTTTTTGCAAGTGCAACCGCATTGCCTTCTGTCCTGTCATTCAATCCATAACCATCAAGAATCATTAATACTGTTGGTTTCTTACTCATATCTATGTCTCCTTTATATTTTGTTTACTTGTCAAAATTCACATATAATATACCATTATTCGATATTCGCGTCAATTAAGTTTATAAAAAAGCTTATCAATTACCCGCAATATACTGCTTAACTCCACTCACTATTCCCTCAACTATTTTATTCTGATAATCCTCTGTTGCCATAAGAGTATCCTCTGTCTCATTTGTCATGAATCCCATCTCAATTATTGTCACCGGTACACTACACCAGTTAATTCCGCTCATGGTATCCGATTCTAATACTCCCCTGTTCTTTGCTCCCGTCGCACCTGATATGGCATTTACAATATCATCCGAAAGTCTTCTGCTGCTTGTATAGTATTCTCCACAATATGGATTTGATGCAGTCTGACACATTGTAAGCACTCCGCTTACTGAAGTATCATCCATACCATTTGCATGAATCCTTAAAAATGCATCCGCATTATAACTGTTAGCTATCTCTGCACGCTCGGCATTACTGATGCTCACATCATTTGTCTCCCTTATCATAACTACATTATACCCTGCATTTAATAATGCATCCTTTAATTTCATTGACACCATAAGTGTAAGTTCATATTCATTCAGTCCGCTCCAGTTTCCGTGAGTTCCTGATGCTACCTTAGGTTTTGACTGAGCTGCCCCAGGACCTATAGGCTCCGTATCACTGTTTCCACTAAGCTGATGTCCTGCATCTATTGCAATAAGCGGTGCTCCGTCATAATTATTATATAATATACCGGTTCCTGCCGCTCCCAAAATTTCTGTGGCAGGCTCTCCATGTGGTACAGCTGTTTCTTCTGTTTCGTTGTTATTGTTATCAGTAGTCTGTTCAACAGTTGTTGTCTCTTCTGTTGATGTTTCACTCTCAGACTCTGTAACAGATTCCGTTGCTGTCTCCATAACAGATTCTGCCTGTTCTTCAGTTGTAACGGATTCTTCTGTAGTTTTTTCTGACCTGATTTCTTCTATATTATTATCTGCCTTTTTGTCAGGTTTCAGACTATATATAAGTATTATAAACACAGCCACTGCCATACACACTATAACCATGTACTTTATATATTTTCTGTCCACTTCTTACCTCCTTTACGGATATGCTGATTTTATCTGTTTAACAGGCTCATGTATCAGTCATAATTAAAAACTCCATCATTTTTTTCTTCCATAGCCTTAATCATATGGTAAGTGTACTCATTATAAGGTGTCGGTATCCCAAGTTCTTTTCCCATTTTAATCAGTGCTCCCGAAAACATATCAATCTCTGTATGTCTGCCGGCATCCAGATCCTGTAATGTTGAATAACGTGCTGAAGGCGGTACTGCACTTCCACGTCCTGATGGCTCATCTGATTTGCTCATATCAATCCCCTTAGCGGCTGCTATGCTCTCCAATTCATATTTCAAGCCGTCACTTATAGCTTTCATATGAACGCTGTCACTATAGCATCCTACTCCGGCTCCTAAAATTGCCTGCGGCAGATTATTGCACACATTAAGTCTGAACTTGCACCACATTTCCTCACGAATGTATTTTGTAGCACGAAAATGTATTCCCGTTCCTGAAAAAAGATTTTCTATAGCACCTACTCTTTCACTTGTATAAGGCGGCTCAAGTTCACCAAATATAATGCCTATTGTAATATCCGGATCAAAGAAATATCCTTTTTCTTCCTTGTGTGAAGCCACCTTTATAAGTGAATACACTATATGTCCAGCTCCAATCTTCTCTGCTATCAGTTCTTCACTGTCAACACCGTTCATAAGACTCATCACAACTGTATTTTCCTTTACCACACGGCAAATAGTCTCTATTGCTCCGGGCAATGCACCGTATTTTAGCGCAACTATAAGTAAATCTGCTCCACACGCCTCCTCCGGTGACCATACCTCAGGTCGATATGTTACATTATTAATAATGCATCCATCACGTTTAAGTCTGTCAGCCCGTTCTCCTTCAGCTACAATACCAAGTCTTATTCCCTCACGTTCTGAAAGTCCCCATATAACATAAGAACCTACAGCTCCTGCTCCCAAAACCGCAACAGTCTTTATTTCCATTTTTATTTTTTCTCCTTATATCTGTTCATTTTCTATCTGCCCTGTGACTTTCAAAGTATCACATGTCACTTTACATGTCATAAAGAAGACCTTTACTCCTTCTGCTTTGGCATCCGATAAGACTTTTCCAAATTCAGGATGTGTCTCAATATTTGGACGTACCTCATTTATTCCGTTCATTTGAATAACAAATGCAATGGAACATTCATATCCTGCGTGCTGTGCCTGTATCAGTTCTCTTAAATGCTTAACACCACGCTCAGTCGGTGCATCCGGAAAATAACCAATGCCATTCTTCTCCAACGTACATCCTTTAACTTCCATCAGGTACTTTTTGTTTTCTCTTTCCATGTAAAAATCTATACGAGATTTACCATATGTATACTCCGGCCGGACAATGTCATACTCTTTCGAATCAAGCCATTCCTTTACTGCCTTATTAGGAACCTGACTGTCAATATTTACCCATCCGATTTCATTTTTGTAAACTGATATTAAATCATATTTTGTTTTTCTGTCCGGATTATCGGATTGTTCCAGACTCACCATTGCTCCCTGAATCAGCAGTTCTCTGCATCTTCCTGTATTCTTCACATGTACTTTTTCTATCACATTGTCTATTTTCACCAGTGCAATGAACCTGTTTATACGTTCAACAAAAGTTCCATTTATAACTTTTTTATATTTCATGCTGACAACCAATCCAATTCTTTAATATTTCTTAAATTATAGCATATGTGTGTATAGATGGCAAATCAAAAAGAGCCACCTCATCAGTATCTCTACTGACCAGATAGCCCTTAAATTTAACTTATATTATTTATTGTAATTAACAATCTTACCAAAATCAGCCTTTAAGGAAGCTCCTCCTACTAATCCACCGTCAATATCAGGTTTTGCGAACAACTCTGCTGCATTTGCAGCTCCTACAGATCCGCCGTACTGTATACGGATTTCTGATGCTGTAGCATCATCATAGATTTCTGCTATGCACTTACGAATAGCTCCGCATACTTCCTCAGCCTGGTCAGATGTAGCTGTCTTACCTGTACCGATTGCCCAAATTGGCTCATATGCGATGACTGCTGTCTTAGCCTGATCTGCTGTAACATTTAAGAATGCAACCTTAATCTGCTGACGAATCCAGTCAATAGTAATTCCCTGTTCTCTCTGTGTTAATGTCTCTCCACAGCAAACGATAGGAGTAATACCATGTTCAAAAGCTTTTAATACTTTCTTATTTACTGTTTCGTCTGTTTCAGCGAAGTACTCTCTTCTCTCTGAATGTCCGATGATTACATATTTAACTCCAACGTCTGTGAGCATTGCAGGTGAAATCTCGCCTGTATAAGCGCCACTTTCCTCGAAGTACATATTTTCAGCACCAACCTGGATATTTGTTCCTTTTGTAGCTTCCATAACAGGAATAATGTCTATAGCCGGTACGCAGAATACTACGTCAACATCATCATTTGCAACTAAAGGTTTTAATTCATTTACAAGAGCAACTGCCTCACTTGGAGTTTTATTCATTTTCCAGTTGCCTGCTATAATTTTCTTACGCATAAGACAAATTCTCCTTTTGAATTTATTATTTATTTATCGTTTGCTGCTGCAACACCCGGTAATTCTTTTCCTTCAAGGAATTCAAGTGATGCTCCACCACCTGTTGAGATATGTGTCATCTTGTCACCATATCCAAGGTTGTTTACAGCTGCTGCTGAATCACCACCACCGATAATAGTTGTAGCATCTTCAAGTTCTGCTAAAGCTTCAGCGATTGCAATTGTACCCTTTGCAAAGTTAGGCATCTCGAAACATCCCATTGGTCCGTTCCATACTACTGTCTTAGCACCCTTGATTGCGTCTGCAAATAATTTTCTTGTCTTTGGTCCTATATCAAGACCTTCCATGTCTGCAGGGATGTCTCCACGACCAACTTCTTTGTAATTTGCATCATTTGAGAAGTCATCAGCTACTACTGTATCGATAGGGATTAATAATTTAACACCCTTATCTGCTGCTTTCTTCTCCATGTCAAGTGCATACTGCTTGTAATCTTCCTCAAGAAGTGATTTTCCTACTTCTTCACCATGTGCTGCCATGAATGTATATGCCATACCACCACCGATGATTAATGTATCAACCTTGTCTAAGAGGTTCTCAATAACAGGAATCTTTGAAGAAACCTTTGCACCACCAAGAATTGCAACGAAAGGTCTTACAGGATTATTTACTGCATTTCCAAGGAAATCGATTTCTTTCTGCATTAAGTATCCAACTACTGCTGTATCAACAAATTTTGTAACACCAACATTTGAGCAGTGAGCTCTGTGAGCTGTACCGAATGCATCGTTAACGAACACATCACAAAGTGAAGCAAGTTCTTTGCTGAACTCTTCTCCGTTCTTTGTCTCTTCTGCTCTGTAACGTGTATTCTCAAGTAATACAACATCGCCATCTTTCATAGCCTCAACAGCTGCTTTTGCATTTGGTCCTACTACTTCATTGTCAGCTGCAAATTTAACTTCCTGACCTAATAACTCTGTAAGTCTCTTAGCAACCGGTGCTAAAGATAACTCAGGCTTTGGCTCTCCCTTTGGCTTACCTAAGTGTGAGCAAAGAATAACCTTTCCACCATCAGAAATAAGTTTCTTGATTGTAGGAAGTGCTGCTACAAGACGGTTCTCGTCTGTGATATTAAGATTTTCATCTAAAGGTACGTTAAAATCACAACGTACTAATACTCTCTGTCCTTTAACATTAATGTCATCAACTGATTTCTTGTTTAACATTATTGCCTCCATTCCGCTTATTTAGCAAATAAAATTATAAAAGGTCCGGCCCAAACAAGGCCGGACCTGAATATTCCCGTAGTTCTTAATATTTCGATTTATAAAATCTGAGAATTAAGCTAACTCTGAGAAGTATTTGATTGTTCTAACCATCTGGCTTGTGTAGCTGTTCTCGTTATCATACCAAGAAACAACCTGAACCTCATAAAGGTCATCAGAAATCTTGCTAACCATTGTCTGTGTAGCATCGAATAATGAACCAAATCTCATTCCAACGATATCGCTAGATACGATTTCGTCTTCGTTGTATCCGAATGACTCGTTAGCTGCTGCCTTCATAGCTGCATTGATTCCTTCAACTGTAACGTCAGCTTTCTTAACAACTGCTGTAAGGATTGTTGTTGATCCTGTAGGAGTTGGTACACGCTGTGCAGATCCGATTAATTTTCCGTTTAACTCTGGAATAACTAAACCGATAGCTTTAGCTGCTCCTGTTGAGTTAGGAACGATATTAACTGCTGCTGCTCTAGATCTTCTTAAATCACCTTTTCTCTGTGGTCCGTCAAGTGTCATCTGATCACCTGTGTAAGCATGGATTGTTACCATGATACCAGACTGGATAGCTGCATACTTGTTAAGTGCATCAGCCATAGGTGCTAAGCAGTTTGTTGTACATGAAGCTGCTGAGATGATTGTATCATCAGCTTTTAATGTCTCATGGTTTGTGTTGTAAACGATTGTAGGAAGGTCGTTTCCAGCTGGAGCTGAGATAACAACTTTTCTTGCACCTGCATTGATATGAGCCTGTGCTTTTTCCTTAGATGTATAGAATCCTGAACACTCTAATACAACGTCAACCTTTAAGTCACCCCATGGGCAGTTGTTTGCATCTGGGAAAGCGTAGATCTTAATCTCTTTACCATCAACTGTGATTGAATCTTCACCAGCTGAAACCTTATCAGCTAATTCATATTTTCCCTGTGATGAGTCATACTTTAATAAGTGTGCTAACATCTTAGGGCTTGTTAAATCGTTGATAGCTACTACTTCATATCCTTCAGCACCAAACATCTGTCTGAATGCAAGACGACCGATACGTCCAAAACCATTGATTGCTACTCTTACTGCCATGATTTTAATTCCTCCTAAAAATAAATAATAATTTTGTAAGATTGTTAAATTTTTGTCATAGTTGTCTACGCAAAACTCAACCTACGCAATATTCTACCGAATTATTCCAAAAATATCAAGAACATTTTTACCAAATTTTTAATTACATTAATTTTTTTTTCGTATAAAATTACCATTCCCCCTTTAAATCAAACAAATTGACAATATTCATAACATGAATTATTATAATTAAAAATGCACGGAGGTGACACTTTATGATATCTGATTTTCATATGCACTCAAAATTTTCCGGCGATTCTGAGGCGGATCCCAATGAAATAATATCCACAGCGATATCAAGAGGGATGAACTGTATCTGTTTTACAGACCATCTTGACCTTGATTATCCTGAGCCTGACTGTGACTTTGATCTTGATGTTGACAGCTATTATGATAATATTAACATTTTACGGGAAAATTATTCAGACCGGTTAGATATAAGAATCGGTATTGAAACCGGACTTGAACCTCATCTTGCAAAAAGGCTTGACGAGAAAATAAACCGTCATGATTTTGACTTCATAATAGGTTCTTCACATATTGTAAACGGTATGGACCCGTATTATAAATCCTTTTTTGACACCCGTACGAACAAAGAGGCCTATACGGAGTACTTTACTTCTATACTTGAATGTCTGGAAACATGTCACAATTTTGATGTTTACGGACATTTAGATTATGTAATACGCTACACACCGTATAAAGACCAGAAATTTTATTATTCTGACTACTCAGATATGATAGATGAAATATTAAAAAGACTTATAACTTCAGGTAAAGGAATAGAAATAAACACCGGAGGATATGCCGCCGGCTTAAATGCTCCAAACCCTTCTCCTGATATAATAAGACGCTATAGGGAACTTGGTGGTGAGATAATTACCGTAGGTTCAGATGCTCATACCACCGACAGAATCGGTGCTGATTTTGACAAAGCCGAAGCGGTATTAAAAGAATGTGGATTCAAATACTATACTGTTTTTAAAAACAGAAAACCTCAGTTTATACCATTGTAAGAAAAACCTCCAAAAGTCCGAATCAATTCTGACTTCTGGAGGTTTTTATAATCATACCTGTTTTTTATTATCTTCAGAGAAATTCTTAATCTCAAGAACTTTACCTACGACCCTGATTATCTTATTTTTTCTGTTTCTTATGGCAGTTGCCCTTATCTTACACTGAACAGGCTTTTTATCTGCATTATTTATTCTTACAAAATCCTCTTCATATTCTGAACCGTCTTCCTCAAGCCGCTTGAATATTCCAAGAAATCTGTCTTTATCTTCATCATAAACTATTCCCTGTTCAATCATATTTTCCAGATAATTTTCCGTCACAGGAGGATAGCCGAATTTTTCTTCCCACTTATGCGTGTGATAAACAGTCTTATCAATCCAGTTGCACTCAAACACTATACTGTCTGACTGGTTCGCAACGATATGATACCTCTGCTCCTTCATATGCATCCTTTTACCGTTTATATAATTGACAATAAACCAGTAAGCTATGTAAATGGTAAATACCACCGTAATGCCAACACTTAAAATCAACGCATATCTTGTTATTTTATCCGTAACATCCTCTATTTCACTTGCAGATACTATGGATACTGCATGCCACTCCGTTGACGGAATAGTTGAATAGCAGACATATCTCTTATATTTTCCCGTGTTGAATGTTAAAATATCTGATTCATTCTTCTGTATCTGCTTTTTAAGCTTTTCTATCCTTGCCTTGTCATTGCTAAAACTGTCTAACAGGTCAAAAAGATTCGTATATTTACCTATGGCATCAGGACGTGAAACAAGCGTGCCGTCACTCTGTGCTATAAATGTAGTACCTTTTTTACCTATGGTGGTCTCACCTATAAGTCCCGTAAACATTTTTATATCATAGGCACACTGAAGAACTCCTGTGATACTTCCGTTTTGTGATATCGGAACTGCAAGAATAATGTACTCTCCATTAAGCGAATCAGATTTTAATACTCCCGATATACTTCTTTCACCACTTAATGCCTCCTCAAAGTACCAGTCCTGAAAGTCTGCCTGAAATGTTTCTCCGTTTATGGTTACTCCCGAACCGTCAAGCTTAATTACTCCGCTGAACATGAGAAGGTCATTCTCATTTTGTGCAGAAAGGGCATCTAACACTTCTTTGCACTGTATATCGTCATACTGACCTATAAATGATGCCATTGCTTCCATCTTGCTAAATGAATCATCTACTTTTATGCTTATAAAATCTGTTCCCTCATCTATAATCTGCTGTAACAGTTCTGATGTATTATTATTAACGACTGTCTCTATATTTTCCCTGTAGTAACTGAAAGATACAGAAACAAATATAATAATCATAAACAGGAGTACAAATTTCATATTGATTTTCTTTAAAAATTTCCTCACATTTTTCATATCAATAATACTCCTTTTCAAAGTTAATTAATGACATCGGCTTTGCATAATAATATCCCTGAATCTTATCGCATTCAGTAGTCTGCAAATACTCTACCTGTTCCCTTGTCTCTACTCCTTCACAGATAACCTCCATATTCAGATGTTTTGCCATGGTTATAATATCATTTATAACTATTTTTCCTTTTTCGGAATTGGATGCATCATTTAAAAATTCCTTGTCAAGTTTTAAAACATCCAGTGACAGTTTATTCAAAATATTAAGAGATGAATATCCCGAACCAAAGTCATCCATCGCAATCCTGAAACCAAGATTATGCAGCTCTTCCATCGTATCAATTGCATACTGCAAATCATCCAAAAGAACACTCTCCGTTATTTCCAGTTCTATATATTTGAGAGGGATGTTGTACTCATTTATCACATCTATTATCTCATCTATAATCGTACGGTTTCTAAAGTGTACCGGAGATACGTTTATTGATACAGGATATGGTTCTCTTCCCTGTTCAATCCATTTGGTTATTATTTTAAATACCTGTTTCCACACATACACATCAAGTTTTGTTATAAAGTTATTTCTCTCAAACAGTTCTATGTATTCACCCGGAGGAATGAGTTTTCTTATAGGGTCATGCCATCTCACAAGAGCCTCCGCCGAAACTATCCTCTCATTCTTAACCGAATACTGTGGCTGAAGATACGCCTCGAATTCTCCGGCATCCAGTGCAGACTGCATGTTGTTCTCTATGTTTTTCTCTTTTAAGACCTTGTCAAGCATTCTTCCGTCAAAGAAAGAATATCTTATAACACTGTTTCCCTTTACACTGTTTCTTGCAAATCCGGCTCTGTCAACCATAAGATCCACGGATAAATTTTCCTCTTCTATCTTATATATTCCAAATATAAGTGATACATTTCCGGCTGCCACGCCGTTCTTTATCCGTTCACTTAATGTATTGATAAATCCGGTAATCTCATCGTCATTTTTATACGAAATCAACACGCAGAACACATCTGCATAAAATCTTGTTGCCAGCTCATTTTTATCAATAAGACCTACAAGTTCTCCGGCGATTCCTCTCAGTGTACTGTTTCCACCGTCTATTCCGTACATATCGTTAATTACCTTAAATTTATCAACGTCAAACTGTATCAGTGCATAATTTTTTTCTGAACTTTTCGATATAGCCTCACGTACATTTTCTTTGAATTTTTCCCAATTCATAAGTCCGGTCACAGAATCCTTACCCGTGACCATTTTAATATATTCTTTCTCTCTGAGTTTCATCACAACAATAAAAAATATTACAAATAAAACTACAACAAGAAGAAATCTGAACTGGAAATGTGGATATACATCAAGAAATGTTTTCATGTCTGTAATTCCGGTCCCGAACACTATCCATCACTCCATTCTGCTGTCACATTATATATAAATAGCCCCGACAGTTTTAATACCAATTCCAACTGCCGGGTGCAATCAATTTTCTTTTGAATTAATTATATCAAATCAGATTATTTTGTCAATTTGGATTTATGAATATATTAAGATGACATTGTTCTTAAACCGTTTACCGACTTCTTTACCGCCGCTATTGTATAATCGAGTTCCTCTATTGTCGTATTTTCTGATAAAGTAAGCCTTAGTGCCCCATGTGCATCGTCATCAGTTTGCCCCATTGCCACAAGAACATGACTCGGGTTCTTTGACCCTGCGCTGCATGCCGAACCGCTTGAACAGCATATTCCCATCGTATCGAGAATTATAACTAATGATTCTCCTTCAATGTGTTTAAAACAGAAATTCGTATTATTTGGAAGTCTCATTGTCTTATGTCCGTTAAGAGTGCACTCCGGTACATTTTCCATCATTCCGTTTATCAGATAATCCCTTAACTCTGTTTCTTTTTTTATTTTTTCATCCATTTCATTTAAGGCAATATCTGCCGCCTTACCAAATCCCACAATTCCCGGTACATTCAGTGTGCCTGCACGCAGCTTTTTTTCCTGGGAACCGCCATGCATGAAAGGTTCTATTCCCACATTTTTATTTATATAAAGGCATCCTACCCCTTTGGGGCCGTGCAGTTTATGGGCACTGGCACTTAACATATCTATGTTCATTTTTTTAACGTCTATCGGTATTTGTCCAAACGCCTGAACTGCATCTGTATGAAACAAAACATTATTTGCCCTTGCAATTCTGCCTATCTGGGCTATATTCTGTATAGTTCCCACTTCGTTATTTGCAGTCATCACTGAAATAATTATAGTTCCTTTTTTTACAACATCCATTACATGCTCCGGATTCACCATCCCGTCTTTATCTACCTCAAGATATGTCACTTCATATCCCTCATTTTCCAGTGACCGGCATGTATTTAGTATTGCGTGATGTTCTATCTTTGTCGTTACGATATGTTTTCCTTTTTTTCTGTTTGCCTTAGCAGCACATTTTAAAGCCCAGTTATCTGCTTCAGTTCCTCCGGAAGTAAAAAATATTTCATCTGCATCCGCATTGATTAATTTCGCAATCCTACTACGCGCCAACTCTGTTGCCTCTCTGGCCTTTGAAGAAAATTCATATATTCCTGAAGGATTGCTATATATCTTAGAAAAATATGGCAACATTTCTCTCAGTACATCTGAATATATCTTTGTCGTTGCTGCATTATCCAAATATATAAGCTTCTCCATTCCTTTTACCCCCATTACCGGTTATCTTTTTTATATCTTAAGAATATATTATGATAAACTTTTGTTTTTGAAACCTGATAGCAATTCTAAATATGAATTTTGCTATAAAACAGTTTTTATGATGGGAGGATTGACATGAACAAAAAAAGTTCATTTATCAAAGGTACTTTTATACTGGTTCTTGCCGGCATAGCAGCGAGAATAATAGGGTTCTTCTTCAGAATATTTTTATCGCGCACACTGGGAGCCGACGGAATAGGCATATATCAGCTCATTTTCCCGATTCAGGGACTCTGCTATGCATTCTGTGCTGCCGGAATCCAGACCGTTATTTCCCAACAGGTGGCTGCAAGTGTTATCTCAAATGAAACCTCTCCCAGAACCATTTTAAAATGTGGTATGATTTTATCATTTATTCTTTCCGTATTAACTGCCGTCACATTATATAAGAATGCCGGTTTTATTTCCTCCGTATTACTCTCTGAAAAAAGATGTACAGTCCCTCTTCAATATCTATCATATTCAATACCTTTTTCTTCTATTCATACTTGTATATGCGGATATTATTATGGTCTTAACAAAGCCGGAATACCGGCATTTTCACAATTTCTCGAACAGATTGCAAGAGTACTTGCCACATACTGTGTGTGGATAATACTATGCCGTAACGGCGAAGTTTTCAGTCCCACAAGTGCCGTAATAGGTGCGGTTGCCGGTGAACTTGTCTCATCCGCATACTGCATGTACACACTTAATGTAACCAGAATGCATAAACCTGATATATCAATCATTAAAAATATAGCCAGAGGTTCGATTCCCCTCATCTCAAACAGACTCCTTTTAAGTGTATTTCAAAGTGCTGAGGCAATACTTCTGCCATTTTTTCTCAGGAAATCCGGCATGTCATCATCTGATGCCTTAAGTATATACGGAATTCTTACCGGCATGGCACTGCCTTTTATAATGTTTCCCGCAACAATAACCAATGCCATGGCAACTCTGCTTCTGCCTGCCATTGCCAAAGCCGATGCCGGAAATAATACTGAAAAAATCAAATTATCGTCAGAAAAAACCATTATGATAAGCCTGATACTCGGAATATTCTGTACCGGAATATTCTATAATTATGGAAATGACATAGGATTAATCATTTTTAATAACAAAACATCGGGATATTATCTTATCATCCTTGCATGGCTTTGTCCGTTTCTTTATCTCAATACAACATTATCAAGCATACTGAACGGACTCGGACATACAACCGCAACCTTTTTATTTAATATTTTGTCCATAGCCATCCGTATTATATTTACAATATTTGCCGTCCCGACCCTAGGTATCTCGGCATACCTGTGTGGAATTTTGGTAAGCCAGTTCATATTGTGTCTGACACAGTACAAAAACCTTTTGTGCTATGTTCACCCCGATTTGCACATGGCAGATGCCATTATTCTTCCGGTGCTGCTTATATTTATTTCTGAATTTCTATCTGACGCTTTGTGTACACTGTTACATTTTAACGGACTATATATGTTAATGTTTTGCTGTGTGATTACATCAGTTTTGTTTTTCTCAGGTACATATTTATTTATATTAAAAAAGGATATTGATATATAAAATAAACCTCACAGACAGATTTCACTTTACCTGTCTGTGAGGCCTAAATCATATATTTCTGATATACTACTTATATTTTTCAGCCTGCGAATTAATAAGTTCTACATCATCAAAATAATTTATTTTCATTTTTGATTTCACTTCGGCAAGTGTATTTGCAGCAACCTCTCTTGCTGTCTCACTTCCCTTTTTAAGTATCTCATATACTGCCGGAATATCTTTTTCTAATTCCTTACGTCTGTTTCTTATAGGTTCAAGTTCTTCCTGAATTACGTTGTTAAGGAATTTTTTAACCTTTACGTCACCCAGTCCGCCTCTCTTATAATGTTCTTTCATTTCATCAAGACATGCATAATCAGGACAGTATCTCTCGAAATGTTCATCCTTACAAAAAGCATCAAGATATATGAATACCGGATTGCCGTCGACTTTTCCCGGATCACTTACCTGTATATGGTTCGGATCAGTAAACATGCTCATAATCTTCTTTTTTACCTCATCAGGTGTATCCGAAAGATATATACAGTTTCCAAGGGATTTGCTCATTTTAGCCTTTCCATCAGTTCCCGGAAGTCTCATACATGCTTTATTCTGTGGCAGAAGTGCATCCGGCTCCACAAGTGCCTCTCCATATACTGAGTTAAATTTTCTCACTATCTCTCGTGTCTGTTCAATCATAGGAAGCTGGTCATCTCCTACCGGCACTGTTGTGGCTTTAAATGCTGTTATGTCAGCCGCCTGACTTATAGGATATGTGAAAAATCCAACTGGAATACTTGCCTCAAAATTTCTCATCTGAATCTCAGACTTAACTGTCGGATTTCTCTGAAGTCTTGACACAGTAACAAGGTTCATATAATAAAATGATAATTCACACAGCTCAGATATCTGCGACTGTATAAGTATATTTGATTTTGCAGGATCAAGTCCGCATGATAAGTAATCAAGTGCAACCTCTATAATATTCTGTCTTACCTTTTCAGGGTTATCTGCATTATCTGTAAGTGCCTGTGCATCAGCTATCATTATAAATATCTTTTTATAATCTCCGGAATTCTGTAATTCTACTCTTCTTTTCAGAGAACCTACATAATGGCCTACATGAAGTCTTCCTGTAGGTCTGTCTCCGGTCAATATGATTTTATCCATTTTGTCATTTCCTCCTTTAAATACCATAGTGTCTATTATATATTCCAAATGCTCATAAGTCAAACTTAAAAAAGAGATACCTTGCGGTATCTCCTTTAGCACATTAATTATATTTACGTTTTCTTGCTGCTTCAGACTTTTTCTTACGCTTCACGCTTGGCTTTTCGTAATGTTCTCTTTTACGAATTTCCTGCTGAATGCCTGCCTTAGCACAGTTTCTTTTGAATCTGCGTAAAGCACTATCTAAAGACTCGTTTTCTTTAACGATTACATTCGACATAGTCTCACACCTAACCTCCCTCCAGTTGTGGAATGTGCATAATACAACTGTTTGGGTATTTTTTTTGCACTAGAGAATATTATATCATATTTTCTTCATACGTCAAGCCTATTTTTTATTTATCTCCCCTCTTTTTAATATACCTATACCTGCTCTGCAAGTACTTCTTCTGCTTTCTTTAACGCATCATCTATTCCTGCCGGATTCTTACCGCCTGCCTGAGCCATATTTGGACGACCACCGCCGCCACCGCCTACAACAGGTGCTATGGCTTTTACGAGATTTCCTGCGTGTGCTCCCTTAGATATAACATCATCAGTTGCCATTACAACAAGATTAACCTTTCCGTCATTCTCTGCCGCCAAAACGATAACGCCGCTTCCAATCTTATCCTTAAGGCTGTCACCTAAATCACGCAATCCGTTCATATCCATATCGGCAATCTTTGAAGCAAGAAGTTTTACACCTTTAACCTCTTTAACCTGATTCATTACATCACCGAGAGAGTTGTTGGCAAGTTTCTTTTTAAGACTTTCATTCTCACTCTTTAAACTCTTAATCTCGTCATATAATGACTGTATCTTAAGAGTAAGTTTCTGTGGTTCTGTCTTAGCTGCCTTTGCTGCATCTTCAAGCTCTTTTTCAAGCTTATTATAATATTCCGTAACAGCTTTTCCTGTGAGGGCATCTATTCTTCTGACTCCTGCCGCTACACCTGACTCAGATATAATCTTAAACTGCGAAATCACACTTGTATTTGAAACATGTGTTCCACCACAGAATTCCTTTGAGAAGTCTCCCATCGATACAACTCGTACCTTTTCTCCGTACTTCTCGCCGAATAATGCCATGGCACCTGTCTTTCTTGCCTCTTCGATTGTCATAATATCAGTTACTACCGGTATAGTTTCAGCAATTTTTTCATTTACAATATTTTCAACGGCTTTAATTTCTTCATCTGTCATAGCCTGAAAATGTGTAAAGTCAAATCTTAAATGATCTTTATTTACAAGGGAACCTGCCTGCTCAACATGTGTTCCGAGAATTTCTCTTAATGCCTTCTGAAGAAGATGTGTTGCACTGTGGTTCTTTGCTGTAGCACTTCTCACATCAGCATCAACTTTAAGTGTTACTGTATCTCCTACTTTGAACATACCCTTTGTTACTTTTCCGACATGTCCGACTTTACCGCCAAGAAGTTTTATAGTATCAAGTACTTTAAATTCTGCACTGTCTGTATATATTATACCTGTATCAGCTTCCTGACCACCCATGCTTGCATAGAACGGTGTCTGCTCCACGATTATTGTTCCTACATCACCATCTGCCAATGCCTGTGTAAGTTCTGTTTCAGTAGTGAGTACTGTTATCTTACTGTCTGCCTCTAATCTGTCGTATCCTACGAACTCTGTTGTTATTGACGGATCAATCGACTCATATACAGTAACATCAGCTCCCATATAGTTTGTCACTTTACGGGCATTTCTTGCTTTCTCTTTCTGTGCATTCATTGCTGCCTTAAAGCCTTCTTCGTCAATTGTCATTCCCTTTTCTTCGAGAATTTCCATTGTAAGATCATATGGGAATCCATATGTATCATAAAGCTTAAATGCATTCTCTCCCGATAACTGGCTGCTTCCTTTTTCATTCATTTCTTTTTCCATGTCAGCCAGAATACTAAGTCCCTGGTCAATAGTCTTGCTGAATTTATTTTCTTCCTCAGTAAGAACAGTAAATATCATATCTTTCTTCTCATCAAGTTCCGGATATCCGTCCTTTGAACCCTCTATAACAGTTTCACTGAGTTTTGCAAGGAATTTTCCGTCAATACCGAGTAATTTTCCGTGACGAGCCGCACGTCTTATAAGTCTTCTTAAAACATATCCTCTTCCTTCATTTGAAGGCATGATTCCATCTGATATCATAAATGTTGCCGATCTTATATGATCCGTAACTATACGGATTGATACATCCTTTTTGTCATCTGTCTGATATGTTGTTCCTGCAAATTCACAAACTTTATTTCTAAGTGCACATACAGTATCAACATCAAAAATAGAATCAACGTCCTGAACTACACTTGCAAGACGCTCAAGTCCCATTCCTGTATCAATGTTTTTCTGAACAAGTTCTGTATAATTTCCCTTGCCGTCATTCTCAAACTGTGTAAATACGTTGTTCCATATTTCCATATATCTGTCACATTCGCATCCTACAGTACATCCCGGCTTTCCACATCCGTACTTCTCGCCTCTGTCATAATAAATCTCTGAACATGGTCCGCAAGGTCCTGCTCCATGCTCCCAGAAATTATCTTCTTTTCCAAATCTGAATATTCTGTCCTCTGCAATACCTATCTCTTTATTCCAGATTTCAAATGCCTCATCATCATCCTGATATACAGAAGGATACAGTCTGTCTGCATCGAGTCCTACAACCTCTGTAAGAAATTCCCATGACCAGTGAATTGCCTCTGTCTTAAAGTAATCACCAAATGAAAAATTACCAAGCATTTCAAAAAATGTACCGTGACGTGCTGTTTTACCTATATTCTCTATATCTCCTGTACGAATACATTTCTGACATGTTGTCACTCTTCTTCTTGGCGGAATCTCCTGCCCTGTAAAATAAGGCTTTAAAGGTGCCATTCCTGAATTTATCAGCAATAAACTGTTATCATTGTGGGGAACCAGTGAAAAGCTGTTCATTTTTAAATGACCTTTGCTTTCAAAGAATTCCAAAAACATTCTTCTTAATTCATTAACTCCATACTTCTGCATCGTTGTCTGTTCCTTTCATTTAATCTGCATTCTCTGCACTGTTTGCATTCTTTGCATCTTTCTTATCACGAAGTTTCTTTCCTGTAAACACTGCACTTACTATAACTAATATCATTAAAATAAAAACTACCGGATACCATATAACTGCCTGTAATAATGTCATACTTCATCGCTCCTATCTATTATTTTACTTTAATCTGACGGAAACCTTTCTTTCCCTTTTTAAGAACAAGTGCATTTTCATCATCTAAATCATCTGCAGTAAATTTCTTATCAATCTCTGTTACCTTTACATCATTTGCAGATACACCACCCTGAATAACAAGTCTTCTTGCCTCTGAACGGTTCTTTGCAAGATTTGTATCTACAAGTAATGCCAGAATATCCTTTGATTCAAATTCTGCCGCATCAATTTCAGATGTAGGCATATTCTCACTCTTACCGCCACTGGCAAACACGGCTCTTGCAGCTTCCTGTGCCTTAGCTGCCTCCTCTTCACCGTGAACAATCTTTGTAACCTCATAAGCAAGAACTTCTTTTGCCTTATTTATTTCAGCACCTTCTAATGCACCGAGTCTTCTAACCTCATCCATAGGTACAAATGTGAGAAGTGACAGACACTTTTCTACATCTGCATCGTCTACATTTCTCCAATACTGGTAGAAATCATATGGGGAAGTCTTCTCAGGATCAAGCCATAATGCTCCTCCAACAGTTTTTCCCATCTTCTGTCCCTGACTGTTTGTAAGAAGTGTACAGGTCATCGCATACGCTTCCTTCTGTTCCTTTCTGCGGACAAGTTCAACACCTGCAATCATGTTCGACCACTGGTCATCACCGCCAAGCTCCATCTTACAACCGTACTTTTTATTAAGAACATAGAAATCGTATCCCTGCATGAGCATATAGTTAAATTCAAGAAATGTAAGTCCTTTTTCCATTCTCTGCTTAAAGCACTCTGCCGTAAGCATTCTGTTTACAGAGAAATGAACTCCTACTTCTCTTAAGAAATCAACATAATTCAAATCCATCAGCCAGTCGGCATTATTTACGATAAGTGCCTTACCATCACTGAAATCGATGAATTTTTCCATCTGTTTCTTTATAGAGTCAACATTATGCTGAATTGTCTCTTTAGTCATCATCTTACGCATATCATTCTTACCGCTAGGATCGCCTATCATGGCTGTTCCTCCGCCGATAAGAGCTATAGGTCTGTGTCCGTACTGCTGCATATATCTCATAAACATCATGGCTATGAAATGTCCTACATGAAGGCTGTCTGCCGTAGGATCAAAGCCGATATAAAATGTTATTTTCTCATTCTCTAATAATTCTTTTATTTCTTTTTCGTGGGTAAGCTGTTTTATATATCCACGCTCAACTAAAACGTCATAAACATTCTGTGACATTTTTATTTCCTCCGTTTCTTACATACTCTTTTACTAATCATGTTATTTTAACACAAATTTAATATATGTTCAATGGATTTTTACCATGTTCCCGTTGCGATGAAACTTTCAGCCGCTTTTTCAGCGTCAGTTACAATCTTTTTATCGTATCCCATTACTCCTAATAATTTTATGGCATTTCTTGACACAGCCCGTCCACTGTACAATTTATAATTAAATATAATATCATCTTCCTTAACTTCTTCCTGGAAATGATAATTTGCATATATTTTTTCCAGTATATGGGTAAGCTCAACGTCATGAGTAGCCGCAAAACACATCGCACCCTTATCTGCCATGCTTTCAAGGATTTTCGACGATGCGGCTATTCTCTCTATGGTATTTGTTCCTCTTAAAACCTCATCCACAAAACACAAAACTTTATTTCCGTCTGTTATGCTATCTATAACCCTCTTTAATGATTTTATCTCGACTATATAATAACTCTCCTGTCCCATAAGATTATCTCTTAATGCCATTGAAGAATAAATACTGTAAAAACATGTTCTAAACTTTTTTGCTGTGCATGTATATATAGTCTGCGCAAGAATACTGTTTATGGCCACCGTCTTTAAAAATGTGGATTTTCCTGAAGCATTAGAGCCTGTTATAAGCACACTTCTTTCCTCACACATTGAATTTACAACCGGTTCACTGATAAGTGGATGATATATATCCGTAAAATCCATAACCGTCTTATCACTGTCAGTTTCAAACTCAGGAATACAATAATATGAAAGACTTTCCCTGAATGATGCAACAGCTATCATTGCCTCTGTTTTACCAAGCACTGAAAACATTTCTTCTATATCATCACCGGATTTTTTCACTGTTTTCAGCATAGAGTTGAATTTTATCAGATCGACATGTGTTATCATTCTTAAATATTCCATTACCATCTCAGATGCTGAACCATTTACACCGGATGAGAGTAAAAATGCACCTTTTCTTACGGGCATAAGTTTTTTGCCTGCATTTATAAGTTTGTCATTGTAATCTGATAATTCCTTTATATCAAGTTTCACCAATTTCTCTGCACATTCCTGCATATACACAAGATATCTGAAACATATAAAATAGCTCTCTATCTCTGCTTTTCTGCTGTAATAAGTAAACACGTTTACCGAAATCATTACAACAAATGCAATTATTCCGAAAACCGGACTGAAGGCAAATGATACAATGGATAATAATAACAAAATGTCAAGTATATAATCCTTTGCATTACTCTTTTCCTCCACATCATATAGCCTGTCCACAAACTCCATAAGGGAAATGGATTTTGTTCTTCCCATGGAATAAAAAATTTCCTGAATTTTATTTCTTACTTCCTCGTTATCTCTGAAAAAATTTACCAGTCTGTCATTTTCTTTTAATTTTTCTTCACTCTGTTCCGGCATTCTCAACATTTTATACAGATATTCTTCACCTGCTGATGACCATGTGGTATTCATCGCCATGAAAATCGAATCCATATCAAGATCATTCCAGGTTATATCATCTATAATGCGGCTGTCATCATTAAGCCTGCCTGCCTTTTTCAAATAACAATAACATATTTTATCATATTCTTTCTGCTCATATTCTCTCTCTGAATATTTTCCCCACTGCTCCCTGATTTTTCTTTTCATTCTCGCAACAGCGTTTTTCTTTGAAGTTATAGCTGTATACGCAAATATAACAAATGCTGCGGCTACAAAAATAATATATGCTTTTGCTTCCACTTTATACCTCCGTCATAATATTATAAACTAATTGCGAAACACACATGTGTGGCTGTTATCATGGTGTTTCGCAACCAAATATAATATTACCATATTTTTTTTCTGTTGTGAATGAACAATTATATAATGATACAGATTACGCCACCGTTACTCTCATTCGTTATCTTCTGTAGTGTATTTTGTAATTTTTCCTGTGTCTCGTCTGAAAGTCTCGATATCTTTGTATTTATTCCATCCTCAACAATCTGCTCTATCGATTTTCCAAATATATTCGTTTCCCATATTCCATCCTCTTTTGATTTGCTGTTTTCATTTATAAACTCTATGAGATCCTTTGCCTGCTGTTCACTTCCTACTATAGGTGCTATCTCCGTTAATATATTAGCCTTTATCATATGAATCGACGGTGCCTCTGCCTTTATCTTCACACCGTATTTATTCCCTGTTTTAATTATCTCCGGTTCTGCAAGAGTTATTTCCTTTCTCTCCGGAGTGACTACCCCATATCCTCTCATTCTGACTTCTTCCATAGCATTTTTTACCTTTTCATAACTGTCTTTTAAGCCCGAAAACTCCTTTAAACATGTTATAAGTCTGTACTCATCCGGTATATCCGTTCCTGTAAGTTCACTTAAAACCTGATAATAATAATCCTCTACAAGGTTTATTATCACCTTTACAACTCCGTCTGACAGACTTTTCTCCTCAAGTTTATAATTTTTTACATATTTACATGCATTTTCAAACACTTCCGATGTGACATCTCTCATGCATTTAAGCTTTGGCATTATATCTTTTATGTTCTGTATTATTTCTTTTTTAAGCCAGTGTTCGCTGCTTAACATTTCTACCCATTTAGGCATGTAAAATTCTGTTCTGCTTACAGGAAACTCATTTAAAATCGTAGTGAGAATATTTAAAATATCATCCTTTTTAAGCTGCTGGCAGTTTACCGGAAATACGGTAACATTGTTTTTTGTCTCAATCTGCTTTGCAAGATTCTTAGTCTCCTCTGAATATGGTTTTGATGAATTAAGAAGCACCACAAACGGTTTTCCTATTTTTTTTAGCTGCCTTATGGTCTCCTCCTCAGGCTTTTCATAGTTTTCCCTCTCAATCTCACCAAATGAGCCGTCAGTTGTAACAACAAATCCTATACTGGAATGTTCATTTATAACCTTATATGTACCAATCTCCGCAGCCTTTGTAAATGGAATTTCATTTTCAAACCACGGCGTCTTTACCATCCGTTCAGTTTCATTTTCTATATGACCTGTGGCACCGTTTGTCATATATCCCACACAATCTATAAGTCTTATCTGTACCTCACTTTTATCAGGCAATGGTATGACAGCCGCATCCTTTGGAATGAATTTTGGCTCTGTAGTCATTATCATTTTGCCTGCGGCACTCTGTGGCAGTTCATCCCTTGTACGTTCCTTTGCAGCCTCATCCTTCATCTCAGGAAGTACAAGAATATCCATAAATCTTTTTATAAATGTTGACTTACCGGTTCTCACCGGTCCCACAACTCCTATGTATATTTCCCCATTTGTCCTTTCAGCTATGTCCTTGTACAGATTATAATTTTCCATAAAAAATCCTCCTGTATATACTGATATAGTATATACAAAAGGATTTAATTTTATAACTTATTCTATATATTTTCCTCTGTTGATTCAGCCTCATGTTTTGCAAATCTGTCCCACTTAGTCATTTTTGTGAATACATAGGTTGCAACCGGCACAACAGCACAACATCCTGTGGCACTTAACATTATATTTGCAATGATGTCAAAAAATGCCTTTGAATTAATAAGTGATACAAACGAATATTCATATCTTCTGAATAACAAAAACATAAGTAAAAACTCACCTACACATGCAAACCACAATGTGTTTATCGTAGAACCGAGTATGCTTTTTCCAAGATGCATTCCGGTAGTGATAAGTGTTTTTTCATCATTTTCAGTATTGTTTTTCCAAACCTCGTAGACAGAACTTGTAACAGCCACCGCAATGTCTATAAGCGCTCCCGTTACACCTAGAACCAGCATTGCTACCGCCACATCCGGCAGATTTATCTTAATATTTACGGACAGATTCATCAATGTATCCTCATACATCTCAAATTCATTGTATCCGCCCATATTTCCAAGATGTCCTATATATTTTGAGATATACATAAGCACAACTGCCACTATAACAACAGACACTAACGATGACATAGTCTTTATGTTCACGCCATTCTGATATATTAAAGTCAGAAGACACATAAACACGATATCAAACAAAACCAGCTTGTACGGGTCATTGTACTTCATTATATATACACTTGAAAAAAACACTATGACATTTCCCAGAAGTGCCACAAGTGACATCACACCTCTGTCTCCACCTATGGCAATAATAAGAACTATAAATATTAAAAATAATACAAAATTCATACTAATCCTCATTTCTACTACTATGCAATTTCATTGCTTTCATCCTATACAGAACAAACCATGCCACAACTGCCGTAACCGGTATTGTGATTACTATACCTATAGAACCTGTCAGGAATCTTGTGAGTTCAAACGGTAAATCAAATCTGCATATATAATTAAATTTATATTTATTTTTCATCTGGACCAGTATCATTGGAACTGTTCCGCAAAAATATGAGTAAAACAGTATATTTACCATTGTACCTGTAATATCACGTCCAAGCTCACGTATTGAATTAATAAATGTCTTTACCGGCATGTCTGGTGTATTATTTTTCAACACACATGCAGTCTCTGAAATCGATACCGCAACATCCATCACCGCACCAAGACATCCTACTAATATCTCCATAAAAAACAGGCGGTTTAAATCATTCGGTCCTGAGACGTACTCCATCATTATATAATCCGGAGCTTCAGTACATGCAAGAACGATTTTATATATTATTCCAACGACTGCCACAACAATAAATACAGAAGTTATTGATATTGCCGTTGATTTTTTTAATCCGCTTATGCATACAAGCGAAACTATGGTAAAAAGGAATATCATTGCATAACATATGTACATTATATCCATGCCACCCGCGTACAAATCAAGTCCTGCGTACAGAAGTCCCACATTCACCACAGAAGCCAGTAAAAATAAAATACCTCTAAGCCCTGCTACTATAATCATTGCATATATAAATATAAGAATAACCAGTAAAACGGCAAAATCACTCTTAAATCCCGTAACCTTTCCGACCAGATCACCGTTATTTTCTGCAATGGATACAAATACTCTGTCTTTTTTCTCGTATCTTACAGTTTTAACCTCTGACTTTGAATAGCTGTTTGTGACATAAGCTTTTTTTCCTTTAAATTTACCATTCAGAATTTTCACTGTCAGTGTCTGTGTGTAATATTTTTCCTTTTTCATATTCTGACTTTTCTGAATATATCTGTCTGTTATTTTTGATTTCTGAACTTCTGCTACCGTTTTTTTGTATAGGAACGCATCATTATTTACAAATACAACAGCACCAATTGCTATACACAGATATATTAACGTAAATATAACTTTACTTTTGCAAAAAAATATTTCTTTCATTAATGTTTTCCTCTATCCTTATATATGAAGTTCATGAACCGGCGGCTTTTGTTTCTTTCTGGTTATCTCCACAAGTCCAAGTTCCGTCATATCCACAACGGTCGTTTTAATCCGGTCTTTTGACACCTCTCGTCTTAACTGCTCAAGTAACTCCCTGTCTAATTCCTTGTCATTCATATTTATAAAATCAACAACAATTATGCCTGACATGTTGCGAAGACGTAACTGCCTGGCAATCTCTATGGCTGATTCCACATTAACTTTGTAAAACACCTTTGAATCAGACTTTCCTTTTATACATTTTCCTGTATTTACATCTATAACCGACAGTGCCTCGGTATGCTGGATAACAAGATACGCTCCTGAATCAAGCCACACCTTTTCTCTTTTTAAACTCTCCATCAGGCTTTCCATACTGTATAATTTTATAAGTGGAAGCATCTCATCATCATAAAGCCTTAGTTTTTCTTTATCACATACACATGTAAGTTCATAATATATCTGTTCACTGTCAGTGACTATTTCATCGACAGAGTCCCTGTACAAATCTCTTACATATACCTGATATGACTTTGGAGGTGTATACATCACACTTCCCGGTACCATAAAAAATGCCTTCTTTTCAACATCTTTGTATTGTACTACCAACTGAGCCATTTCTGCAAGTATTTCTTCATCATTTGCTTCATTTGCATTAGTTCTTATAATAAACCCAAAATCACCTGAATACTGTTCCTTTATGGCTCTTGTAAGGCTTTCTTTTCTGTCCTTATCAATAAATTTTCCCGAAAAGCAGATTCTTCTGTCACCGTATGTAAGCACTGCAAATTTTCCGGCAAACTCAAGTTTTGAAGTAAGTACCGGAAACTTTGTTTTTACGGCTTCTTTGGAAAGCCTCACAAGCACTTTATCTCCCTGACACATTTTATCAGTATTTTTTTTATTTAAAAATATTGGTTTCCTATTATCTGCTATGGAATAATATCCTTTTTTACTGTCAGAATACTCTATAAATGCAGCGTTAATATTTTTCACTATATCAATAACCCTGCCGACATATATGTTTCCAAGTTCCGAATTTTTCTCCGTATCATATATGTCAAGATCAACAAACTGTCTGCCATCATGAAGTCCCGTGAGTATGAACCTGTCCCATCCTGTTATAATAATTTTTCTACTCATATTATATTTCACGTCCTAAATCTTCAAGTGTAACAAAGCCTTCCTCAACACTTCCGGCATACACTTCAAGCCGTTCTATTTCTAACGCAAACTTCGGCATCTCCATACCAATATATTTGTAAAACCCGTCCATTACAAGTTCAGGCTTTAAATAATCTCCGCTTGAAGATGCAAGTTTAAGAAAAGCGCTGTCATCATCTGCCTTTGCTTCATATATGCCGGGACGGATATCTATCTCTTTTTCACTCTTTTTTGTTTTTTTCAAAACAATTATTTCCGGCTGTGACACGTATTTTTCAAAGGCATCCCTTAAATCAATATCAGGTTTTAAACCTTCCCTGAATTTTATATTGTAATCTGCTGCTGCAACTATTGACATGGCATTTTTGCTGTCATCCGGAAGCTGTCTGTAGCTTATGACTTCCATTCCCTCTACCATCTGTTCATTAAGCCTATTTACCATCACCTCTGAACAGTCTGTTGAGTGTACCTCTATATCCATATATTCACCACTACTCGTAAGTCCTACACCAAGAGGTGCTGCAAATGACATTTTCTGATGTGGATTAAATCCTTCTGAATACATCATGTCAACATCAGCCCTGCGCATTGCTTTTTGAAAATATCTCATAGTATCAAGGTGACCGATAAATTTCATATATCCTTTTTTGGCAAACTTTACCCTAATTTTCAAAACAGACACCTCCTCCAAATACAGCCGCACCACAACCGTTACATTTCATACGGCAGTTTGGTGTTACCGTCTCGTTTTTGGCATTTTCCCACTCATTTTTTAAGAATTTTTTTGTAACTCCTATATCTATAAAATCCCACGGAAGAAACTCGTCCGTACTTCTCTCTCTCGTAATGTAAAAATCCATGTCGATTCCGGTATCTTTTATAGCCTGCTGCCATTTTTCATTATCATACGAATCACTCCACGCATCATAAAGGCATCCGAGCTCGTATGCCCTGAGTACGGTTTTAGCAACCTTTCTGTCACCTCTTGCAAGAAGTCCTTCTATAACCGATACATCAGCTTCATGCCAGTTATAACGTATGCTCTTCTTATTAAGCATTTCTTTCATTCTGCCATTTACAATTTTTGCTCTCTCCAAAAACTGCTCTTTTGTACACATTGGAGCCCACTGGAAAGGTGTAAACGGTTTTGGTATGAAAAATGAAGAGCTGGCTGTAATCTGCACCTTGCCATTTCTCTCTGTCTTTGGTATCTCGTAATACACTTCAGCTACTTTCTCACAAAGCTCAGCTATTCCTTTCATGTCTTCCTCAGTCTCTGTCGGAATTCCAAGCATGAAATATAACTTAACCCTGTTCCAGCCTCCCTTGAATGCAAGAGATGCACCGTTAAGTATAACCTCTTCCGTAAGTCCCTTATTGATAACATTTCTAAGTCTCTGTGAACCTGCCTCAGGAGCAAATGTAAGGCTGCTCTTTCTGACATCCTGAACCTTACTCATAATATCTAACGAAAAAGCATCTATTCTAAGGGACGGAAGTGAGATATTTACTCCCTTTTTTCCAAATTCATCTATCAGATAGTTTATAATCTCCTCTAAATGAGAGTAATCACTTGAACTTAGTGAACTTAATGAGATTTCTTCATGTCCGGTACTCTTAAGCATTTCAGAAGCCATATTTTTGAGATATTCAACATTTCTCTCCCTTACCGGTCTGTATACCATTCCCGCCTGACAAAATCTGCATCCACGAATACATCCTCTCTGTATCTCAAGAACAACTCTGTCCTGTGTAGCTTTGATAAAAGGAACTAAAGGCTTTCTCGGATAATAATTATACTCTGCCTCCGGGTCTGTACTCTGCATATCAACAACAAGCTGCTTTACTATTTTCTTTTGTGCATGGCTGTTATTTGGAACAAAACTTTTTATCGTACCGTCTTCATTATATTCTACATCATAAAAAGCAGGCACATACATTCCCGGAATTTCTGCTGCCTTTTCAAGAAATTCCTGTCTGCTGCCGCCCTTTTTCTTATGTTCTTTATAAATATCAAATAAGCGATAATATTGTTTCTCTCCTTCTCCAATATAAAATATATCAAAGAAATCTGCCAACGGTTCCGGATTGTAAGTACACGGTCCTCCTCCTATAACTATAGGATCACTGTCACTTCTTTCTGATGCAATAAGCGGGATTTTACTAAGATCAAGAACCTGCAAAACATTTGCATAACACATTTCATACTGAAGTGTTATTCCGAGAAAATCAAAGTCCTTTATGTTATCCTGTGACTCTATCGCAAATAAAGGAATGTCCTTTTCCCTCATCACCTTATCAAGATCAAGCCATGGTGAATAAACACGTTCACAGTATACATCATCTCTCCGGTTAAACATATCATACAATATCTGTATTCCCAGATGTGACATTCCTATTTCGTACACATCCGGGAAACACATTGCAAATCTTATATCCACATCATCCGGATTTTTTCTTACCATATTTACTTCATTACCAATATATCTTTCCGGCTTGTCTATACTCAGAAGTATCTCATCCGGCAATGCCAACTTTCTCAAATATCCTACACCTTCCTAACGTCTGGCAAGTTCTCTTGTAATCTCATCCCATGACACACCTTTTTCTGCCATAAGAACCATAACATGATATATAAAATCTGAAATCTCATATATTATTTCTTCAGGATCAGGATTCTTTGCAGCAATAACTATCTCTGTTGCTTCCTCGCCAACCTTCTTTAATATCTTATCTATACCCTTATCAAACAGATAATTCGTATATGAACCCTCTTTCGGATTCTTCTTTCTATCCAATATAACATCAAATACTTCATTAAATACTTCTAACGGATTTGTATCGTCATATTCTTTCTTTACAAGAGTATTGAAGAAACAGCTTCTGTTTCCCGTATGGCATGCTGCACCTATCTGTTTAACTTTAGCAAGCAGTGTATCATTATCACAGTCTATTGTCAGTGATTTTACATACTGGAAATGTCCTGAAGTAAGTCCCTTAACCCAGAGTTCCTGTCTGCTTCTGCTGTAATATGTCATTCGTCCCGTTTTAATAGTTGTGTTAAACGCTTCCTCGTTCATGTAGGCAACCATCAGCACCTCATTTGTCTTGTAATCCTGAACGACTACCGGAATATGTCCGTCACTGTTAAGCTTAAATTCAGAAAATGACATGCTGCTCTCAAACATATTTACCTTTACACCGTCAGCTTTTAAACTGCTCTTTACATCAATAAAGTCTATATCTGTATTTCCTTCTATCACCTGTGCAACACCGTAAGCATTGTCATCCTTTGCAAATTCAGTTAATGACTTATCACTTACATCTCCTATTGTAAGTACCGGCAATATAGATGTATCAGCCTGCTTTTTAGTAATAAGAAGTGTAGCTCCTGCTTCTTTCCATGAATAATCGGCTATATCTGCATTTTCTGCATAGATTGCTATCTTTTCACTTCCGAATCTCTCAGCAGCGGCTTTTATAAGTGCAACATTTGAGTCCTTTGACATATCAAGCACAGCCATTGCTCCGCCTGCGTACAAATATTTTTTTACGTCCTCAAGTCTCTTTATATTTCCGCCTATAAGTAAAGGAACATCTACAGCAGATGCTATCTGCTTTATTACACCTATGTTTGTGTCATGCTCTTTATCATTTGCAGATTCCTCAACTATATATATTTCATCCGCACCGTTATCATTTAACTTTTCACATAATGCAACGGCATCAGCATTTTCTACATTTACAGCTTTTCCGTTATTCAGACGAATATACGGCACTAACTTAAAATATCCCATTTCTATCTCCATTCGCGTATTTTATTTACAAAGATTACATGTGTTTTAGATTAAAGAGAACCTTTTGTTGATAAAAGATCTGTTATTCTCTCATCTTTAATAGTTGCGTTGTCCAATGCCTTGGCAAAAGCTTTATACATGCCTTCAATTATATGATGGTTATTAGAACCTGCCATCTGTCTTATATGCAGATTCATGCCGGCAGTATATGTAATGGCATAGAAAAATTCCTTAACCATCTCAGTATCAAAATATCCCACCCTGTCAGTGGTAAATTCTGCATCAAATACAAGATACGGTCTGCCTGACAAATCAAGGGCGCACATTATAAGTGCCTCATCCATCGGTAAAATCACTGAACCATATCTTTTAATCTGCTTTTTGTCACCAAGTGCCTCTTTGATGGCCTGTCCCAGAACTATTCCTGTATCTTCTATAGTATGATGGCAGTCGACATTAAGGTCTCCTTTAACTTTGACCGTAAGATCAAAAAGCCCGTGTTTTGCAAAGCTTATAAGCATATGGTCAAAAAAACCTATTCCTGTATCAACTTCTGATTTTCCCGTTCCGTCCAGATCAAGTTTTATCTGAATATCTGTCTCACCTGTTTTTCTGGATACTTCAGCCACTCTTCTTTTTATTGACTTCTTAGATACTTTTTTGTTATCCATTTATGTCTCCGCCCTTCCAAACTATATTTAAATCTTATTTTTCAAAACGAACTCTGATTGAGTTTGCATGTGCAGTAAGTCTCTCTGCCTCAGCAAATTGTATAATATCCTCATGCATCGGGTCAAGTGCTTCTTTTGAAAATGAAATAATACTTGATTTCTTTATAAAATCATCAACACTGAGTGCTGAGAAGAATTTTGCCGTTCCGTTAGTAGGAAGTACATGGTTAGGACCTGCAAAATAATCACCCAGAGGTTCTGAACTGTATTCACCGAGGAATATTGCTCCGGCATTTTTAACTTTAGTCATTGTATTAAACGGATCTTTTGTCACGATTTCCAAATGCTCTGATGCAATTTCATTTACGGCATCAATAGCATCATCCATGTTGTCTGCTATAAGTATATGTCCGTAAGTATCGAGGGATTTCTGTATAATCTCTTTTCTTGAAAGAACACTTACAAATCCTTTTATCTCCTCATCAACCTTTGAAGCCAGTTCTTCACTTGTTGTAACAAGAATTGCAGATGCCATCTCATCATGTTCTGCCTGTGAAAGCATATCTGCTGCCACATATCTCGGATTTGCCGTCTCGTCAGCAAGAACAAGTATCTCACTAGGTCCTGCAATTGAATCAATGCTTACAAAACCATACACTGCCTTCTTTGCAAGTGCAACAAATATATTACCAGGTCCGACTATTTTGTCAACCTTAGGTATAGTCTCAGTTCCAAACGCAAGTGCTGCTATAGCCTGTGCTCCACCTACTTTATAAATAACATCAACGCCGGCCTCTTTTGCCGCAACAAGTGTTCCCGGATTAACCTTTCCATCTTTTCCCGGTGGTGTAGTCATCACTATCTTTTCCACGCCTGCAACTTTTGCCGGGATGATATTCATAAGAACAGATGAAGGATATGCTGCCTTTCCTCCCGGAACATACACACCTGCCTTAGACAGTGCAGTAACCTTCTGTCCCAGAATACTTCCGTCCGGCTTACTGTCAAACCAGCTGTACTGTCTCTGCTTTTCATGGTATTCAGTAATATTCTTCTTTGCACGTCTGATAACCTCTACAAGACCATCCTTTTCAATCTCTGCATACGCTTCCTGTATCTCCTCATCTGTGACAATTATGTTATCAGCAGATAATGATACTCCGTCAAACTTTTTAGTGTATTCAAAAACAGCCTTGTCTCCATTTTCACGCACATTATTTACAATATCCTCAACTGTCTTTGTAAATTCACCGTAGTTGTTAGGACTTCTCTTAAGCAGATCATTTAAAATGTTTTTCTTTGTAGATTCATTTAATTTTGTTATCTTCATCGTCTTTCCTCCATTCTATTCATTAAGTGTATCTTTGAGGTCACGGATAAGTTTTCTTATTCTTTCGCTCTCCATCTTCATGCTCACCTGATTTACAACCATTCTGGCTGATAACGGACAGATTTCCTCAAGAACCTGAAGGCCATTTTCCTTTAGCGTGGAACCAGTTTCAACTATATCTACTATTACCTCTGAAAGGCCTACTATAGGTGCCAGTTCAACTGAACCGTTAAGTTTTATTATCTCTACAGTCTGATGTTTCTTATTATAGAAATAATCCTTTGCAATGTTAGGATATTTGCTGGCAACTCTTATCATCTCATGATGTTTCAAAAGTTCCTTTGCCGACTCCGGTCCGCACACGCACATTCTGCATTTTCCAAATCCGAGATCTGCAACTTCAAAAAGCTTTCGTCCCTCTTCAAGTATAGTGTCCTTACCAACGATTCCGATATCCGCAGCACCATACTCTACATAAGTCGGGACATCTCCTGCCTTTGCAAGAAAGAATTTAAGCTTAAGCTCTTCATTTACAAAAATAAGCTTTCTCGTTTTTTCATCCTTCATTTCTTCGCAGGTTATTCCGAATTTTTCAAATGTTTCAAGTGATTTTTTTGCAAGCCTTCCTTTGGCCAGTGCAAATGTTAAATATCTCATTTTTACAATCCACGCCTTTCTATAATTCTACATCATTACAATTCTCTTACTGTATTATCTGCTACATTTACAATCTTTGTCTTTTTCTGGGTCTGCATAAAATAAACCTCATCCACTCCCATTCTCTTTGCATATTCTATGTAGCCGTCCTCTGTCACACTGCTTCTCTTTCTCATGAGGATAACGTTTTTGCCATCACCCCTCATGTCTGATGCAAGTGTAAGTGCCTCTTTATGTAATTCGCTTCTATATAATACAAGCTTGTTATTATAATCCACAGGAATATCTATCTTCTGTCTGTTAAGTGCAACCATAAGCTGGTCTGCGTTAATTGCAAATCCCACTGCTGCCGCATTTTTGCCAAACTGTTTTAAAAGTGAATCATATCTTCCTCCGGTAACTATGGCATCACCGGTTCCATATGTATATGCTTTAAATATTATACCTGTATAATAATGATACTGGCTAAGCATTCCAAGGTCAAATGAAATATATTTATCATATCCGTAGGCTTTAAGGATGTTATATAATTTTTCAAGTCTCTCAAGTGCCTTTAATGATTTTTTGTTATTTGTAAGTTTCTTAGCTGTCTCAAGCATTTCCACACTTCCATACAGCTCTGAAAACTTCATGAATACTTCCTTCTTCTCATCAGGAATGTCTATGCCTGAAATTATTTCTTCCATTCCAAAGTAATTTTTATTCTCTATAAGTGTTCTTAAATTGTCCTCAGCATCCTCATCGATACCGTTTTCTTCAACAAGTCCCTTGAAGAAATCCACCTGGCCGACTTCAACCTGAAATTCCTTTAATCCGGACTCCAGCATTGAATCAATAACCATGGCTACAACTTCTGCATCGGCATCCGATGTATTATCACCTATAAGCTCTCCTCCAAGCTGTGTAAATTCTTTTAATTTTCCCTGATATTCAGAATTATTTATATATGAATTTGCCTGATAACATAATCTTATCGGCATATCCTCATCAGCAAAATACTTTGATGCTGCCCTCGCAGCCGGAGGTGTCATATCCGGTCTTAAAACGAGTGTATTTCCCTCTCTGTCGAAAAATTTATACATATTCTTTGAAGCAACACTTCCGCGTTCTTTACTGAAAATATCAAAAAATTCAAATGTAGGTGTCTGTATATCCCTGTAACCGTAACTTAAAAATATCTTGTGTATGCGCTCCTGTATGTATATCTTCTTTGCACATTCTAAATTGTATATGTCTCTTACACCTACAGGTGTATGTAATAACTTATTTTCCATTATTTCTTATCCCTCTTCCTTTCTTTTCTTATAGAGGCAGTTAATTTTACTTTATCGCATTAAAGTGCTACCACATTAATATATCTTTAAACTGATTGTATATTATACTTTATAATAACTTTTTAGTCAATCTCTAAATGTCAGGTCCATTTGAAGCTGCTCAAGATAATGAACCGGTGCTCCCGGCGTGGAACCTATCTTATATGTCTTATCTAT
This sequence comes from uncultured Lachnospiraceae bacterium, assembly GCA_902763335.1. Taxonomy (GTDB): domain Bacteria; phylum Bacillota; class Clostridia; order Lachnospirales; family Lachnospiraceae; genus UBA2821. The sequence goes on along the minus strand of CACWRR010000002.1, from coordinate 48,939 downwards.
TTCCTCATACCGTATACTTTTTCTACCGCCGTTTAAACCTCTTTCATAAAATATTTTTATATCTCTGAAAGGAACATAATACATTTCATTTCTCTCCGTAAAGAAAAGCAGGATAAACGATATGGCATTCTGTTTTTCATATTCTTCCATAAACCTGTACTGGTGTTCATGTATATTCTGCAATGCAAACGTGTCCTTATTGCATTCCTTCGCATCAAAGCATACCGGTATTCCCTGAACTACGCCTATATAATCAACAGAACTTTTCTGTTCAAAATATGCAAGTGTTATATGCCTTGTTGACTTGTCTATGCTTATCGGTTTTATGGGTGTCGGTATCTTTTGTATAAGTGCGATTCCCTTATCCCTGTATGTTTCATTTGTAAAATTTATCAGATCCTCCAGTGTTGAGCCTCTAAGGCCTCTGCTGTTCCATGTCGCCATTATTCAAATTCACCCTTTATCACATTTTTAAATGTCTCCGGAACGTCTGCCTTTATACACATTCCAGAAAGATTTTTCATTTCTCCTGAAAGTACCGGAAATGTAACTTCTCCTGCATGTAATAGCTGTGAGTTACATCCGTATCCGTTTTTGACATATTGATTTAACTTTTTATTTCCATATTTGTAATCACCTGCTATCGGATGACCTGTCCATGCAAGATGGGCACGAATCTGATGCGGCTTTCCCGTTATAAGCTTGATTCTTAACAGAGTTAATTTACCATTATTCTTCACCGGCTCATAATATGTTTCTATATATGATGAACCTTCCTTTTTTTCGGCAGTAACGGTTACCTTATTAGTCTTCTCATCCTTTTTTAAATATCCTGATACTTTCTTTTTGTCTGTCATGACTCCGTCAACTATGCAGTAATAATACTTATCAATGGTTCTGTCCTTAAGCATTTTTGAAAGCGTCTGTGTTCCTGTTAATGAACATCCTGCAATAACAAGCCCGCTGGTATTTCTGTCGAGTCTGTTACACACTGACGGTCTGAATGTTCTAAGACTTTCATCTGTAACCTTCTTTTTACCATAAAGATATTCTATTATGTATTCATTAAGTGAAACATCATTTTTTTCAGCTTTCTGCGATAACATTCCGACCGGCTTATTTACTATTATAATGTTACTGTCTTCATACACTACATCGAGGTTTACCTGCGTTTTTAATAATACATTTTCATTTACGCCCATGAATTTATCTATAGTCTCATCAGACATAAACATTTTAATTATATCACCTTCTGAAAGTTTTTCACTGCCGTCTGCTTTTTTTCCGTTTCTTGTAATGTTTTTCTTTCTGAGCATTTTATATATGAAGCTTTTCGGTGCATCCTTTAAATATTTGGATAAATATTTATCAAAGCGCTGCCCCGCCTCATTTGTTCCAATATTTAATTCTCTCATTCCTGTCTCCGTTTCAACGCTTTTCTACATAGAATATATACAAAGCAATTCTCCAATTCTCTTATCCTTTGCATCACTTTCTAATTCTTCAAGTCCTGACACCGCATTTTTAAATTTTTCATAATCTGAAAATGCTTTAACTGCCACTCCCTGAAATTCTGAATTTAATATTTCCTTTAAATATTTTTCAGTGCCGACCACATCTGTCTTTTTATGTGAAATAAAACAATATACCCTTTTAGCTTTAATTGCGGCAAATGTCACACCCATAATCTTCTGCTCCGAAGTAATCACCAAATCTGACATGAGTGTATATTTATCAGACCGGACCTCTTTATACAATGACTCATCTGCGGATTTATACGGAATAAGTACTATATAACCCACGCCAAACTTTGCAGCAGGTATAACTATGACAACAGCTATTACCGTCATAATATTGCTTATGGTTTTATAATACATAAGTCCGACAAACAATATTCCCATAACCAGAATAAGACATCCCAGTGTCATTAATAACTGATATATTTTCTTGTACTGAATATAACCGTACTGTCCTTTTTCTTTTCTCATTTTCTTTCCTTTCCATTCAGCACTTTCATAACTCCAAGTGCGACGCTGTGAGGCACAACTTTTGATGCAAACATGAGAAGTTTCATGGATGTTCCATATACCGAAACTTCTTTTTTCTGTACCGAATCCTTCAATGCCTGTCTCACAACATCTTTAGCACGGCTCATAAATAAATCCTTATACCATGCCCTCTCAACACCATTTTCTGCTATATTGAAAAACTCTGTATTCACCGGTCCCGGACACACCGCCGTCACATATATGTTTTTGTTTCTTAATTCACTGTTTAAAGCTCTTGAAAAACTTAATACATATGATTTGGATGCAGCGTATATCGCAAACCCCGGCTGAGGGAAAAATGCTGCCGATGATGCCAGATTTATAATTCTTCCGTTTTTTGCCATATACGGAAGTGTGAGAAGAGTAACTTTAGTCAGCGCCACACAGTTTGTTTCAACAACACCTGTCTCAACCTCAACGCCATGGGTACCGGCTGTTCCTACTAACCCATATCCTGCACAGTTTATAAGCATTTTCACTCCCGGGTTTTCCTGTGAAAGTATCTTTTTATATTTATTTTCAAACTCATTTGTATTCACGTCCTCATCGATTATGATGCATGCAGTGTTTAATTCACCCTGCAGTTCCTCAAGTCTGTCTCGCCTTCTCGCAATCAGCCATATCTCATCAATATTTTTCATTGACCTGTCTATAATGGATGCAAATTCTCTTCCCATTCCTGATGATGCTCCTGTAATAACAGCTACCTTTTTCAATTCATTCACCTTCTTTTGTTTTTATTATTGTGATGATTATTTCTTATTTTGCCCTTAGATTTTCCGCCTGTCTGATGATTTTCATTCCCCATTTTTCTCGGTTTTATAAGGCATTTACTGTCAAATCCTATAAGGTCAGTTCTACCCGTCTTTATAAGTGCTTCCTTTACAAGATCATAATTTTTAGGATTCCGGTACTGTATCAATGCCCTCTGCATTGCCTTTTCATGCGGATTTCTTGTAACATATACCTTTTTCATGGTGCGGGGATCAACACCTGTATAATACATGCATGTTGATATGGTAGACGGTGTCGGATAAAAATCCTGAACCTGTTCCGGCATATATCCCCATTCCCTTAAATATTCCGCAAGCTCCACTGCATTTTCAAGCGTTGAACCCGGATGGGATGACATAAGATAAGGAACAACAAACTGATTTTTTCCCATTTTTTTATTTATGTCATTATACTTTTTAATAAATTTTTCGTATACCTCTCTTTTTGGCTTTCCCATCTTTTCAAGTACATTATCAGATATATGCTCAGGTGCCACCTTAAGCTGTCCGCTTATATGATGTTCTACCATTTCTTTCATAAATGTGTCATCCTTATCGCACATCAGATAATCAAATCTTATTCCCGAACGTATAAACACTTTTTTTACACCCGGAAGCTTTCTTAATTTTCTAAGCAGGGTAAGATAATCTTTGTGGTCAACCGTAAGATTTTTACAAGGTGTCGGAAAAAGGCACTGTTTATTCGGACACACACCCTTACTAAGCTGTTTCTCACATGACGTATGTCTGAAATTTGCTGTCGGTCCGCCTACATCATGAATATATCCCTTAAAATCCGGCTCATTTATTATCTGCTTCGCCTCATTTATAATTGACTCATGACTCCTTGTCTGTATAATTCTGCCCTGATGAAATGTCAGTGCACAAAAACTACAGCCTCCAAAACATCCTCTGTTGCTTACAAGACTGTATTTCACCTCTTTTATGGCAGGTACCCCGCCATCCTTTTCATAATCCGGATGATAATTTCTCATATAATCATATGAATAAATATCATCCATCTCCATCTGCGTTAATGGTTTTGACGGTGTATTCTGAACTATATACAATGTATCCTTATATTTCTCAACTAAAGGTTTTGCAACAAACGGGTCCGTATTGCAATACTGTATATAAAAACTTTCCGCATATTTTAATTTATCACTTTTTATTTCATTTATATCCGGCAGCATTATATAATCATATACCGCATCCGGACTTTTGGTCTTATAAACAGTTCCGTCAATAAATGTTATGTCTTTAACATCTATACCTGAATTTAATGCATCCGCAACTTCTACAACAGACTTTTCTCCCATTCCGTATAAAAGTAAATCAGCTCCCGAATCAACCAATATCGAATTCTTCACCTTGTCAGACCAGTAATCATAATGCCCCATTCTTCTGAGACTTGCTTCTATTCCTCCGATTATTATCGGCACATCCTTATAAGTCTGCCTTATAAGATTACAGTACACAACCGTTGCATAATCCGGTCTCTTTCCCATCACTCCACCCGGAGTAAACGCATCAGTTGTCCTTCTTTTTTTCGATACAGTATAATGATTTACCATGGAATCCATATTACCTGCCATAACGAGAAATCCTAGCCGTGGTCTTCCAAAAACATTTATACTTTCCTTGTCTTTCCAATCCGGCTGGCTTATAATCCCTACTCTGTAGCCGTTTGCTTCGAGTACCCTGCTTATTATGGCATGTCCAAATGATGGATGGTCAACATATGCATCACCAATAACATATGTAAAATCAACATAGTCCCATCCTCTTTTATCCATATCCTTACGACTGACTGGCAAAAAATCTTTAATCATCGATTTATCCTTTCAACTGCTCTGTCTCTTCTAATGTTAATCTTCTATATTCGCCCGGTTTCAATGTTTCATCAAGTCCGAGGGTCCCCATTTTTATCCTTTTCAGATATACAACTTTCATACCGACTGCCTCAAACATCCTCTTTACCTGATGAAATTTTCCCTCATATATTGTAAGTTCGGCCTCCGATATGTCACCGCTTTTTATTATTTTAAGTATTCCCGGCTTTGTTATATTTTTTTCACCAATATCAATTCCTTTTTCAAAAATCTCTATATGTTCATTTTCTATTCTTCCATTTACTTTTACATAATAGGTCTTCGCTATATGATTTTTTGGCGAAAGAATTTTATGTGCCATCTCACCATCATTAGAAATCACAAGCAGACCTTCCGTATCTTTATCAAGTCTCCCTACCGGAAACAGATCTTTTCTCCTGTCTTCGGCTTTCAGTAAATCTAATACTGTTTTCTCATTTCTGTCTGTAGTTGCCGATACATACCCATCCGGTTTGTTGAGCATGAAATATTCATATCTGTTATATTTTATCTCTTCTCCGTCTAATAATACAACATCCTCATCTTCATTTATTTTTATTTCAGGCTTTTTTATAATCTCACCGTTTACAGACACTTTACCCTTACGAACCAGATTTTTTATAATGCTTCTGGTTCCACATCCCATGTCTGTCAGAAATTTATCTAATCTGATCATTTGCTCTCTCCGATACACCAGTTGCTATTTTGCATCTTTAATTAATAATGACATTTTATCAGCTTGTTTTCAGCGAATTTTAAATATGGATATGGATTTATACTTTTTTCATTTCCATCATCGTCATTTATATATATTCCCACATGCAGATGCACATCAAACATTCCATAAGTCCCTTCTTCTTTTCCATATCCGGTATCTCCCATATATCCAAGTATCTTTCCGGCTTTCACTTTATCACCCTCAGATATTCCATCAGCATAAGAATATAAATGTGCATAATAAAAGTACCCTCCATGTCTGCTCCTTATGCCGATTCTGTAGCCTCCAAGTTCAAGCCACCCGATATTCTCTACAACTCCGTCCGTCATGCTTACAACCGGATACTTCCCCCGTATATTATCCTCCGCCATAATATCTATTCCCTCATGTGTACGCTCCCCTCCGTACAGTCTTTTATCTCCCCATGAATTTGTATAATATACATATTTAGAATCTTTATCCGTTGATTTTGCAACCGGAAAATACTTAATATCCTTTAACAGATTGTACTCATCTTTAAACCGGTTATTTCCCCGGTTCAGATTGCAGGTAAGCATCAGCACACCAAATGCCATCCACATATTTATTATAACAAATATAAAAACAAACCACTTTCTGCTTCTCTTCATATTTTTTCCTGCATTAATCAGTTATCAATAATATATGTCCTGCCGGATATTTTATTCCTCGCCCCTGCTTTTCGGACTGTCTATGGTTATACGTCCACGACCTGTATTCTTTGAATGATACATGGCAAGGTCAGCTCTGTTAAGCAGTTCTCCAAGGTCTGTACACGTCTCCGGATATGAAGCAATTCCTATACTTACATTTATAAATACAGGTTTACCCTCAAATGTAAACTCATACTCTTTTATCTCCTTATGCATTTTCTCGACAATACCATAAACTTTATCTACATTTTTATCAGGAAATACAAGAACAAACTCTTCTCCTCCATATCTTACGGCAACACCACCATTCTCCTCGGCAGTCTTTCCTCCAATCATTCCACACAGCTTAATTACTTCATCGCCGAAAAGATGTCCATACTGGTCATTTACATTTTTGAATTTGTCTATGTCAAACAAAATCAATGTAAGCGGCTGATTGTTTTTAGACACTTCCTCAACATATTTAGGGAATATGGCATTAAAATGTCGTCTGTTAAATATACTTGTAAGCGGATCCTTTGTTGCCATTTCCTGCATCATCCTGTACATTGATGCATTGTTTACTGCGAGTATTATCTGCTCAACTATGCCTTTGTAAAAATCCTTATTTGTATCTGTAAAATATCTTGCAATGCAGTCACCGACCGCTATAACACCTTTTATATTCTCCGAGATATTTATAGGATAAATAAGTATTGAATTTATTCTTGAGCCTGTAAGAAACGGATATTCTCCCGGTTCAATATTGTTATCAACTATACATTTTCCGGCAAAATCCTCGTATTTTTCAGACTGAATATATTCTGAGAACTTATCTATAGTATCATCATGCAGATTGGCTGCCGTCGAATATTTTATATTGTGAAAGCTGTTTTCTTCATTTTCATCATGTTTGCTCACACATATAATGCATAAATCAACTTTTATATTGTCTATAATCTCACTTACTATAAATTCTATAAGTTTTTCAATATCTAATGCTCCCGTTATATGTTTAAGTATCTTATACTGTAAATCCATCTGTCTGTTACGATTATTTATTTTTTTATTAAGCTGCTCCATCTGAAACTTCTGTATACTTAACTGTTCATTTGCATGTACAAGCTTCGCCTGATACAGCTTAAGATTTTCATATTCCTTATGGGAGTTTATGGCTATTCGCTCTCTTCTGAACATCTCATTAAGCAGCTTGTTTGTAATTTCAGATATTACTTTCAAATCGGAAGTGATTATAATTACCCATGTGATTATGAATGTAAGCACAAGAAACACTTCAAAATTCGATTTGCTTGCCATCATATAATATGTAAATGTTACCAGTGTAAGCGGCAATGTAATTTCAATTACAGCTGATATACGGTAATAGTTCTCCAATATATCAAAAATAAAGAAATATTGCACCACCACTGCGACATACACCAGAGTCATAATCGTCACTGATAAATATATGCCGATATTGTACACCATGGCAACAGATGCCGTAAACAGCACAATCTGTTTGCAGATTCTTATTATGTATCTTCTGTTCCAGTACTTTTTCTTTCCTATATAATAATCAATCATCAATACTGCAATAGTTAATACTGCAAAGAAAAATTCCTGCAGACTCCTGTATCTTCCAAATGCAAATATAAAAAAGTAATAAGCAAATATTGATATGGCTATATTTTTCTCATAACCTGAAAATTTTTTCTCTATTTCAAACAAATCCTGCATTTCATTCATTGACTAGTCCTCCCAGTAAATTTCCACAATATCTCCATCTTTTATAGGAGTAACAAATTCACATCTGACATCATTTACTTTTGTTACAAGATTCTTTCCTCCGGCAACATGGGTATCAAATTCATAAAAATCCAATATATCAACGTAAATATATTGATTTTTTCCTCTAAGGGTAACAGATTTTCCATTAACCATAATATTAATATCTACTGCACCTGTATCCTTAGGACTTTCAGAAATCTGCTGTATCTCAACATCCTGAACTTCTTCCGTTCCAGTTGTTTCATCGGTATCCTGTCTCTCCGGTTCATCATTCATTTCTATATCATCTATCTGAATCTCATCATCTGTTACATCTGAATATTCATACTCCTTTTTCAATATTTTTATAGTGAAGTTTTCAAATATTTTTTCATCACTATCTGCCTGTACATTATTAACGTAAATCTGCTTATCGGACATTTCAATATCCATGAATTTCATGAGCCATTCAACTGTATAATAATCAAGAATCTTTATCTCATCACCATCATTTATCTTATAGTCTCCGGTTCTTATCTGACCATTAACCTCGGCAATTTTGGGACACTCAACAACATTATCATTGACATTTAATCTTAATACACTTTTATACTCTGACAACTGATCAATATAACACTCAGCAGCCTTTCCCTCCGTCGAATCCTTAATCTTGACCCTGTCATTCTTTTTAATAGGTGTATTTATACTTGCTTCTTTATCATTAACAGTTATTGAGGCAGGTTCACCAAGTTCACCTCTTATCATCCGATGTTCTCCGTTAAGTGTAAAGTTAAGTTCCTTTCCTCTCTTTGCAAACAGTGACTGATTAGGAAATCCTATCTGCATTGCAGCATCTACAACTGTAAGTCTGTCATTGTCATACAGCTTTATCCTCTCACCATTCATATTAATTATAATGAAATTGTTATTCTGGTTGTAGAAATTCATACATATTCCAATCGGAGTAACAAGTAACGGATCCTTCTTTATTCCTTCCTGTTTGAATTCAACGCCGCCTAAAACTTCCTCTCCACGAAGGGCAACCCTCTCCTGCGGAAGCTTAAGATTTCCTGCAATTGCCTCAGTAAATCCGTATACTTTACCTCCACCGCCGACTACAAACACAGCACTTACACTCTTGCCACCATTTAACTCAACAATCTTGTCAGATACTTCTCTTGCAATGTCTTCAACACATCTTTTATATACTTCTCTTACTTCCTTTGGCGTTACCTTTTTCTTAAGGCCCATGATATCCTTAAATGTAATCTGTCTGTTCATTATGGATGCACGCTTTATCTTCTCCGCCGTGTTAAAATCCACAAGATACTGGCTTACGATTGCCTCAGTAAATTCATCACCTGCTTTTGGAATCATTCCATATGCGACAACGCTTCCATCCTTTGTTATGGATATATCCGAAGTTCCGGCGCCCACATCCACAAGTGCTATATTCAGAAGTCTGTACTCAACAGGTATGGCAATATTGATGGCAGCAATAGGCTCCAATGTAAGATTTGCCACATTCAGTCCTGCACCTTCAACTGCTGAATACAGTCCGTCAACAACATCATCCGGCAAAAATGTTGCCAATATATCCGCAGCTATTTTTCTTGTCTTATGACCTTCAGGATTAGCTATGACATAATCATTTATATAATATTTAACAACGGTGTATCCTACAGAATAAAATCTTATATCCTGCTGCCCTGCATTAACTTTTTCATATGCATCCTCAACACCCATAAGTTCAAGTGAGTACACATGTTCACCGGTTATTGTAGTCTCTTCCGGAAATTCATACTCTGTATGGACCGTAACCGTTTTAAGAACACGTCCCGCTGCCGCTATACATACATCTTTCAACTGAAATCCAAGCTGCTCCTCTAAGTTTTCCTTCACCCTGGATATTGAATCTGATACATGTCCTATATCATGTATCTGTCCGTCAAGCATGTCTCTAGTCTCATGTTCCTTAACGTAATGCGCCACAACATTAAATTTATTTTTTTCCATATAGCCTACTGAGCCGACTATACTTCTTGTTCCTATATCAAGTCCAAAGACCATTCGGTCTGCATTCTTATTTTCTGTCATTTTCATTCCGCCTCCGGATGTCATAATATTGTAAATATCTGAATATATACTATCATAAAAGCGTCTAAATCACCAGTAATTTTTCAAGCTGTTCATGGGTTTTATCAATATCTCCACTGTTATCTATGCACGCATCTGCTCTTTTCATAAATTCATCCTCATCAAGCTGCCTTGCCATAATATTTTCAATCTTTTCTTCCGACAAATCCCTTGATTCCATCAGTCTTTTTACTCTTGCGTCACGATTTACATATACATACCACACCTTATCGCACATCCTATCACATCCGGATTCGTACATAAGGGCAGTCTCGACAATAAAATTCTCCTTACCCTCCTCTTTCTTTTTTCTGTCGATGATATTTTTTATCTCATCTATTACAGCTTCATGGGTAATTTTATTAAGAATTTTAAGCTTTTCTTCATTTCCAAAAACAATATTTCCAAGCTTTTTTCTGTCTATTTTTCTATCACCATCAATTATACCGTCACCAAAAGTTCTTACTATCTCGTCGTATGCTTTTGTTCCCGGTTCCATAATCTCATGTCCAAGCCTGTCTGTCTCTATAATCTCATATCCGTATTTATCTTTTAAATAATTTAATATTGTTGATTTTCCGGAGCCTATTCCTCCGGTAATACCGATTATCATACTAATCCTCTTTCTTTTTTAATGTGCCTCAAGCCAGTTATGCCCGATTCCCACGCTTACTTCAAGCGGTACCCGTAATTGTGCCGCATTCATCATCTCATCATGAAGAATTTTTTTTACCACCTCTGTCTCATCTTCAGGAACTTCAAGTAAAAGTTCATCATGAACCTGCAATACTATACGTGTTTTCAGATTATTTTCTTTAAGTTTTCTATCCACATTTATCATGGCTATTTTTATAATATCGGCAGCAGTTCCCTGAATAGGTGAATTCATGGCTATTCTTTCTCCGAATGACCTCTGCATAAAATTGGATGATTTTAATTCAGGCACCGGTCTTCTTCGGCCGAACATTGTAACTGAATAGCCGTTTTTCTTTGCAAATTCCACAAAACCGTCTATACAGCTCTTTATTCCCGGATAGCTCTCAAAATAATCCTTAATATACTGCTGCGCCTCTTTTCTGCTTATACTTAAATCCTGACTCAGTCCAAATGAACTTATTCCATATACAATGCCGAAATTTACTGCTTTGGCATTGCTTCTCTGCTCGTCAGTGACATCATCAATCGAAACTCCGAATACTTTGGCCGCAGTCGCACGGTGAATATCTTTTTCCTCGTTGTATGCCTCTATAAGATTCTCATCCCCGGACATATGTGCCAGAATTCTTAACTCTATCTGTGAATAGTCAGCATCAAGAAATACACATCCTTCTTTCGGAACAAATACTTTTCTTATAGCCTTACCGATTTCCATTCTGATTGGAATATTCTGAAGGTTAGGCTCTGTACTGCTTATTCTTCCTGTAGCAGTAATCGTCTGATTAAATGTACCGTGGATTCTTCCATCCTCTCCAATATACGCCTGCAGTCCCTGCGCATATGTTGAGTTAAGTTTCGTAAGCTGTCTGTATTCCAATATATCAGCAACTACTGGGTATTCAGGTGACAGTTTTTCAAGAACCGATGCTGCCGTAGAATATCCGGTCTTTGTCTTTTTTCCACCTTTTATACCCATCTTGCCAAAAAGTATCTCTCCAAGCTGTTTTGGAGAATTTATGTTAAACTCTTCTCCTACAGTGTCATATATTTTATGCTCAATACTGTCAATTTTTTTCTGAAGCTCATTACCATAATTTATAAGCTCCTGCTTTTCAACCTTAACACCTTCATTTTCCATTCTGTTAAGCGAAAATACAAGTGGAAGTTCAATATTGTTGTAAACATCAGTCATTTTTTCATCTTCAAGTCCGGCTTTCAAAATATCTTTAGCCTCATATGCCACCCATGCATTGTAGCACAATATTTTCACTGCCTTTTCCCTATCCGTATCAAATGCATCATCAAACTTTACTTTACCGAGTATCTCATCCTCTGATGGTACGGTTTTACCCAGATAATCTCTTGCTATATCAGCATATTTATACTCATCCTTAAGAGGATTTAACAAATATGCCTGTATAGCCACATCACTTATCTTCTCCCTGTCATCCGCTTTTATAATTTTAAGCTGTCTCTTTAAACCGATAGTACTAATCTCTGCTACATTTTTATATACATTTGCAATGCATTCCGCTATACGTTCCCTGCTGCTTATGTCTCCTATAAAGCACCATGTATTTCCTTCGCTTTCTTTAACAGACACGGCTATATGCTTTTTATTACACATCACATATACCCCGGCACATGAATTTTTATCTATGTTTCCAAGCCTGTCTGCCGCTTCATCCTCACTGTCAATTTCAACAAATTCATTCTCAATGTCACTAGAATAATCAACTGTGTCAAATCTGTTCAAAATAGTCTTGAGTTCAAGTTTCTTAAGCATTTCAAAAGACGCTTCATTATATATATTGTCAACCCCTGCCGATGAAATATCTACATCCAAAGGTGTATTGGTATTAATCGTTGCAAGTGTTTTACTTAAATCTGCCAAATCCTTATTTTCCTCAAGAGATGTCTTCATCTTGCTCTTCTTTATACTGTCCATATTAGCGTATACATTCTCTACCGAGCCATATTCAGTTATAAGCTTTGTGGCAGTCTTTTCGCCCACTCCCGGAACTCCAGGAATATTATCAGCGGTATCTCCCATAAGAGCCTTCACATCGATAAACTCAACCGGTGTGACACCATATTTTTCCTTAACATCTGCCGCATAATAATTCTCAACTTCTGTTCCGCCCTTTTTCGTCTTTGGTATACGAATCTGAACATGATCCGTCGCAAGCTGCAATAAATCACGGTCTCCTGATATTACCGCAACTTCCATTCCTGCCGCTTCACCCATTTTTGAAAGTGTACCAATAACATCATCTGCCTCATACCCCGGCATTTCAACCACTGTGATTCCCATGCTTTTTAAAACATCCTTCATAACAGGTACCTGTTCTCTCAATTCCTCAGGCATCGGCTTTCTCGTTCCTTTATACTCAGCATACATTTCGTGTCTGAAAGTAGGCTGCTTAACATCAAATGCAACAATACAGTAATCTGCACTTTCTTCTTCAAGAACCTTAAACATTATATTTAAAAATCCATATACGGCATTTGTATGAAGTCCTTCCGAATTCGTCAGTTCCGGTATACCATAAAATGTCCTGTTTAAAATACTGTGTCCATCTATCAATACAAGCTTTTTACTCATAATTCTCTCCATTCCGCAGACGCTCTACATCTATTATAATAATCATATCAAAAAAAGTACTATTGCAGCAACAGCACATATGTCTGCCATTATGCAGACTATCTTTTTATAAACATTGAATTTATACAGCCTGTCCGACCTCTCCTCAAGCTGCTTAAGCCGCTTTTCCAACTGTCCCTTAAGGTCAAATGACGCACCGGAATCTCTCTCTATTCTGTCAAGTCCGACATTAACCATATAATTTATCTCTAATTCCTCATAACAGTCCTTACAGTTCTTAGCATGTCTGACAAAAAAGTCTATATCTTCATCATTTATACCCACTGTTATAAAGTCATTTAACATCTGTTGAAATTTTCTACATGCAGACATAATTCTTCCTCCAATTCAATATTATAACTATACAACATTATGTGCATTTTTTAAAGGCTTTTAGGAACTTTTTAATTTATTTCTTGACAAATAATTGTTGCGATGATATATTATATAGGCATGCGGATGTGGCGGAATGGCAGACGCAGCAGACTCAAAATCTGCCGGTGGTGACATCGTGCGGGTTCAAGTCCCGCCATCCGCATTTTTTAATAAAAACTCCCAAACCTTTGGCAAGAAGGGTTTGGGAGTTTTTTAGATTTATAATTATAAAAAGAAAAAAGAAGATTGAAAAAACAACCTTCTTTTTATAATTCACATATTCCGTAGCTGGATTTACTTCATTACAAACACCCTTCTACAATTGTCATAAAAAATAACAGCTAGACTTACCAAACTTATTTAATTTATTTGTGCTCTTCTGTTAAATTCATAGTATCATACCATTCTGTTAAAGTCAACAACTTTTTATTGTTTTTATCTATTTGTATTATCAATATATTCTTTATTTTGTCATATGTTACATTAACATTTTCTCTTCCTATTATAGACCACACAATTCTTCTTATATCCTCAAATGATAAATTTGTTACTCTAGTCAGCGAATATGTTATGTATATAATGTCATCTCTTATATTAATTGAAAATAAATTTAACATATCAGAGGTTGGATTTGTTATAAATGATGTAAAATCACAATACAAAGTTTCATAATTACTATAAAATTTACTATATTCATCGATGCTTTTGTTCATTGACAGTGAAATATATTCCAATACACGATTATATACAGTTTTAATTTCATTTAAAGTCGGAACTAATAAATGCTCTTCTTCGAACCACCTTTTAGATATTTTGTCTTTATGTAAAATCAACATTTTATCAATTCTCGCAATTGATCCTATTGATATAATTCTACAGCATAAGGATTTTCTGTAATTTTTCCAACGTTCTTTCGTATATGAAGTTAGCGGAATAACGTAATACATATCATAATTCTTAACACTTCTTAAAATCAAGGCTGGATGTACCCCTTTAAATTCCGCATTATTCGTTCCTTCAAAATTTACTGAGTATATACCAGAATTAATCATATACTTCATAAGACACCTCCCAATTATTAATATATAATACCCTATTATATACCAAAAATTGACACTTTTCAACACAAAACATACATTTTAAAATTATAGTATATTCATTTATATAGCATACGAAAACATTAAATTTCCATCCATTATTATACTATTTATATGTCATATACTTTTCGTACTGCCTATATTTCGGTAACTCAGACAAATCAGATGTTTAAGGATAAATTCTTTCATCACCATCACGTCTGATTGCCTTTCTGTATTCACCAAATTCATATTATCACATATAACCATACATATCTTTTAATTATTTCCTGATACATCAAAAAATGTATAATAATCATATGTTCCCGATTTTGATCCTTTGGTATACTTATCATAATCTTCTAGATTCGGATTATCAATATCACTTAATTCAGTTACTAATACCATATAATCAATTGAATTAACATCATAACTAATCTGTTTAGTTTCTCCCATTCCAATTGATACTGTATCCATTATCCATACAACATCATCTGTCCCAAAACTTTTCATTTGATATTCTTTAGGATTATTGGTTTTTCCAAATAATAGTGAAAAATGGTCATCCCAACCATAGTCATCTTCCGATAAAATTTTCAATGGTGCTTCATTAACTGACTTATTCAACGTAATCGAAAAAGTGGCAATGTTATCAACTACTGAATCTAATTTAAGTGTTATATTCATCTGACTATATAATTGATAATTCATAAACTCTATAGTAATCTGTTCTCCTACCTTCAATGGTTTATTTCTATTTCCTATCCTATTATCATAATTATTTCTAGTTTCAGTTTCATTCTCAACCCGTCCTTCCGATATTTTCCACGTCGGAATTTCAACCTCAAGAATATTTTCCGTATAGAACTTAACAATATTTCTATATCCGTAAGACGTAAAAGCTTCATCCACATTAAGATCATCACTCAATACAAATTCATTATTGAACATAGAATACATAAGATTATTTCTAACATCTGAAATACATGTACCCAGCATCGATTCCTCATTAATATCCAATGCTTCAAACTCCTTTGTAGATGTAGATAATGTATTTAACAATTGTCTCAAGGAACCGGTAGAATATACCTCTTCATCAACCTTTTTTAATGTTGTATTATAATTAAATACTGTATTATATACGCTTTTATCATACTCAAATATCTTTCTCATTTTTGAAGTATCATATTTCAAATCATCTAAATCATTATATAATTTTTCTATTTCATCAAAATCATAATCACAATATATATCATCAATATTGTTTAATACTTTTTCAATCTTTTGTTTCCTTTGTCTATTAATTTTCTTTATTTTTTCCTTATCATGTTTTATTTTTAAATCAACACCTAAAACGATAAAAATACCAACTAACAAAAGCAGGCAGAAACATATAATTACTCTTATTTTCTTATTCTTCACCATCTATTTTCCTTCTTTCTACAAATATTAAATATTATTCTTCCGGTGTAATAGTTGTCCCATCTTCGTATACAATCTGATTAATTTTATATTTAAATTTCAAGTCTGAAAAATCAGTATTATAATACTTCATATCATTACTTTCAAATTCATTACACTTATAAGATAGCCCTGTTTTTCTGTATGTTTCACCCGGTTGAATAATTTGCCCTGTAAAATCACATTTTATTAGCAGTATTTTCTTATCAAAAAGATCATTTACCGTTAATTCACCCTCTATTCCTTTTATTGGTTTATCACTATTATTTGTAATATCAAAAACATTGTTTACATAATAATAATAAATTGAATTATAAGCATCTTGTGGCGTTACCGTTTTACCAACTACTTCAACCTTTGCATACTGCTCAGATTTCATATCATTATACTGTTGCCTTATATTTTCCAATTCTTCAGATTTTCCAGTATAGGATATAACTTTATTAATAATTTTAATAGCTTCATCATATTGTCTGTTTTGAATAAAACCATCTGCTTCACTCAAACACTGTGTTTTATACATCTCTAATAATTCGGTAATTTTATTTTGTGCATTTTCGTAATTAGTATCTTCCTTAATAACAGCTCTGTAATTCTTCAACGCCGTCTCAATATCATTATTTTTTTCATTTTCTTCTGCAATGTTATATGCATCTCTTGAAGAATTCAAATTTTCAATTTTTTGCTTAATATTATTAGCATGCGTTTTTGAAGGTGTATATTCTAAATATTTCTGTATTTTTTCTTTTGCATCATCATAAGATAACTTATTTGCTTTAAACTTATCATAAATTGAATCAATTTCTGTATTTTGTTTATCTGTCAATTCACTGGATAATTCTTTATCATCTTTTATTTCATCATTATAAATCTCTATTGCTTTGTCATTCTCACCCTTTTGAAATAAATATGCATATTTATCTACAGGATTCATATTAAAAAATATTATTATCACTCCAATTAAGACTCCCAACATTAATACGCAACCACCGGCAATAAAACGTCTGATCTTATTCTTTTTCTTTGAAGTATTGTTCTGCTTTTTCGAAGATTCATTTAAATCTTTCGAAAAACTATGACCACACTTCATGCAAAATAAACTTTCATCGGGTATCTCACTTTTACATTTTGGACAAATTATACTCATAATACATTTTCCTCCTCGTTTGTTAATTTTATATATATTACTGTATTCGTCTTTACAAAGATATTTAAATAAAACAATTCATATTTTTAATATATAAAAAGAATCGGTATATCAAGTATTTCTCCACAATATACCTATTCTTATACAAGCAACTCGTACGATTTTCATCATCAATCATATTTATAGAAAACCAATATAGATTCACCTTAATAATATGATTTAAAACCTAAATCCCTTAAATTAAGATTTGTTCTCGATAATAAAAGATTCCATCCGGATAAGGCTAATTGTAATTCAACATTTGCAAACTCCTGTGCATCAGCATAACTAAGCCCTCTTATATTTTTTATTTTAAATGTTACATTATTGCCATTATATTTTGATGCGGAAAATGTTACCTTTGCATCACAGTATATAGTATAGTTCTTAAATGCCAACAAATACTCTGGTGATACATTATTAGTTACATCTGTTCGTACATACATAATAACAGATGATTTAGTTTCTTCTCTATCAGATGTATACACAAATCTAAGACGATGTTTGTTTTTTTCATATATAATTCCATAATTATATGTATCTCCGTTATAATATTTAGTAGTAACAATAAATTTATTATTTTCACTATTAACACTGCCATATTTTGAAATATAATTCTTTAATTTATTTAAATTAACTCTTATAGATTTTTTCGGATCTGTTACCGTCACACTACATGTATATTTTCTTCCAGACACTATTGCTGTAATAGTTGCTTTTCCTTCTTTCTTTGCAGTAACAATTCCTTTACTTGTTACTGTAGCAGTTTTCTTATTTGAAGATTTCCATGTAACCTTCTTACTACTACCTTTAACTGATATTTGTGTGGATTTACCCACATTTAATGTAACTTTTGTTTTATTAAACCTTGTCCTTGTTGCAGCATATACAGTATTACCTAGTAAACTAGACACGATTCCAGTTGATACCATTGACATAATAATTGCTATACAAATTGTCCATATTATTTTTTTTGTTTTTTTCATATAAACTCTCTCCTCTCTCTTTAGCAAATTCCAACCTGTCTTTTAAATTAAGCACTAAACAATATTCCTAAACAAAACTAACATAACAAACCATCCTCCCTTTTTATAAAAACATCTTATAATCCATAATTATATATCATTAACTGCATTGCGTCAACTAATCAAATACATAATCAACCTATTAAAAACATATATTGTAGTATTATAACAAAAAAGGAGGTACACACATGGTTGACTTTGGAAACATCCTAAAATCACTACGCTTAAAAGAAAATCTAACGCAAGCACAATTAGCTCAAAAATTAGGATTAACCAAATCTGTCATAAGTGCTTACGAAACCGGTCTTCGTTTACCTTCATACGATGTACTCATCCATATCTCAAAAATTTTTAATGTAACAACAGATTATCTACTAGGATTAGAAAATAAAAGAGAAATTGATTTGTCCGGACTCACGGAAGATGAAATTTCTGCATTGCTCTTATTAATAAAAGCAATGAAAAAGTAATAACCCAAATGGTTATATCACATAATGACTTGATTTAAAATATTAAAAAATATGGCATATCGATAAATCAATATCCGATATGCCATATTTTCTGTTCTCATCTCTTTATTTTCTTATCTCTTCTGCAGCCTTTACCATATTGCGAAGACTTGCGTCCGTTTCAGGTACTCCTCTTGTCTTAAGTCCACAATCAGGATTTACCCATAATTTTTCCTTATCAATTTTGGTAAGCATCACCTTAAGCGCACTTACAATCTCCTCTACTGACGGAACTCTTGGCGAATGAATATCATATACACCCGGTCCGACTTCTGTTTCAAAATTATTTTCCCTTAACGCATCCAATATCTGAAGATCCGAACGTGATGCCTCGAATGTAATCACGTCTGCATCCATATCATCTATTGCAGGAATAATATCTGTAAATTCGCTATAACACATATGTGTATGAATCTGTGTTTCCGGTTTTACCCCACTGTGTGTCAGACGGAATGCCGGGATTGCAAAATCCAGATATTCTGTATACCAGTCAGATTTTCTAAGCGGAAGCTTTTCTCTGAGAGCCGCCTCATCAATCTGTATCATTTTTATTCCATTTGCCTCTAAATCATTTACTTCATCTCTTATTGCCAACGCAATCTGGGATATTGACTCTTTTATAGATATATCTTCTCTTGGAAATGACCAGTTTAATATCGTAACAGGACCTGTAAGCATTCCCTTTACAATCTTTTCAGTCAATGACTGTGCAAAAACTGACCATTCAACTGTAATAGGATTTTTACGGTATACATCACCCCAGATAACAGGTGGTTTTACACATCGTGTTCCATACGACTGAACCCATGCCTTTTCGGTGAACAAAAATCCTCCTAGTGCCTCACCAAAATATTCAACCATATCATTTCTCTCATACTCTCCATGTACGAGTACATCTAATCCTATTTCTTTCTGCCATTTAATACATTCTTCAATCTTTTTCTTATTAAAATCAACATATTCGCTCTTAGAAATTTCTCCCTTTCTAAATGCAGAACGATTAGCCTTTACATCCTTTGTCTGAGGGAATGAACCAATTGTAGTTGTAGGAAACTCCGGTATATTCAATACTTTTTTCTGCAATTTCTGACGTTCACTACGCTCTGGCAGCCTTATATAATCTTTCTCTGTTACATTTAAAAGTCTCTGTTTTACTTCCTCATTATCACAATCTCTTTTTTTGTCAAAAAGCTGCTTATTATTGGTATATGAAACTTCAGATGCATAATTATCCTTATCTGCAAGTTCACTTATTTCTTTAAGCTCAGTTAATTTTTCTTCTGCAAAAGCAAAATAAGCCAGATATTCTTTTGAAAGTTTTACCTCATGCTTTAATGTATAAGGCACATGAAGTAATGAACATGATGTAGATAACACCACATTGATTTTTCGATTTTTAAGTTCGTCTAATCTGTTCAATGTTCTCTCATAATGATTCTTCCAGATATTTTTACCATTAACTAAACCTGCAAATAATAACTTATCTTCAGGAAATCCGTATTTTTCTATCAGATTCAGTGTTTCCTTTCCCTCTATAAAATCAAGCCCTATTCCATCAAATGGCTGTTTGATTAAATCCCCGTAAATATCCCTTACATCTCCAAAATATGTCTGTAATAATATTTTACAGTTTCCCTTGCATGGCAAAACTGCATCATATATCTTACCAAACAACTCAAAGTCCTCTTTTTTCATATCCTGAACTAATGAAGGTTCATCAAATTGTATCCATTCAATATTCTTTTCATCGCATTTTTTCAGCAGTTCCTTATATGCATCTGCTACCGCATCCACATAATCTTCTGCTTTTTTGCTTCCTGTGTATCTGATTAATTTAAGCATAGTATAAGCACCAATCACAACCGGTTTGGTTTCTATTCCGACCGCTTTTGCCTCTTCATATTCATTCAAAAGTTTATCTGCCGAAAGCTTTATAACTGTATCGTCTTCCACTTCCGGAACAATGTAATGATAATTGGTGTTAAACCATTTCTTCATTGCAAGTGCTTTTACATCCCCACAATCTCCCTGATATCCACGCGCCATTGCAAAATATGTATCAAACTCTGACAAATTCAATTCTTTATAACGTTTTGGAACTATCCCTAACGTCACTGCCGTGTCAAGTACCATGTCATAAAACGAGAAATCATTACTTGAGATATAATCTATTCCTGCACTTTTCTGTGTATTCCAATGTGTTTTTCGTAAATCTGCAGCTATCTTCAATAATTCTGCCGCTTCAATTTCTTTTCTGAAATATTTTTCAGAAGCAAATTTTAATTCTCTTAATGTTCCAATCCTTGGAAATCCAATAACTGATGTCTGCATAATAATAATCCTCCAACTCATAATAGGTATATTTGTTATCCTTATTGTAAATTGAAATGTCATTATTGCAAAATACATAAAATAAAAGGTTGCCCATAGTTTAAAACTATGAGCAGCCTGTCTTCATTCAAGATATTTTTTTAATGCCTCAAGGTATGTACTGCCCAGCCTGCTTAACATTCCTTTTTTGTGCGTTATGTATCCGATTCTCATATCACTTTCATCTTCTAGCGGCACTGCAATAATATCTTTTCCATTTAATTTTTTATCAATCACCCCACTGCATACGGTGTAACCATTTAATCCAATCAACAGATTAAATAAAGTTGCCCTGTCTCTCACCCTTATATTCTTTTTACGTTCAGAAGAAGAAAATATTTCTTCTGAAAAATAAAACGAATTATGTTCCCCCTGTTCAAATGAAAGATATGGATACAACTCCAGTTCCTCATTTGTAATAACATTTTTTTCTGCAAGAGGATGCTTTCTGCTGATAAATACATGAGGCTTTGCCACAAACAACTGATTAAATTCTAAATCATGTGATTTTAAAATTTTCATCAATACTTTCTCATTAAAATCATTTAAAAATAAAATTCCTATCTCACTTCTCATTCGTGCCACATCTTCTATAATTTCATAAGTCTGAGTTTCCCTCAGACTAAAATCATATTCATCCTGTCCGTATTCCTTTATCAGATCCACAAATGCATTGACCGCAAACGAGTAATGCTGCGTAGATACGCAAAACTGCTTTTTTCCACCATTTCCGGATTTGTATTTATCTTCAAGAATTGCAGCCTGCTCCAGTACCTGCCTTGCATACCCTAAAAATATCTCTCCCTCTTTTGAAAGACTGATACCTTTATTGGTTCTGTTAAAGATAACAATATTCATTTCCTTTTCCAATTCATGTATAGCATTCGTGAGACTCGGCTGCGATATGTATAGCCTGTTTGCCGCCTCAGTAATTGTTCCGGTATCTGCTACCGTTATAATGTATTTTAACTGTTGAAGTGTCATTTTTTTGCCTTCTCTCCTGCATTAAACTAATCATCTATATTTGCAGATGCAACCTCTTCTGCACGTTTCCTGAAGATTCTTGGAAATGATGTAAAAATCACAATCGTAGTTATAATTCCGGCAACCAGATCTGCAATTCCTTCTGATAGACATACTCCCTTAAATCCCATAATATTTGTCAACACAAAGCACAACGGAATTAATATAATGACTTTACGGATTACCGCAAGAATTAAAGCTGACTTTGCCTGTCCAAGTGCAACATTTACATTTTGAAGTGTCATCTGTACAAAAAACATTATTGAGCCCATCAGAAACATAGGACAATAGTTCTTTACAATAGCCGTAACTGTTTCACTTGCTGAAAAAAGATAGGCATACAACTGTGGCATTGTAATGGAAAATGACCATATTGAAAGGCAGAACACAAATACAATTATGGTTACATATTTTACACCCTTTTTTAACCGCTGTTCATCACCTTTTCCATAATTGTAGCTGACAAACGGCTGCACTCCGTTACCAATACCATTAAGCGGAAGTGAAATCAACTGCAATGCACTTAACATTACCATTAAAGCAGCCGTATAATCTTTATTTCCTCCTGTTGCCCGGTTTAAATTTATATTGAATACTACCTGTATGGCACATTCTGTAATAGTCATAACAAACGGTGTAAACCCAAGTGATACAATACTTGCTATTCTTTGAAAAGAAACATTCATTCCACCAATTTTAAAATGAAAAAGACTTTTTTTTGTAAAGAAAAACATGCATACACATATGCATGAGCACAACTGCGAAATAACCGTCGCAAGACTAGAACCCTTAACACCCATTCCCATTGTAAATATAAATATAGGATCAAGCACAATATTCAAAACGGCACCGAGTAATACGGAGCCCATTGCAATCATTTAATATCCCTGTGTTAAAATAAACGGATTCAGTCCCTGCGCCAACATTAAAAAAATTGTGCCACACGAATATATCTTCAGATATGAGACTGCAAATCCCACTGCACTTGACGGGCAGCCGAATCCAACAACAATCTGCTTCGAAAATGCAAAAGTGACAGTGCCTATAAGTAATCCGAACACCGCAAGCATCAAAAAAGCAACGTTGAAAATGCTGTCAGCTTCCTCCTTATCGCCTTCTCCCAGCTTTATGCCGGCCCTCGGCGAACCGCCGAGGCCGACCAAATTGGCAAAAGCCTGAATAATTAACGTAATCGGAAGAACAATCCCCAACGCTGCAAGTGCATCCATTCCTGAATTTTCAATCTTTGCAACATACATCCTATCAACAATATTATACAAGAATGTAATAAGCTGTGCTATAACTGCCGGTATAGAAAGTCTTATTATTAACGGAAGTATTTTACCATTTTCTAATTGTGATATTGTATCCTGCTTACCTTTATTTATGCGTAACATTCTTAACATTTCTCCAAAACTTAACTGTCATTCTATAAAACACTTGACAGGAAATCGTTTAATCTGTCATTTTTTGAATTTTCAAAAAATTCTTCAGGCGGACAATCAACCTGTATTCCTTTATCATAAAAGAACATACATCTGTTTGACACTTCCCTGGCAAATCCCATCTCATGAGTAACAACCAACATAGTCATTCCTGTTTCTGCTAACTCCTTCATAATGTTTAAAACCTCTCCTACCATCTCCGGATCAAGTGCCGAGGTAGGCTCATCAAACAACATGACATCAGGATTCATAGCCATCGCCCTTGCTATCGCTATTCTCTGCTTCTGTCCTCCTGAAAGCATATCCGGATATTCATCCGCTTTATCCTCAAGACCGACACGTTTTAAAAGTTCGTCTGCCTTATCAGATGCTTCCTGCTTACTCATTAGCTTTGTTTTTATCGGTGCAAGCATAATATTTTTCTTAACAGTCATATTCGGAAACAGATTAAAATGTTGGAAAACCATTCCTATCTTTTGTCTGAGATGATTTATGTTCTCATTTTTATCCATTATATTTGTTCCCTCAAACAGTATTTCTCCGGCAGTTGGCATTTCAAGTAAATTTAACATTCTTAAGAAAGTAGACTTGCCACATCCCGATGGACCTACTATCGCAACAACATCACCACGTTTTATCTCTGTAGAGACATTCTCCAATATAACATTATCATTATATGCCTTTTTGAGATTTTCAACATGTAGTATGGTTTCTCTATTATTATCTTTCATTTTTGCGAAGTCTCCTTTCCAATTTATTAACTAAATGTGTCAATACAAGAACTATTGTCAAATATATCAGTGCTACAAGAATTAACGGCAGATATGCATCATAAGTTATACTACGAATTATATCTCCTCCTCTTGTCACATCGTTCAAACCGATATATCCACATATGGATGTCTCTTTTAAAAGAACTATAAATTCGTTCGCCAGTGTCGGTAATACATTTTTGAACACCTGTGGCAATACAACAAATATCATAGTCTGGAAGAAATCCATTCCTAAACTTCTAGAGGCTTCAAACTGTCCATTATCTATAGCCATTATTCCTGAACGGAAGATTTCCGAAACATATGCACCGGAATTTATACCAAATGCAACTATGGCCACTACCATTTTGCTCACATCCACGCTTGCAAATACAATATAATATATTATAAGAAGCTGAATCATGGCAGGTGTACCTCTTATAACAGTTATATATACTCTTACGATTGCATTAAGTATATTAAGGCCACCATTCTTATCATGCCATGAACGTACTACTGCTGAAAAGAATCCAAGAACCAGACCTATAATCGCTGCAAAGAAAACAATAATTATAGAATTTGCCAGTCCTTTTAATATATACTGATAACGATTATCCTTTATAAAATCATTTTTAAACTTATCTGCTAGATTGGTATTTCCTTTTATGGCATTATTATCACGAACTACTATCACCTGTTTGGAAGTAGTATATGGTGTAGAGAAATCTATATTCTTTAACCTGTCCTCTGTAACCGTCATTCCTGATATACCTATATTTGCTTTTCCTGACTGTACTGCTGTAATTATGGAATCAAACTCCATATCCTTAATTTCAAATTTCATTCCAAGCTTATCGGCTATTGCCTGTCCGAGATCGGCATCTATTCCGACTACCTGTCCATTTTCATAATACTCATATGGCTTGAAAAAAGCGTTTGTAGCCATTATAAGCGTGCCATTATCATAAGTTGTTTCTTCCGGTGTCTCATACGGATACTTTCCTGTATCGTCACCGATATAATTCTTTTTTATCTTATCAATTACACCTTCTGAATTCAATTCGTCTATAGCTGCATTTATTTTTTCTGTTAATTCCTTGTTATCCTTGGATATACATATGGCATAATCTTCAACCGTGAACTCTTCATCAAGAATCATCAGATCACTGTTCGCTTCAACAAATGCCTTAGCCGGTTGTTCATCAATTACTACTGCATCTATCGTTCCGTTTTTCAATGACTGAATTGCATCAGAACCTTTGTTATAACGTTCAACCTTTGTTCCATCTTTATCTTTTTCCATATCAGAGCAGTAAGTATCACCGGTAGTACCTAACTGAACACCAATCTTTTTACCACTCAGATCGTCTTTGCTAAATACTGTGTTTTTTGTTTCGTTTTTGCCACATGCAGCAAGACCTGCAATGAGCATAATAATAAACACAGTAAAAAATAGTTTTTTCTTCATACCTTTCTCCATTCTGATTTTTATTTAATTTCTTAATGTATTTCTACAGTTCTTTCCATGGTTTATTTCCGTGAAAAATCTTATTCTGTTCAGACGGATCAACTTCAACAATCCTTCCAAACTGATTATAAGTGGTAAGCATATCAGAATTTCTGGCCGGTTTTCTGCGTCCTCCCTCAGATAAATATTCAGACACTTCCTGCATATTCATATCAGTTATACTCTTATGTCTGTCTGCGGAATCGGATGCAGATTTCCCGTTAAGCTTTAATTTCTCCTGCTCCACTGCTTCCTTTCCGTTCCATATTCTGAGCCATATAAGATTGAATCTTTCAATCCATTCCTGAGACTTATCTTTAAGCTCCTGCCACTTTTCCCTGAAACTTTGATATAATGTATATTTTTGAACCACCTCATCCTGTGTGACAAATTTATCTTTCTTTAAACTGACATCATCAGATTTACCATTGACCTTATCTGATGACTGCGTAGATAATTCAAGTTTTACACCATCTTCTTCCTTTTTTTTATCTTTATATTCAAGTGTAAATGTACTGTCGCTTTTTTCATGATTGTCCCTTTTAACTTCTGTTCTAAGATAAGACCCGTTATCACCTATTCTGTTTATCATTCACAGCCTCCTTACATTCATAACCATTCATAAATATCTGTCACTTAACATTAGAATCAGCCACAAACTGCAACTATACTGCCACGTATATATAAAAAGCCTCTTTACTAAGAGGCTTTTTATTTTATGCTGCCAAATCTTTAAATTTGCTTGCTATGCGATAATATTGATCATCATCATGAATCTTAAGTGTCATTGGTCTGTCCAAATCCAGACTAAAAATTCCCAACAACGATTTAGCATCTATGTATCTTCTACCCTGTTCGATATCATAATTGCCTTTCATACTCACAATATTATCAAAAAACTTCTTCACTTTTTCCATAGAATTTAATTTAAGTCTTATATCCCTCATATTTCCTGTTCCTCCTAAAATAATATAATAAACTTAAAATTAACAAAATGAAATACCTATTAATTATACATCATTTCTATAGTATGTCAAAACCTTTTTAAAGACCGTCTTATGTACTTAAAAGTATATTCTTCTCCCTTTACGCTAAGCATCTTTAACAGCTTCTCTATCGTTGCCGATGTCTCCGGGTGTATAAGCCTGTTTTTCTTACCCCTTTCAAAATATGCTAACGGTGCATCGTCCGTATAAGCATCCTGCAAATACACCTTGCTTGCAGCAACCCTGTCGCAAAACATTTCAACTATATATCTGTATGGCATCTTAACAGCACTCATTCTCCTTGTTTTCGGATCGTAATCTGTCCAATATTCGAAATGATGCTTGTTCCTGCCCTTATGATGCATCCACGCTTTAGAATAGCCATATGCTTCTCTTTCCCCTTCATTCGGACTTCTGTCACCCTGATAATAAATTGCCCCGACAATAAATTCAGAAGGGCTGTATTTTGAAAGGTCATGTAAAAGTCCCTGTATGGGAATACCCGCTTTAAAACAATTCTTAATGACCTCATGTCTATGTTTTGTAATTGTTTCAAAATGTTTAACTATCTGCATATTATTCTCCATTCCAAAGTGGCATTTTCTCATCAAATGTCACCAGAAAACGGCATATACCGTGTAATTTACCTGTTACACTTAATATTTTATATAACATAAGATTTATCGTCAAGTCAATTTTATGTATATCAGCTATCTACTCTTTTATTATATTCCCTGTCTGTCCTGATTATTACTTACGTAATAAGAAACCGTAATATAATTTCCCGAATGTATCGTATCTCCGCTTAAACCGTTTATCTTCTTTATCTCTTTAACATAATCACTCCTGCTTATATATTTAGAATCAGAATACCTGTCTGCAAGTTTCCAGAGTGTATCACCTTCCTTAATCTCAATAGTTGTATAACACTTAAAAACATTATCAGGTATCTTCTTCTCACCTGCATCTGTTCTCATAACAACAGCTATGGACACAATCAATATAATAGCAACAACAGCCACATAATAACGAATATTTTTTCTCATAATATTATACCTCCACATTTGTATTTAATCGTTCTCCCGAACATCTGTTTGAATTATAAATCCCGAACAAATGTTTGTCAAGTTCTTTTTCAAACATTTGTTTGTGTTTTTATCGAACATATGTTATACTATACTAAATATAATTTATAATTAAATTAGGAGGCGATATAATGTCCAGCGGAAAACTTACTGCCAAACAGGAAGAAATATTAAACTTTATGAAATCCGAAATTTTAAATAAGGGATATCCACCATCAGTCCGTGAAATATGTGCTGCTGTCAATCTAAAATCAACATCATCTGTACATTCACACTTATCCTCTCTTGAGGAAAAAGGCTACATACACAGAGATCCTACAAAGCCCCGTGCCATAGAAATAGTAGATGATACTTTTAATCTTACACGCCGTGAGATGGCAAACGTCCCTATTATAGGCACTGTTGCAGCCGGTCAGCCGCTTTTAGCTACCGAAAATATAGAAGGATATTTCCCGATACCTACAGAATATCTTTCAAACAAATCTGTATTTATGCTTAAAGTTAAAGGAAACAGCATGATAAATGCCGGAATTTTTGATGGTGACACTATCATCGTAGAACAACAGAGCACTGCCGGTGATGGTGATATAGTTGTTGCACTTATTGAAGATTCTGCAACCGTGAAGACATTTTATAAAGAAAAAGGCCATATACGTCTTCAGCCTGAAAACGACTCTATGGAACCAATCATCGTTGATGATTGTCAGATACTCGGAAAAGTTATGGGCTTATTACGTTTAATGTAAAAATAACCGGAACCGTACCCTTACCCGTACAGTTCCGGTTATCTTTTTACATATCAACAACCTGACCATCGCTCCATATTTTTTCCAGACCATAAAACGCCCTGTCATCTTCATTAAACAAATGTATAATAATATCATCATAGTCAAGAAGTATCCAGCTTCCACTTCCATATCCTTCAACATGATTACTGTATATCTTCTCTTTTGCAAGTTCATCTTCAACATTATCCGTCATCGCCTGAACCTGATTTTTATTGCTGCCACTTGCAATAATAAAATAGTCAGATATAACAGATATATCTCTGATATCAAGCACTCTGATATCTATTCCCTTCTTATCTCTGAGTGCTTCTACGATTATTTTTGCCTTTTTTCTTGAATCCATCTCATTTTGCCTCCTTCTTTGCCTCTATCAGTTTCTTATAATAAAGATATGTTTTCTCAGTCATTTCATCCATATTCTCCGGATCTGTTCCCAGGTATTCCATAGTGTCACTTGCTATCATATACACACACATGTCTATATCTTCAAATGCAGTCTTTCTGATTTCAGGAAGCCTTTTTGCCTTATTTCTGTTGGGCTCTATATAATCTGCAACATATACTATTTTTTCTAACATACTCATATCCGGTCTGCCTGTTGTATGATACGATACAGCCTCCGCAATTTCATCAGATGCACCATATTTTTCAACTGCATAATAAGCACCGAGCTTTGCATGCAACAGATAAGGCATGCGCATCTCTGCATCACTAATCTTCACATTATACTTTTTACACTTTTTTAAAAGCTTGTCATCTGAAAAGCATTTGGCATTATCATGGAGAAGCCCTGCAAGTTCGACTTTTTCCATATCTTCACCATACACTATCGCAAGGCATGCTGCCGTGTATGCCACACCCAGCGTATGATCATACCTTTTCTCAGTCAGAATATTTTTCAATTCTTCCTTTATTTCACTTATATTCATCAAAAAATCCATCCTTCTTATGCGTTACATTTCATTGCTTTTATATAAATGATTATCGTAAATGTACTTTTCCACTTCAGGCATTACCATATATCTGATGGTTTTATCAGCAGACACTCTGTCACGGATATCACTGGAGGAAATATCAAGAAACGGAGTTACAAGTATTCCGGCTTCACATTTATATTTTTTTTGAAAATCCGCCACCTTGTCTTTCAGCTCGTGGCTCTCACTCCTTGATGCAACCAGAATTGTGCAGAACTTCACAATCTCCTCAGGAGTTTTCCATGTATCAAAATTGTCAAGCGAATCCTCACCTATTATAAAGAAAAATTTCGTGTCCTTATATTCATTACTCAAAAGCCTTAGTGTATCTGCCGTATAAATATATCCTGTTCTTTTAAGTTCAAAATCAGAAAGTTTAAAATGTGGATTTTCCGCTATGGCAATACTCACCATATTCATTCTGTCATCCGATGCTGTCACATTTCTTCCTGATTTATGTGGCGGCATTCCACTTGGCATAAGCCACACCTCATCAAGCCCATACTGCTCATACGCATTTTCCGCTATAATAAGATGCCCCATATGCACCGGATCAAATGTACCGCCCAGTATCCCTACCCTGTTCATATTCTATAATTTTATAACAGGATTTTTTGATGACTGTCTGTATAAGACAATCTTCTTTCCTATAACCTGAACAACCTGGGATTTTGTACGTTCTGCCAAAACCACAGCCATTGCCTTAGGATCATCCATACAGTTTTTTAATACATTTATCTTAATAAGCTCTCTTGCCTCCAATGCCTCATCTATCCCTTTTGTAAGTTCAGGAGATACTCCGGACTTTCCAATCTGGTATATAGGTTCCATTGTACTTGCAAGACTTTTGAGATATGCTCTTTGCTTACTGGTCATTTCACAACTTCCTTCCATTTAAATTTACCGATTTTACTTGTAATAATCAAATTCATGGCCATATATTTTAACTGTATCGCCATCCTGTATTCCAAGTTCTTCTAATTCTTCCAGTATTCCGTTTTCTTTCATAAATTTCTGGAAGAACATAAATCCCTTTTCTGACTCAAGATTTGTATAACCGAGCATTCTTTCTACCCTCGGTCCTTCTATAGAATATAAGCCATCCTCAAGTTTTTCAACATAATACGGCTCATCCTTATTATCATTGTATTCACCCGGAAAATATTCCTGTTCAAAAACTATAGGTTCTGAATCCATATTTTCAAGTAAAGAATTAACTGCATACAATAATTCCTTAAGTCCTTTTCCGCTGACGGCCGATATCGGAAATACTTTAATTCCCTTTGGCTCAAACTCTGCTTTTATGGCATCTACAGGACTTTCATAACCTTCGTATATCGCATCAATTTTATTAGCTGCAATAACCTGCGGACGTTTTAACAGTTCCGGATTATATGCTGCAAGTTCAGCATTTATTTTATTTATATCTTCAATAGGATCTCTTCCCTCTGTTGAAGCTGCATCTACCATATGAATTATAACTTTTGTTCTTTCTATATGTCTTAAAAATTCATGTCCGAGCCCTACTCCCTCGGCAGCTCCCTCGATAAGTCCGGGAATATCTGCAATGACAAAGCCTTTGCTTCCATCAAGATCCACAACTCCCAGATTAGGATTAAGTGTCGTAAAATGATAGTTTGCTATCTTAGGCTTTGCATTTGTTACACGTGACAATAATGTTGATTTACCTACATTAGGGTATCCCACAAGACCTACATCGGCAATAACTTTAAGCTCAAGTCTCACCCAGAGTTCCATACTCTTCTGACCCGGCTGTGCATATTTAGGTGCCTGCATGGTTGCCGTTGCATAATGCTGGTTTCCCTTTCCGCCTCTTCCGCCTTTAAGAATAACTTTTCTCATTCCGGCCTCTGACATATCCGCAATAACTTTATCGGTCTCATCGTCCTTTATGACAGTTCCTAACGGCACTTTTATAACAAGACTCTGTCCGTCTTTTCCGTGCTGGTTCTTTTTATTTCCTTCTTCGCCCGGTTCTGCAGCATATTTTCTATTATGTCTGAATTCGGTAAGTGTGTTCAGTCCCTCGTCAACTTCAAATATTATATCTCCTCCACGGCCTCCGTCTCCACCGTCCGGTCCGCCGTTAGGTACATACAGTTCTCTACGGAAGCTGACATGTCCGTCTCCGCCTTTACCTGATTTTATAAATATTCTGGCTCTGTCTGCAAACATTTTTTAATCCCTTCTTTCTGATACTGTTTAATATAATTATAAAGGGTATAATTATTCGTCAATTATGATAAAAGGCTCCAAACTCAAAGAGTTTGAAGCCTTGAATTTTTAAATTATTATTCAGCTACTGGAACTACAGAAACCTGTTTTTTGTCTCTGCCTTTTCTTTCAAATCTGACAACACCATCTGTTAATGCAAATAATGTGTCATCTCCACCGATACCTACATTTGTACCCGGATGAATATGAGTTCCACGCTGTCTGTAAAGAATATTTCCAGCTTTTACAAACTGTCCGTCTGCTCTCTTAGCTCCTAATCTCTTAGACTCAGAATCTCTACCGTTTTTTGTAGAACCAACTCCCTTTTTGTGGGCGAATAACTGAAGGTTCATTTTTAACATGACTTACACCTCCTTATATCTCATCTTGATATAATCTTCATTATCTTCAACTATGGATTCAATACCAAGTTCAAAAGATTTCATCAGCAAAATGGTATCTCTGCCAATATCACCAATAAATTTTATCTCCAACAATCCCTCATCTTCATCAAGAATCGTCTTAAATCTATCCTGTGTAAACTTCTCTATGGAATTGGCTGTATTCTGTGCTATAACCGATGCGGCTGCACATATTATATCATAACCGTATTCATCATATCCTGCATGTCCACACAATCTGTATCCTTTATACTTTTTATTGGAATCCACATAAACTGTGACATCAATCATAAAAGATTATGCGTTGATTTTTTCAATCTTAACTTCTGTATAAGACTGTCTGTGACCATTCTTCTTATGATAGCCAGTTTTTCTCTTATACTTATAAACAATGACTTTCTTTCCTTTTCCTTCAGAAACAACTGTAGCAGAAACGCTAGCATTTGCAACTGTAGGATCACCTACAACTACTTCTCCGTTATTAACAAGAAGAACATTGTCAAATGTCACTGTCTCTCCAGCTTCTTTACCAAGCTTCTCAACTTTGATAACATCGCCTTCAGATACTTTGTACTGTTTACCACCTGTTGCTATAATTGCGTACATATGGCACCTCCTATTTCAATTACTCGCCAGCTTCGGTGTCCGTTATGTTATCTGGAACTTTATACCCCACTGTGCGGCATACTGTTATAATATAGCATGTCATGCTATTATTGTCAAATAATTTTTTAAATTTTCACCGGCCTCGAACATTTACTCGTCCTTATCATCTATAGGAGTCAATGTTCCCGTATCCGCATTCTCACCATTAATGGTAATATCTATAGTTCCATCTTCGTGTTCGGTATAATAAAACTCAATGGATGCTCCATCAACATTTGTAAGATACATTGAATTATCCTTATACACTATATCATACTGTCCAGTAGAATCATTCTCATTCGTAATAAGTAATGTTCCGTTTGCATTGAACTGCCATGTGGAATTATCTGCTGAATTTGTATATCTGCCGTTAAACACATTTTTCTCAGCATCAGCAGGTACTATCACTGTTTTCACGTCGCTTTTACCGCCGCATGCAGAAAGAACTACAGCCATACTCAAAACCATTACCATGGAAATAATTTTTTTTAATCTGCTTTTCATTACGTCCTCCATCTTTCAGGCATTTTATTTTCTTTCATAATATAACATTTTTTTTACTTTCTGGCAAAGATTTTCATCGAAATTTAAAAAAATTTTAGATATTTACAATTTATTTATGATATAATGAGCAGGATGATTTAACATAGTAAAATCAGAAAATGAATTTCAGAAATCCTTTAAAGTTTAGAATAGTGTCAAAATTCCCTGCGGGGATTAGCCGGTACAATAATGTGGATTTGCAAGCTAGCTTGCAATACCACATTTTGTTTCCGGCTGGTGCGTAGCACCATTTTGACACTATTACACATAAACGTTTTAACGCTATCTTAAATACTAAAAGCTTTTCCGGAGTTCATAATAATTTTATGGAGGAATGCATATGAAAACCTATAGAAATGAAATTATATACGCGTGCATTTTATCCGTGGGTATATCTGCCTGTGCTGTCTGTATACTGCTCGGATATTACAATGCCGCACTTTTAACCCTTCTTATTTCATCAGTATTTATACTGCTTGAACTGTATTCACTTTTTGTAAGGCTCGACGGAGGTACCGGCGGCAGGGTATCATCATCCACTGCTTCACTTGTTCCCGATCCATACTCCATGCCTGATCCTTACCTTGACGGTGATTTTTCTGATGATGGCGAATTTTCTTTTACAGACGGAATAGATGCAGTATCCGAACCTGTAATAGTACACAACAAAAAAGATTAAGATTGGAGATTTATAATGAGAAAAAGTTTTAAATTTATTTTATGCATGATTTCTGCTGATATAATTATTATAGCAATCGTATTTTTACTTAATCTTACCGGTTCATTTTCAAAACCTGTATCAAAAGACTCCGGCAAACCTTCTGTTGCCGAAGCACAGACAGACACCGGCGCAGATTCCCCGAATAATGTCACTCCTGCTGAGCCATCCACGGAAATCCGGACTGCAGATACTGTAGAAAATACAACCGAATTTACTACGGATAATGAAACAGAATATCAGACTGATATTACAGACGAATCGGCCTCTGAAACAACGACCGAAGCTTCAACAGAAGAAACCACCACACTTCCATCAGACAGCTTCGTTGTATTAAATACAACATCCAAAGTATACCTGAGAAGTGAGGCATCAACCGGAGGAAAAATAATCTGTGAGATTCCCGCCAATTCACATGGCACGATAATATCTACTGAAGGAAGCTGGAGCAAAGTAAAATATGACGGCCACACAGGCTATGTATTCACCGAATATATACTGACAGGCACTTCTGCAAATGATTATGTGTCAGACCTCAATTCTGACAAAGTAAAGATTGACCGTTCCTGCAACATGCGAAACGTTCCTGACACCTCAAGTCCTGTAATAGGAAATGCCATAGCCGGAACCGAATATAAATACATAAAAGAAAAAAGTGACGACCAGTGGTTTGCCATCATTCTTGAAGACGGTTCTACAGCCTATATATCAACCGGATATGCAACCATTACAAACTAAAACATATTAAAAATGGTCTTGTAAGTCTGAAATTCAAACTTACAAAGACCATTTATTTTTATTATTTATATTGCTTTTGTATCAGAATCAGTATTAGTATCTCTCTTAACTCTTGTCATCTCGAATATTTCCGATAAGCTGAGACTTATACGTCCGTTATCCCATAATATGGAATCTCCGTCTGTCGTTGCTCCCATAAATAAAAATTCATCTTTAAGATCATTAAATCTCATCGTCTCAATTTTATCTGTCATATTAATCAGAAACATTCTTCCGCCATCTAATTCCACTAAAAGTCTGTTTGCATACTTTGGTTCAACATCTTTAATACGTGCCATAATCATCATTCCCTTCTTTTTGTTATATAAACCTACTATCATTCTCCATTATATATTAATTTTAAAAATATACTACACCCTAAAAGTGGGTAATTTTAGAAATATTTGGCAAGTTCTGACCTTGATTTTATACCTATCTTGCTAAATACATTCTTCAGATTACTTTTAACTGTATTCTCTGAAATGTGCAGTTTCAGGGCAATCTCCCTGTTTGTAAACCTTTCAGCCGCAAGTTTCGCTATATCTTCTTCCCGCTTTGTCAGACCGTGGGTGTTTTTCTTTACAATATTTATTTTATCTCCGTATATTTTATCATAGCCATCTAATTTTTCCAGAAATTCATGGTAATTTTCATTTTCCACAGGCATAAACTGTCTTAAAAACGTATAGTTTTCCACAAATGGCAGATATATTTTATCATCACATGCAAGAGCGAGTGCCTCAACTATAAATTTCTGAGCCTTATCAGTATTTCCAAGCTGATAGTCTGCAGCAGCGATATAAATATATGTATATATTTTATACATCACATTGTCATATATTCCTGCCACGCCAAGCATCTGTCCGCTTATTCCGATAAGTTTCATGTATTGTCCCGTCTCAATAAGGTATCTTCCGTATATAAGATTTGCAAATCCAATATTGTAAACTACACACTTCTTCTCAATACTAGAATTATCTTTAAGCCATCCCGTAATATCATTTTCATCTCCGGTAAGAATACACATATAGCTATATGTCATATCGACAATTATACCGTTTTTATACTCTTTTGCCTCTTCCATTTTATGATTAACTGACCTTAAAATATACTTTATATTTTCGCTGTCACCATTGTACGCTGATATTCTGGCAAGACAGAACATGGCAGCAACATATATATTAAACTGGTTTCTTGTCTCAGCCATATATAGTGCCTTATGACACAATATCTCCGCACTTTCAAAATCCATTTGATTAAGCAGCACCTCGGCCTTTGCCATTGCATCCGCACCTTTCCCAAGACCTCCGGTAAGCCTGTAATAATATGGAATCATATCCTCAAAGGTTTTAAGCTGTTCCCCGACGCCACTGCCACTTCTGTATATGTTAGACAACACTGTAGGTGTCTTAAAAGTCCACAGCATTCCCGATGACATAAATGATGACGGTGCCTTCATATAACCGCATGCTTTCTCATAATGATTTTTCATTTCACCCAGTCTGTTATATTTGCTTAAAGCGAGTAATAAATGCACTTCACCTTTTAGCATACCTTTAGAATCAATTTCTTCTAAAATGTCGTATAACTGATTGCATTTTTCAATATAAAAATCCTTCTCATGATACATAAACAGAACAAGCGCCATTACCATAGATGTTTCTATATTATTTTTAACCACATCATCCGGAGTATTCCTTATGATATCTATGAACATTTCTTTATGACTTCCGGTTATATATTCTTCTATGTCCTCTATTCCAAAGTGCATTTCATATATACTTTTGTAATCATGAATACGGTAAAACACTTTGATTGCATTAAAGTATTCATCATTTCCGACATACCATTTTCCTGCCTGATAATAAATATCTTTTTTAAATACAGGCTCTAATTTATCTATCTCACTCTCCAGAAAAAATCTTAAGAGTCCGTGAATATAATATTTTCGCTGTAATCTGTCATAGGTGATAAGCTGGTTTGAAGACAAAATCTTTTTCACTTCATTTTCATTCATCGAACCGCCCGCCATTCTGACTGCCTGCCTGAGTGTGAAATTTTCAAACAGACCGAGTTTAATCAGGAGATCCTGTCCCGCAATACTTAATCTGTCCCAGAACATTTCCCCTATAAGCTGATTAACTCCTATGTCTGTCTCAAATGCTTTATTCTCTATATAATGAAGGAGCTGCAGATATATGGCACTAATCCAACCATCCGTATATTTTCTAAGGTACTGTGCCTCCTCATGTGACAATCTTATTCCACATTTTCTGTAATATATTATTATTTCTTCATCCGTAAATTCAAATGCACTCTTAGATATATAGTTGACATCCTGCGAATTCACCTTTTCCCTTAATACACAATCATTGATAACCTGTGTTATGAGTACTATATGTATCTGCGAGTTATGAAGCCCCGTTATTGCCATAAAAAATGTACTCAGCATATCGTCGGCAACATTCTGATAATTGTCAATAATAAGATACACCGGCTCACTCAAGTCCATTTCCCTTATAATTGAAATAT
This sequence comes from uncultured Lachnospiraceae bacterium, assembly GCA_902763335.1. Classification (GTDB taxonomy): domain Bacteria; phylum Bacillota; class Clostridia; order Lachnospirales; family Lachnospiraceae; genus UBA2821. The sequence goes on along the minus strand of CACWRR010000002.1, from coordinate 11,262 downwards.
TTCTGTTACACACATCCTCATCCCACGGATAACCCGATGCCTTTAACCTGTCAGAAATTTCCTCATCAAAGCTTTTAAATGCCACACACAAATCATTAAAAAACCTTCCGCGGTCCTTTAATTCAACGTTAAGCCAGACATATGTATAATCTGTATTTTCAAATAAATTCCTGATGGCTGTAGTTTTTCCATAACCAAGAGGAGCCTCAACTATCGTCAAGGCCTCTTTATATACTGTATCAAGTTTATTCATTAATTCATCAGGAATATACACCTGTTTTGAGTTATACCTGCTCACTACTGTCATTCGTTCACCCCCGAATACATTATCAATTCCACAACACTGTCGAATTCTCTATCGTTCTGCTTCTCATCATCAGATCTTTGACTGCTTCACCCGCATCAAGACCGTCAAACAATATTTCATTTACCTTCTCTATTATAGGCATCTGTATATTATACTTTTTGCCAAGTTCCAACGCTGCTTTAGCAGAATAAACACCCTCTACAACCATGTTTACTTCTTTCATTGCATCATCCATTTTATAACCTTTTCCAATAAGGATTCCGGCTCTTCTGTTTCTGCTGTGCATGCTTGCACATGTAACGATAAGGTCTCCTATACCGGTGAGTCCGCAAAATGTCTCAAACTTTGCACCCATTGCAACACCAAGTCTGCCGATTTCACCGATTCCTCTTGTTATAAGTGCTGCTTTTGTATTATCACCGTAACCAAGTCCGTCCGCTATACCCGCAGCCAATGCTATTACATTTTTTAATGCACCGCCAAGCTCTATTCCGAGAACATCCGAACTTATATATACTCTGAAACAGTCACTCATAAAAATATTCTGTATATACTCTGCCGTCTCTCTCGTTGCGGCTCCTGCAACACATGTGGTAGGAATACCTCTTCCGACTTCTTCAGCATGACTCGGACCTGATAATACTGCCACATCCGCATCCGGTATCTCTTCACTGATTACATCCGTGAGTGTATACAATGTTTTTTCTTCTATTCCTTTTGCTACATTTACAATAATCTGACCTTTTTTTACAAATTCCTTTAATTTAGCTGCCGTCTGGCGGACATAAGATGATGCAACTGCCATAATTATCATGTCTTTATTGTCAACAGCTTCTTTCATATCTGCCGTAATATGTATATTTTCAGATATTTTTATTCCCGGAAGACTGATTTTATTTTCTCTCTCTTCCTTAAGCATGTTTACTTCTCTCTCCACTGCTGACCACATAGTCACGTTATGTCCGTTATTGTTAAGCAAAACTGCGATGCCGAGTCCCCAGCCTCCTGCTCCTAAAATTGCTATATCTGCCATACCTATTCTCCTCCTTTTTTATTTTTAGACTGACCTATCTTTCTCTCTGTTCCGTTAAGTAATCTCTGTATGTTTGCATGATGTTTGATAAATGCAAGTGCTGATATTATAAATGCAAGCACTATTCCCTCAACGATACTGTTGCCACTTAAAGGAAGCATTTTTAATACTGCAAAAATCACAAATTCCACAAAGAATCCTGCTGCCATGCAAAGCGAACCTAATGAAACATACTTAGATACCACCGTCACAATCACAAATGTAAAAAATGCAAGTAATACCAGTCTCCAGTCTCCAAGCCCTAATATTACACCTGATGTGGCAGCAATACCTTTACCGCCTCTGAATTTCATGTAAAACGGAAAGTTATGTCCGAGTATTACACCGAGTCCTGTATACATTTTCAATATAAACATATTGTCTGTAGTATTTCTGAATATAAAATATATAAGTACAATGGCAAAAACCGCTTTTAAACTGTCTCCGAAATATGTTATTATCCCGGCCTTTTTCCCAAGTACACGCATTGTATTTGTCGTTCCTGCATTACCGCTGCCAAAATCCCGTATATCCACATGATTTAATCTGCCATATATGTATCCGGTCTGAAAGAGTCCAAATACATACCCTATCACAATACACAATATGCGTTCCATATTATTTTTCCTTTCTTTCTCTTATGATAAATTTGAGCGATGTACCTCTGAATCCAAAAGCCTCTCTTACTTTATTTTCTATATAACGTGTATATGAAAAATGCATGAGTTCCTTTGAATTTACAAATATTACAAATGTCGGTGGCTTAACTGCAACCTGTGTCATATAGAACAATTTAAGTCGCTTTCCTTTATCAGACGGCGGCTGCTGCAATGCAACTGCTTCTGCCATAATCTCATTTAATACACCTGTTGCGACTCTCATATTCTGATTCTGAATAATCGTGTCTATCCAGTCAAACATCTTGTTAAGACGCTGTCCCGTAACCGCAGATATAAACATAATCTCTGCATATGGCATAAACGAAAGAACTTCTTTTATTCTGTTAGTATGCTCATATATTGTCTTGTCATTCTTTTCAATCGCATCCCACTTGTTCACCGCAATAAGGATACCTTTACCTCTGTCATGGGCTATACCGGCAATCTTTGCATCCTGCTCTGTAACACCCTCAGTAGCATCAATAACGATAACAACCACATCTGCTCTTTCTACAGCCGTAACTGTTCTTATTATACTGTAACGCTCTATCTCTTCCTTTACTTTTGCTTTTCTCCTGAGACCGGCCGTATCTATAAACACATATTCTTTTCCGTTTCGTATTATCTCTGTGTCCACTGCATCCCTTGTCGTTCCTGCAATATTAGACACTATACATCTGTTTTCACCGAGAAGTCTGTTTATAATAGAAGATTTACCTACATTCGGTTTACCTACTATGGCTACTCTCGGTCTGTCATCCTCCTCGTCCGTTCCTTCAATATCCTTGAAATGCTCAACTATCTTCTCAAGCAGATCACCTATTCCAAGTCTTGAACCGGCGGATATAGGTACCGGATCACCTATTCCAAGATTATAAAACTCATATACATCCGGCATATACTTTTCAAAATTATCTACTTTATTAACGGCAAGTATAACCGGTTTGCGGCTTCTTCTTAACATATCAGCAACTTTTGCATCAGCGTCAACAAGTCCCTGCTTAACGTCTGTCATAAATACTATAACATCTGCAGTAGCCATGGCTATCTCAGCCTGTTCTCTCATCTGTGATAATATTATATCATTCGTATCCGGCTCTATACCACCTGTATCTATCATGGTAAATGTGTAATCCAGCCAGGTAACATCAGCATATATTCTGTCTCTGGTAACTCCCGGAGTATCTTTTACGATAGAAATCATTTCTCCCGCCATAGCGTTAAACAATGTAGACTTACCTACATTTGGTCTTCCCACTATAGCTACTATAGGTTTACTCATACTTTACCTCCATTTCCATTCCTGTCAAATGCATCTATATATACAAAATTTCCATTATCTCTAACACGTCTTTCTTCTATTCCCTTTACAGAATTTAAAAAGTCCTGCCCGCTTGATTCTACAATATTTATCCTTACTTGTAAAGCGTTTTCAACTTCGCTGAGCGTCAGATCATCCAAAAACACATCCTCACCGCTTCTTAGTATATTGTTTGGCAGAAGCAGGGTTTCTCCCAATTCTTTATCCTTAAGCTGTGCTATCAGATCCTGCCCTGTTATAAGGCCTGATACCGTTATGCTCTCACCAAAGAATTTGTTCTTTATACAATAACACTTTATATTTGTATTTATCAGCTTTTCCTTCATTCTCTCACACAAATGTGACATCAGGGGATATGCAAGTACACCCGTTGCAAGCGACATATTTCTTACTTTACTGTCGCCCTTTTCTGCTGCCAGTGCTTCCTCAAATTCTTCTTTTAGAAGTCTCATCATTCCAACACCGTTTTCAAGCTGTATATAACCGTCATATCTTTCTTCTTCCGGAAAGTCCCTTTCCGCAAGTATATACCACTCATCACTTGCCTGCACAAAATGTACACCGTGTTCCTTATATATTTTCCTCTGCCACTCTTCTATCTGATCAATTACTTTCTCTGCGTCCTCTTTTTCAAAAGGCTCAAGCGGAAACAGACCATCTCTGTATTTTGTAAGTCCTGACGGAACCACGGACATACTCTGCATATACGGCATATATTCTGCAAGCTCACGTATCGTCCTGTCAAGCTCCGCACCATCATTAATTCCTTTGCACAGCACAACCTGTCCATTCATCTCTATCTGACCTTCATATAGTGTCTTTATATTTTTCAGTGCATCTCCGGCAAATCTGTTATTTAACATTTTACACCTCAGCTCCGGATTCATTGTCTGCACAGATATATTTATCGGTCCTAAATGGTATCTGATAATACGGTCTATATCCTTTTGTGCCATATTGGTAAGAGTAACATAATTTCCCTGAAGAAATGAAAGTCTCGAATCATCATCTTTAAAATATAATGTTTCTCTCATTCCCGGAGGCATCTGGTCTATAAAGCAGAATATACATTTATTATGACACGACCTGTAATCATCCATCAGACCATTCTCAAATTCTATTCCAAGGTCTTCATCTGCATCCTTCTCTACCTCTAATATCCACTCTTCTCCATCAGCTTTCTTTACAAGTATTTCTATATATTCATCTTCAACAAGAAACTGATAATCAAATATATCCTCTATATCTTCATTATTAATTTTTAAAAGTGTATCTCCCGGTTCTATCTCCAGTTCTTCTGCAATAGAACCTTCCCGGACACTTTTAACTACATGTCCTTTGGCTTTCATATATTCACCTCAAACCTTTACTTAAGCATCATAAATGCCGCAAGGTTTCCTCTTCTTCCATTTGTCTTTCTGTGGGAGAACAGATAATCACTATTGCAGCATGTACAAATGCGTCTGTTTTCTATATTTTCTTTCAAAATTCCTGCTTCCGACAGTACCATTTCATTTGCCTTCCACAGATCAAGCTGGTACTTGCCGTTTTCTTTTCTATAAAACATCTCATCACTGCCAAAACTTTTTTCAAACTCTATTATTACATCCTCACTTACTTCATAACAATCCATACATATAGACGGTCCTATACATGCGATTATATTTTCCGGTCTGCATCCGTATGTCTCCATCATATTTCTCACTGTTACAAGTCCCATCTTCTGTACTGTTCCCCTCCAGCCTGAATGTGATAATGCTATAACACACTTCTCTTTGTCGAGAAAGAATAACGGTACGCAGTCTGCATAAAATGTAACTAACGGTATTCCCTTTTCATCGGTCATAAGTCCGTCTATATCATCGTAGTCTTTCGGAACAACAAGTCCTTTTCCCTTATCAGCTTTTGTAACTACTCGTATATTGGTTGTATGTGTCTGGGAAGATAAAACCATATTTTCATATGGCATATTAAGTCTGTCTGCCATTATTTTAAAATTCCGGAGTACTTTATCTCTATTATCTCCCCGTGTAAGCGAAAGATTCATAGTTGAAAATTCTCCTTCACTGACACCGCCTTTTCTCGTTGAAAATCCATGCTCAACCATTCCCGTCTCCGTCAGTTTATCATATGTTATTACCGGTACGTCTTCTTTCATTACTTCATCTATATAGCTCATGACCATCCTCCGAACGCATTCTTTATATGTTCTATTTCATTTCCCAATATTGATATAACATCAAATCTGCAGTTTGTATTAGCAGAAACATTATTTTTCATCCTGTAATACTCTGCTGTCAGCATTATCTTTCTCTGCTTGCCACGGTTCACTGCCTCATATGGCATTCCATACCTTAAACTGCTTCTGTATTTTACTTCGGCAAACACCAGTGTTTTTTCATCTTTTGCTATTATATCTATCTCCCCATAACGGCATCTGAAATTGCACTCAATAATATCATATCCATTTTCCTTCAGATACTCTGCTGCCTTTTTTTCATATGCCGTGCCGGTAGCCCTTTTATTCTCCATATCCTATAATATTTTACTCCTCAGTCTGTCCATATCATCTACAAATACAAGTATTTCTGCCACAACCTCGTATAATTCCGGTGGAATTGCCTCACCTATCTCTAAAGCTGACAGTGATTTTGCCAGTTTTTCATCCTTATATACCGGAACATCCGCATCCTCTGCCTTACCGATAATTTTTTCAGCAAGTACTCCCTTTCCCGATGCAACAACTCTGGGAGCCTCATCACCATATTCATACTTTAAAGCTACTGCCGTTTTCTTCTTATTTTCCATATCTGACAGACACCTCACATTCCATAACCGGTTTATGTTCTTATATCAAACGTATACCTCTTTATTTTTCCTGATTCTCCATTATCTAAAATATCTTTTAGAACACTTTCGCTTTCACGTTTCTTTTCACTTACAGTGTAATTTACGTTATATCCCTTTTTCTCCAGTTTCTCCTGAAGCTGTACGAAATGTTCATCCACAAGTCCGGCACTTATCTTATCATCGAGTTCAAAGGAAAGTTTTATGCCCTTTCCCTTTAATTTTATTCTGATATCCGTTGCTCCTAAGTTTTCTAAATCAAAATGAAGAAAAGCTGTTATTCCGTCCTCCGCTGTCACCTTTTTATTTTTGTTATAAATATAAAGTTCGCCCGCTGTCTCCTCATTTGAAAACTTTACCGGAATCTGAATATACGATGCCACATGATTGTTAAATTCATTCATGAAATTCATATTTCCGCCCGTGTTTTTGATATCATTTAATATTGTCTTTGCATTTTTTTCATCGATTTCATTTTTGGATACGCTGTTTTTTACAATATCAGACAATTCTTCCATCTGCCTGTTTATTTTTACAAGTACATCTTTAATATATTTCTTTGAATCATCCGACATAACTATCCTGTCCGGTTTTAAGAAAAATCTGCCTTTTACGGTATCCTTTACTACTTTTAAAAATTCATCACTTTTTATGAATTTTTCAGCCTCTTTATCCGGCAGTCTCTTTATCAGATTAAATAATTTATCCTTCAATTCACTGAATTTTTCATAACCTGTATCGTTTTGTGCTGCGTCGGCAAGTTTTTGCGCTGTTTCTTTAAGTTCTTCCGTTGCATTTTCCTTTAATCCGTCAAAAGATTCATTCTTTTCAGACATTTTAACCGGATTATCATTTACAGATTCTTTTACCTGCTCAGTCTTACCTGTATCCGCAGCTGTTTCTTCCTTTACCGGAAGCTGTTCTTTTTCTTTTATCTGTACCTGCTCATCCGGTTTATTAAATGTTATACTCTCATTTTCGCTTATATTTGCATTCGCATCTATATTCAGATTTACATTTGTATCTGTTTTATTGTCTGTATTCTCCGTTGCTGTCCCATAATTATCTGAAGGAACATGGAATGTCTCATCATTAGTAGTGCCATCTGCCACTTCAGGTATAACATCTGCCATTTCACTGTCATTGTCAGTAAATATATTAAAAAGTTTTTCAACAAAATTTATAGTCTCTTCTTTACCTGCATTTTCAAAACTGTTTAAAATCATATCAGGTATATCATCCACTACATTTTTAATATATTCAGATATTTTTCCCTCATTTTTTATAAAGGCAGAATACATTTCAACATTTTCATCCGTAAATGAGATACCGGATTTGTTCATTGTTACAATGTCTGATACAGGCATATCAGGATATTTCACATTTGCCCTGATAACATCTAATATAGTCTGCCTGTCCACAGGCTGTCCCTGTTTCATAAGTTCATTCACAACCTCTTTATGAGAAGAACTCACCGATATACCGGTAGCATTAAGAACTTTGTCTATAAATTTGTCATTTATCCCGCTTTCCATAACCGGTTTCAGCACTATTTTGCCACCCGTATTATCTTTTACAACAAATGTCACATTATCCCCTATATTAATATTTACGTCCTCCTGCAACGTTGCATTTAACACTGTATTATCACCTAATATTATCTTAGCCAGTGTTTCATTTATATCCGCTACATTTCCTTCAAACATCTGTCCGGGCATAAGATTTCTTATATCTGTGGTATTGCCCGTGACAATCTGCTGACTATCCATTTTACCTGACGCACTATCCGTCTGCATATTTAATAACGGATTCTGCAATGTATTGTCTCCCATACCCAGATTGATGTTCATAGGCGTTCCCTCCTACACGTAATTTTTGATAAATGTATTTCTATGTATAGGCGTAGGTCCAAACTTCTTTAATGCCTCTCTGTGCTTTTCCGAGCCATATCCTTTATTATCCGCAAAGTTATATTCAGGATATATCTTATCATATTCAACCATCATACGGTCTCTTGTCACCTTTGCCACTATACTTGCCGCTGCAATGGATACACTTTTGGCATCTCCCTTTATTATGGATACCTGTGGAATATCCACTTTCGGAATTTTAACGGCATCATTTAATAATATATCGGGTTTTACAGACAGATTTTTAATGGCAATCCGCATTGCCTCATATGTAGCCTGTAAAATATTTATCTCATCTATAACCTGCGGTGAAACGACTCCGAGTCCGACAGCAATAGCTCTCTCCATTATTTCATCATACAGTTCCTCTCTCTTGGCTGCTGATAATTTTTTTGAATCATTAATGTATAAGATATTGCAGTCTGAAGGCAATATAACCGCACCTGCCACCACAGGTCCTGCAAAAGGACCTCTTCCGACCTCATCTATGCCGCAAATATACTTATAGTTTCTGTACTCATTCTCATATCTGTGCATTTCCTTAAGTCTTTCAAGTTCCTTTTCATATTTATCTTTTCTTTTTAATACGCTGGCAATTATCTTCTGCACGCCAATTCTTTCATCATCATTATACAGATTTATAAACTCCTGAATTTCTGATATATTTATAGATGCAGCCTGTGATTTTATGCCACATATAGTATCCATTTTTTCCATGTCTGTCTCCATTTTCAAACTGACAGCCGCTCCCGGCTGTTAATTTGGTTTTTCCAATGTAATTCTTCCTATTTTACCGTTTCTGAATTCTTCCATAATAAGTGCTGAAGCCTTTGACAAATCAAGGCCTGCCCCTTTAGATATGCATCCTCTTACTTTAGCTATTTCCTCAAGGGTATTAAGTGCATCATCACTCTCTTCTATCTGAAATCTCTCCGAAAGCATTCCCTCATATTCCTTATGAAGATACTTTATAAGCTCTATTGCAAGCTCATCAATATTTAAAATCTCATCTCTTATAGAACCTGCCATTGCAAGTTTCATTCCAACAGTCTGATTCTCAAATTTTGGCCACAAAATTCCCGGAGTGTCTAATAATTCAACATTTTTATTGAGTCTTATCCATTGTTTTCCCTTTGTAACACCCGGCTTATTTCCCGTTTTTGCACAGGCTTTACCTGCATACGCATTTATAAATGTTGATTTACCGACATTCGGTATTCCCACAACCATGGCTCTTACCGGCCTGTTCATGATTCCACGTCTTCTGTCTCTTTCTATCTTTTCTGCACATGCCTGCTGAATTATACCATTGATGCTCTTTATTCCATTTCCGTTTCTTGAGTTTATCTGAACAACAAAGTAACCTTTTTTATAGAAAAACTCTTCCCATTTATCATTTAATTTCGGATCCGCCAAATCTGCCTTATTCAGTAATATAAGTCTTGATTTTCCTTTTCCGAGACTGTCTATATCCGGATTTCTGCTGCTCATCGGCAGTCTGGCATCGACAAGTTCTATGACAAGATCTATCAGCTTTATATCTTCCTGCATCATTCTCTTTGCCTTTGTCATATGCCCCGGGTACCATTGATAATTCATAATTTCATCCTTTCCTTCTAATGGCTATTTTTTCAAATCACCTACAATTCCCATTCTTGCAAATGGTGCTACTCTAAGCCATACTTTTCCTTCTATATCTTTTAATTTTACTTTTCCGATACTTGTAAAACGGCTGTCTTCACTGCTGTTCCAGTTATCTCCCATTACAAAATATTCATTTTTGCCAAGTTTAACCCCGTCTGCTGCCATACCCGCATTAACTATTCCTTCGTCCTTTTCTCCATAATCAAGTTCTTTATCATTTATATATATTTTCCCGTTTTTTATCTGTACGGTTTCACCGGGCATGCCGACTATTCTCTTTATATATGTCTCTTTTGTGCCGTCTTCAGACATAGTGCTGAAACGAATCACATCATATCTGTCCGGATCGAATATGTTGTATTTTATCGTATCCACAAAAACTTTCTCATTGCTGTTTAAGGTTGATGCCATAGAATTACCCACTACTTTTTCTTCATTGCATAAATATATGGCAATAAAAACAGCGATAACTATCACAGTTACCACGTCCACAACCCATTTAATAATAACATCCGTAAAAATATTTTCATCCGGCATTCTTCTATAAAATTCCATAAGCTTACTCTCCCAATACTCTGAAAAAAGGACAAAATACATAACGTACCTGTCCTTTAAATCTGAAAGCTATTTTACTAATTCTTTTACCTTTGCAGCCTTACCAACTCTGTCTCTCAAGTAGTTAAGTTTAGCTCTTCTTACTTTACCAAAACGTACTACTTCAATCTTATCAACTGAAGGTGAATGTAATGGCCAAGTCTTCTCAACTCCGATTCCGTTAGAGAACTTTCTTACAGTAAATGTCTCTCTTGAGCTTCCACCCTGTCTCTTTAATACAGTTCCTTCGAATACCTGTATTCTTTCACGGTTTCCTTCTTTAATCTTAGCGTGTACCCTTACTGTATCTCCTACGTGGAACTCAGGTACTTCAGCCTTCATCTGACCAGCTTCAATGCTTCTTATAATATCGTTCATTTGTGTGACCTCCTTAATATTTAGATGTTCTTAATACTTATCCCGTAACAGAGGACCATCCATTTCTCACAACATTGCTACTTTAACATACTTTAAAGGGTTTGGCAAGATTTTTTTTGATATAGTATATGTTTTTTAGTGAGTAATATGTAATTCAGGTGTCAAAATCCCCTGCGGGGACTAGCCGGGACAAATATGTGTATTTGCAAGCTAGCTTGCAATATCACATATTGTCTTCGGCTGGTGCGTAGCACCATTTTGACACCTGAATCAATATAGTTTAAAAACTCTTTATTCTGTCGCTTCCGTCATCACCGGTATTTTCAATGGATTTGATAATCACATAATAGCCCGCGTTCTCATTCACTCTGACATACACCCTGTCATTTACCTTATGACCCATGATTGCCTTCCCTATGGGAGATTCAATGCTTATCAGATTTTTTAATGAATCTCCTCTTATGGATGTAACCAGTCTGTAGGTTTCTGTTTCATCATCATCCTCAAAATACAGGCTGACGGTATTATTA
>CACWRR010000001.1 GCA_902763335.1 uncultured Lachnospiraceae bacterium | reverse complement strand
GTTGTGTATATATTCAATTTTTAAAACCGGCTGCTTAGGCGGTTTACTTGCTATGCCCTTTATTTTTAGGCTGTCCTCTACTTATTTGTTTCAAACTTTCCCTCAACTGTTAATTTTCCCTGTAAATTAAGTACACCTTTTGAATATATATCTCCATATATATGAAAATTCTTTTCATTTGATATTATTAAGCTGCTATATATATACCAGTTACCATGATATGCATCATCCGTATATGTTGTATTTGATGAAGGTACCAGGTATCCTTTTACAAAATATCCATTATCTTTTACATTTCCGGTTACTAATGTTTTTTCACCAAATTCAACTCCGGCTTCACTTGCATTCAATATTTCAAGATTCTGTATGTGAGATGATCCGGTATAAAATCTGTCAAAATTTACTACCTGTTTGTCGGTTCCACATAATACTATGGTATGATTTTCCGTAGGCATAAACGAATTGACTGATACAGTGGAATTTACACTCACATCTCCGGTTATACGCATAACACCTGCCGTAAGTATATTCTCATCTTTTACCGATGTCTGCGATATAAAATCTCCATTTATATTAACAATTCCTGCATCATCAAGCATTTTAAGTCTTCCCGAACTGACTCCGTATGTCTCTGTCTCACCATCATATTTTACAGATTGCAGACGATAATCTCCATTTACGGTGAGCTCTCCATTTCCAATATCCATTGTTCCGCCCATCTGTATAAGGTTTCCGTTTATGGTAAGGCTATGTCCGTCAAGTTTCATTGTATCCTCAATCAGTATGCAGTCTCCCTCTATCAATTCATCATCTGTCAGTGTGTGACCATATATCCCTTCCTTACCATCAATGGTTATTTTCGTATCATTCCTTATAATGTTTACATGATTTACCGGTCGAATAAAATCCACACCATCATTACTGTGATTATCCAGTTCTAATATATTCACATATATACCCTGAGCTATATCAACTTTTTGTAATCCGTCTCCTGATAACAGAATTTTATTGTATCCTGATCTTGATACAACCTGTGACGTAATATTTAATTCACCTTTTGTCTCTATTACACCATTTGTTATCTGGTTTTCTGAATATGCACTGAGAATAGATATACCACTATCTGCAAACATATAATCATTGACGTCATTCATTTTTATATAGCTGTATCTTCCAAGATTAATCTGCCCGCTGCAATATACTGAACCACCTGCAATCTGTAATTCACCTCCTGTGCTTATATAATCTCCATGAATTTTCATAATATGTCCATTGAGATTTATAGTTCCCGATGTCTGTTTTAGATTTCCTATCTCAATATCTTCTTTAAGATTATAATCTTCTTTAATTTCTAAATCTGTATATTCATTTTTATCTGTCTCTTTATTTTCACTACTTACACTTGTATCATTTACTTCTGTTGCCATAACCACATTACTGTAATCACCTAATGGTAACATCGTAACTGCCAGCACTACTGCTAAAGATTTTTTTATTATATCCTTATATTTTCTCCTCATAATCACACCTTAACCTTTACTCAATTTCTTAATTTCTCTTCCAACCCATTTGTAAACCCTATTTAATTCACGTCTTAACGATTTGGTAAATCTGACTTTTTTCATCATTCTTATAGTCTGTTTTATTTTTTTCTGCTGCTTTTTTAACTTAAGTATTTTCTTTTTTGTCTTTTTAGATAACTTTTTTGTAGTCTCCTCCTCTGTATTACCTTTTTTTGTCGTTGTTTCCTCAGGTGTGGTTTCTTCTGTAGTGATTTGCTGTTTAGATGTTGTTTCTTTTTCTGATGTAATAATTTCTTCTAAATGTCCGGTTGTCTCCGGTTCTTTAGTTTTTGTTTCTGTATTACTGCTTGATGTTACTATATTTTCTGTAGTACTTTCTGATTTTGTTGTCTTCTCTGACTCTTTTTCATCTGCTACGGATGTAGTCTCTTGTATCGCTTTAGTTGTATTCTGTGTCGATCCTGTAGTATGTTGTTCTTTCGTAGTATCTGTAATTCCGGTACTCTCTGAACTTTCTTTGATATTATCCTTTGTAACTGAATCAATTACCTTAATTGATGTTATATTTCCGTTTGCGTCATATGTATATATAACTTTACTTCCATCATCATATTCCACCCCGATAACTCTTCCAAGATTGTCATATGAATACCTTTCTGCCTTTACGGGTATATATGAACCTGTGACCATTATACATACCATTAAAGCACATATTACTTTTTTGCTTGTTTTCATTCTCATTTCCTCCATTTCAACCCTTATGTTTCATTCAAACGCAGATTTTTTACACCTGAATCATATAAATAAAAAAGCCCGTACAAATATACGGGACAAATTAAAAAACTGCTATTCAATTTATTTCACCGGATATGCATGTTACACATATCGATAATAACCTCTTATTATTTAGAACAAAGTCTTTAATTTATACCCATTTGTCGTATAATAACATGTAATGTAAAATATTGTCAATATTTTTTTCTAACTGTTTCTTAATATTCTTATATTTTTTTCTCATTTTTTCACTTTTTTTCAAAAAACTCTTGAAATTACTCCTCAAGCTTTTGTATAATGCTACTTAATGCTATATAAAAATTTAGGAGATGAAAAATATTATGGTTAAAGTAGTAAAATTCGGTGGAAGTTCCCTTGCAAGTGCCGAACAGTTTAAAAAAGTTTATGACATAATAAAATCTGATGATGCCAGACGTTATGTGGTTCCATCTGCACCGGGAAAGAGATTTTCCGATGATACTAAGGTTACAGACATGCTCTATGAGTGCTATGCCGCTGCATCAAAAGGCAAAGACTATAAGCCTGTTCTTGATAAGATTAAAGAAAGATATAATGGTATAATTAATGAACTTGGTCTTTCTATAAGTCTTGATAAAGAATTTGATATTATGGAAACATGTTTCGTAGGTAAAGCCGGACGTGATTATGCTGCATCAAGAGGTGAGCATTTAAACGGTATGGTGTTGGCAGATTATCTCGGATATGAATTTATCGATGCTGCAGAAGTTATCTTCTTTGACGATAACGGTAATTTTGATGCAGATAAAACAGACGAAACACTTTCAGCACGTCTTGCAAATGTAGAACATGCAGTTATACCTGGATTCTACGGCTCTATGCCAAACGATACTATCAAAACATTTTCAAGAGGTGGCTCAGATGTCACAGGTTCAATCGTTGCAAAGGCTGTAAAAGCTGACTTATACGAGAACTGGACAGATGTATCAGGTTTCCTCGTTGCTGATCCTCGTATCATCGACAATCCAAAAGTAATCAAAACAATAACATACAAAGAACTTCGTGAGCTTTCATACATGGGTGCAACCGTTTTGCATGAGGATGCCATCTTCCCTGTAAGAAAAGAAGGTATTCCTATCAACATCAAGAATACTAACGCTCCTGAAGATGAAGGTACAATGATTGTTGAAAGTACTTCTAAAAAGCCGGATTATACTATCACAGGTATTGCCGGAAAACGTGGATTTATAACTGTAAATATCGAAAAGGCCATGATGAACTCAGAGCTTGGTTTCGGACGTAAGGTATTGGAAGAATTTGAGAAAAACGGTATTTCATTTGAACACATGCCTTCCGGAATAGATACTATGAGCGTACTTGTTCATCAGGCAGAGTTTGAAGCAAAAGAGCAGGAAGTATTAGCCGGTATACACAGAAATACACATCCTGATTCTATCGAAATAGAGTCTGATATCGCTCTTATTGCAGTTGTTGGACGTGGTATGCAGGCAACCCGTGGTACTGCCGGAAGAATCTTCTCTGCACTTGCTCATGCCCATGTAAATGTAAAGATGATTGATCAGGGTTCAAGTGAGCTTAATATCATTATCGGTGTTAAGGATGAAGATTTTGAAAAGGCTCTCAGAGCAATCTATGATATATTTGTTCTTGTTGAAATTTAAAAATACAGACATACAATTTTAAAATCTTGTGTCTTTGAACACAAAAAAATGAAGTCAGATTTAAAAATCTGACTTCACTTTTTTATGTATTATTTTATTATCTACATATACATTTCTTTGAGCGACTGTGCCACTGCTACCATAGTCTGAATAGTAGCTGATAACTCCTGCATAGCTGCTGACTGATCCTCTGTTGTCTTTAATGACTCTCTTGAGTTTGATATTGTTGAAACAACATACTCATTAATCTGGTCATTTAACTTCTTGATGTCCTCAGATGTCTTTCTTGATGATGCTGAAAGTTCTCTGATCTGTGTAGCAACTACGGCAAATCCACGTCCATCATTTCCGAGTCTTGCTGCTTCTATCGATGCATTTAAACCTAACATCATGGTTCTGTCTGCTAATTTATTGATAGATCCTGTAATATCTGATATCTCTGATGTTACAGACTCAACCTTTGAAATATCTTCACCAAGTGACTGCTGCTGCTCTGTTATATTCTGTGCTGAAAGTGCAAGCTCTTCAAGTGTTTTGGATACCTGAATAAAGTTCTCTGCAAGCTGTGAAGCAAGAGCTTCAACACTTACCCTGTTATATCCTGCCTCAACAATAGATGATACAAATATCTCTACAACTGTTATTGCTGCATCAATATTATTATCTCCGGCATTTACACCCTCACATATAACTGCTCCGAGTACCTGATCCTTCACTATGACAGGTACGGCAAATATGTGCGAATCTGTCTGTGTAATCTCTGAATAAGTTCTTAGTGTGTTTGAAACTGTATCCACAATTCTGTTTACAACTGCTGAACTTCCAATAGATGCGTCCCTGCTCATGCATCCGTCAACAATCTTCTCTCCGTTCCTGTCTGCAACTACAACTGCCAATCCGACGCTTAATGCATAATTTTCCAAAAAGCTCTGAAGTACACTCTGATCCACAATGTCCTTCACGTCCAATACTGTCAAATCAATCTGCTGTTCCGAATCTAATTTAATCATATGCGTTTCCTCACTTTTCATAAATAATATTATTGATTAAAGCATCTCATCTGCTCCGTCCATTTGTATATATTATACAACACATTCAGAATATATACAACGAAAATCTACATTTTCAATAATTTATTGACCACTTCCGGAAATTCCATACCATGTGATGCTTTTACCAGAATATTGTCAGATTTTTGCAGAACCTCTTCAGGTTTTTCCAAAAATTCTTCTTTAGTTTTATAATATACTGCCTTCTTTATTCCCTTTTCCATAGCTGCATCGTATGTGTTTTTAGACAACTCTCCTATGCATATAAGAAGATCCACATTTTTCTCAGCCGCATATTCGCCTACTTCCCTGTGCATCTGTATCTCCTCTGAACCGAGTTCAAACATATCTCCAAGTATCGCCACTTTTCTTCCGTGAGCATATGTGAGAACATCAATGGCAGCTTTAGTTGATACAGGATTGGCATTATAGCAGTCATCGATTATGGTTAAATGTTTTGTCTCAACCACATTATTTCTGCCTTTTACGGTTCTTACCTTCTCTATTCCTTTCTTTATCTCATCAGGATTCATTCCAAGAACCTCTCCCACGGCAGCGGCAGCCATAGAATTATATACCATGTGTTTTCCCGGAATTCTTACATATATTTCAAGACTTTCTCCATTCATGAAATTAACAGTAAAAAATGTTCCTTTAAGTCCGAGTGACATTACATTTTCACCATAAAGTGCGAATTCCTTATTCATACCGTAAAATATTGGCTTAATACCATTATATTCATCTATGGTTATAAGTTTATCATCATCTCCGTTTAATATGATTGACCCATTGTCTGCCATGAACTTAAACATCTCTGTTTTAGCCTTAAGCACTCCGTTTCTGTTACTCAGATTTTCAAGATGACACATTCCGATATTTGTGATAACGCAGATATCCGGTTTTGCTATAACAGCAAGTTTTTCCATATCACCAAAATGACTTATTCCCATCTCAAGAACAGCTATCTGATGTTCTTCTCTCAATCTGAAAATTGTAAGCGGAAGACCGATTTCATTATTAAAGTTCCCCTCCGTCTTTAATACTTTAAATTTTTCTTCAAGAACTGAGGCTATCATTTCCTTTGTACTGGTCTTTCCGACACTTCCTGTTATTCCGATAACTTTAATGTCAAGACTCTGTCTGTAAAAAGCGGCAATATCCATAAGTGCCTGTGTCGTTGATAAAACCTGTATATATGGCTTATCAGTATCGAGACGGTATTGTGACAATACACACACTGCTCCATCAGCAAGTACCTGTGGTATGAAATCATGCCCGTCCACGCGTTCTCCCTTAATGGGAATAAACAGACAGCCCTCAGTAACTTTTCTGCTGTCGATTGCCACATCTGAAACCAATACATTTTCAATTCCATCACAATTATATAATTTTCCGTTACATGCTTTCGCAATATTTTTTAATGATAAATTTTTCATTCTTCCAATACTCTCTTCTTATAATATTTTCCATATTTCTCTATCATTACTATATCATTTATACACCCAATGTCAACTAAAGATTAATCTTGTCGTTAGCTTTTTTATAGCATTTTGATATTTCCATATCAAATCTGTCTGCCTCGTCCGCCTTTATAATTATATCACCATTCTCTATCCCATCGGCTGCATCTGATGCATTTTTTAAAATCTCTGCATCCGTATATATATCGGCAATATTGAAATCCATTTCGCCACTCTGCCTTATTCCAAAGAAATCTCCCGGACCTCTTAATTTCATATCCTGTGATGCGATATAAAATCCATCATTTGATTTGTTTAAAATGTCAAGCCTCTGAGTAGCGGATTTTGCTTTTGAAGTATTTACAAATATACAATATGACTGTGCACTTCCCCTTCCGACTCTTCCTCTAAGCTGATGAAGTGCCGCCAGTCCGAATCTCTGTGCATCTTCTACCATCATTACCGTGGCATTAGGCACATTTACACCGACCTCTATAACCGTCGTAGACACAAGTACATCTGTCTCACCGGCAGCATATTTTTCCATTATGGCGTTTTTTTCTGTACCTTTCATCTGTCCGTGCAGATATTCTATCCGGATATCTTTACTCATGGCTTTTCTAAGCTTTTCTGTGTATTCGACTACATTTTCAGCCTCCACATTTTCACTTTCTTCTACCATAGCACATATTACATATGCCTGATGTCCTGCTTTTACCTCATTTTCTATGAACCGGTAAGCATTTGGTCTGTAATCGGTTCCTACCACGCAGTTTTTTATCGGAAGTCTCTCTGACGGCATGCCATTCATAACAGATATATCCAGATCTCCATATAATATAATGGCGAGTGTTCTCGGAATCGGTGTTGCACTCATAACCAGTATATGAGGATTTTTGCCCTTAAATGCCAGTGTTTCTCTCTGCTTCACGCCAAACCGGTGCTGTTCATCCGTTATAACCAGTGCAACATTATCATATTCTGCTTTGTCCTGTATCAGCGCATGTGTTCCAACTATTATCTTCGCTTTACCTGATTTTATCTTTCCGCTTTCCTCACGTCTTGCAGCAGCTCCCATTGAACCGGTCAGTACAGCCACCTCAAAAGGCAGATTATTATCACTTACTGTTTTCTTAATATATTCATAATGCTGTCTTGCAAGCACCTCGGTAGGTGCCATCATAATTGCCTGATATCCTGCCAGTGCAGTATCTATCATGGCAATAAGTGCCACTATGG
Source organism: uncultured Lachnospiraceae bacterium (assembly GCA_902763335.1). GTDB lineage: Bacteria > Bacillota > Clostridia > Lachnospirales > Lachnospiraceae > UBA2821. Next base: position 166,575 of record CACWRR010000001.1, on the reverse strand, counting down.
TTTTTCCTGAACCTACATCTCCCTGAATAAGTCTGTTCATCGTTCTCTTACTGGACATATCCTTTTCTATCTCTGCCAACACTTTAGTCTGGGCTTCAGTCAGTGAAAACGGAAGGGTTTTTATAAATTTATCTGTAAGTTCATTTCTTGATATGACAAATTCATTGCTCTGGCCGTTATCCCTCTCCTTAAACTGTCTGAGAACCATTATAAATTTAAAAAATTCATCAAATGCGAGACGTTTTCTTGCCCCGTCTCTATCCTCTTTACCGGTCGGAAAATGTATATTTATCAGTGCTTCCTTATGATTAATAAGGTCGTACTTTTTAAGTATTTCTCCCGGAAGATAATCATTATCATCTATATATTCATTTATGGCCGATCTGACAGCTTTTGTTACAAGTTTATTTGACAATCCTTTAGTCAGTCTGTACACCGGCTGCATCATATTTACAATTTTATCATATTCTCCAATCGAATATATATCTGGCTGTTCCATTATTATATTCTGACCTTTATATGATATTTTCCCCCTGAATATATAAACCGCCCCTGTCTTTAATTTTCCTTTAAGAAAGGGCATATTATACCACACTGCCTTAAATGCTGTGCCTTCTTCATCCCTTATCACTGCCGATAATATCTTAAATCTGTTTCCAAATGCCATCTGTGGTGAAGAAGCTATCTTACCCTTTACTGCAATAACCGTTCCCGCATCTGTATTACATATGCCTTCGGGTTCATTATAGCAGTCATATGCCCTCGGATAAAATTCCAGCAAATCTTCCACACTGTACACACCAAGTTTTTCAAACAGTGCCGCCGACTTGTCTCCTATTCCTTTTATACTTTTTAAATCCATTTTTTTAATCTCCGTCTTTACAGTCATGAATTTCTTTAATATAATTGTATCATAAATAAAACATTATGAAAGCTGAAAAATTTACTTTTAGAAAGGATTACTCTGATATGTTAAAAAATAAAGCATTTTTGTTCTGTCTTATACTTCTTCTCGTAAGTATAATCCTGTTATTTACCCTGAGCCTGAAAACAGGCAGTGTTTCATCTCAGGTTGATGATATGAAAAAACAGGTAAATATAAAAGACTGATTTTTATTATTCATCACAAAAAGTCCCATCACATTATCAACTAATACATATATGATAATGTTCATGGGACTTTTTTATATAATCAACGTTTTATCTATTCTACAGAAATAATATAATAGTAGATAGGCTGTCCTCCGGCATTTACTTCTATATCCACATCAGGATACAGTTCTTCTAATTTTGCCACAAGCTCATCAGCATCCTCTTCTGTTGTATCAGCTCCATAATATACACTTATAATTTCAGACTCATCATCTATAAGCTGTGAAACCATATCAAGTGCAGTAGCTTTTATGTCGCTTCCTACAGAAAGTATTCCTGAATCACCTATACCCATAATATCATTTTCATGGATTTCCTTGCCATCTATACTTGTATCTCTTACGGCATATGTTATCTGACCTGTCTTAACGCGGGCAATCTCAGCCGTCATAGTCTCAACATTTTCATCCACGCTCTTGTTTTCAACGTAATTTATCACGGCAGTTATACCCTGTGGTATAGTCTTTGTCGGAAGTACGATAATATTCTTATCTTCCACGAGAGATTTTGCCTGCTCTGCCGCAAGAATTATATTTTTATTGTTCGGAAGTATATAAATGTTATCTGCATTTACATTGTCAATTGCATTAAGCATATCTTCCGTGCTCGGGTTCATAGTCTGGCCACCGGTAATAAGATAGTCAACACCAAGTCCCTTAAATATCTCATCTAAACCTTCTCCTATGGAAACAGCAATAAATCCTGTATCCTTTCTAGGCTGGTTTACAGTTTTTTCTTCTTTCTGGCTTTCTGCTTTTTTCTGAGCATCTTTTATAAGCTTTTCGTTATGCTCTTCACGCATATTGTCTATCTTCATGCTTGTAAGTGAACCATATGTCAGGGCTTTCTGAATGGCTAATCCCGGATCATTGGTATGTACGTGAACCTTAACAATATCATCATCAGCCACGACTACCACACAGTCACCTATTCCCTGAAGATATGACTTGAACTCATGTTCATTTGTCTCTGTGAAAATTCCGTCTGCCATTATTATAAATTCTGTACAGTAACCAAACTTTATATCAAGCTCTGCCTCTTTATCAACAGATACGTCTGTCTTGGGTGCAGCAGTCTCAAATGAAGTAAAGTCAGTTTCTTTGCCCATAAATGCGTCATATCCGCCCTTTACTACCTGCATAAGTCCCTGACCGCCTGAGTCAACAACTCCTGCCTGCTTTAATACAGGAAGCATCTCAGGTGTCTGGCTGAGTACATAGTCTCCTTCTTCGATAACACCGGCAAATATAACCTCTAAATCGTCTGTCTCCATGACAAGTTCTCTTGCCTTCTCTGCCATTCCTTTGGCAACCGTAAGAATTGTACCTTCCTTCGGTTTCATAACTGCCTTATATGCAGTCTCTACAGCATGATCACATGCATTAGCAAATGTAACGGCATCTATCGTGTCAAACTGTTTAATCTCTTTTGTAAATCCTCTGAAAATCTGTGACATTATAACGCCCGAATTTCCTCTGGCTCCTCTGAGTGAACCTGAAGAAATGGCTTTTGCAAGATTCTGCATTGTAGGATTCTCTATGGCACCTACTTCTTTAGCCGCAGACATAATTGTAAGCGTCATATTTGTACCTGTATCACCATCAGGAACAGGGAAAACATTCAGTTCATTTATCCATTCTTTTTTTGCTTCAAGGTTTTTTGCTCCGGATAAAAACATTTTCTGGAGCATTTTTCCATCAATACTTGTAACCACTATAAATCCTCCTTAAGATTTTGTTATGGACCGGATTAGTCTATAACCCTTACGCCTTCAACAAATATATTGATTTTGCATACTTTTAATCCTGTAAACTCTTCAACCTTATATTTTACATTTGAAATAAGGTTATCAGCTACAGCAGAAATGCTTACGCCATAGGCAACAATAACATGGAAATCAATTGTAATGTCATTATTCTCATCTACTGTTACATTTACACCTTTGGATATATATTCTCTTTTGACAAGCTTAACTAAACCGTCTTTCATGCTTACCATAGCCATTCCAACTATACCAAAGCATTCCACTGCCGCAGTTCCGGCACATTTGGCTATAACGTTATTGTCAATATAAACATTACCCATATTGGTAGTTAATTTACCTTTCATAGTCAGCCTCCAATTCCTGCACCTAAAAGGTGCATTATAATCAATTCTAAACACTCATCTCCATTTCGGAGCGTTTTCGCACTAATACTTAGTATTATAACATCTTTTTGGAAAAAATAAAGCAAAAAATGCTTGCAAAATACATTTATTTCTGATAAAATATTTCTCGGTGTTGGGTTTAATAAACCGAAATACGTTATTTTAAGGAGGTGCAATCAATGGCTAAATGTGCAATTTGCGAAAAAGGTGTTCATTTTGGAAACGGTGTAAGCCATTCTCATAGAAGATCTAATAAAATTTGGAAATCTAACGTTAAATCTGTTAAAGTTAAACTTGCTAACGGAGCAAACCGTAAAATGTACGTATGTACATCTTGTTTAAGATCAGGTTTAGTTGAGAGAGCATAATTCTAATGTTTAAAAATACCACGCATTTCTGCGTGGTATTTTTTTATCCCAAAACCTGTTTTGCTATGTCTACTGACTCTTTTGCGTCTTTTGCGTAAAAATCAGCATGAATCTGTTTTGCATAATCCGGTGTAAGCACTGCTCCCCCAACCATTATCTTACAGTCTAAATTGTTCTCATGTATAAGTTCTATGGTCTTTTCCATCGATACAAGCGTTGTCGTCATAAGTGCAGACAATCCCACAAGCTTGGCATCATGTTCTTTTACAGCATCCACTACCGCCTGATAATCTACATCTTTTCCAAGATCAATTACCGTGTAGCCGTAATTTTCAAGAAGAACCTTTACTATATTTTTACCTATATCATGGATGTCTCCTTTGACGGTTGCTATAACTATTATTCCCTTGCTTACGCTGTCCTGCGATTTAGAACTTATATAGTCTTTAATCACTCCGAATGCCGCCTGGGCAACTTCGGCTGACAATATGAGCTGCGGAAGGAATATCTTTCCTTTTTCAAACAAATCTCCCGCTTTATCGAGCGAAGGAATAAGATGCTCGTTTACAATCTCCATGGAATCCATGGTTTTAAGCATTTCTTTTGTTATTCTTGCACCATCATTTTTAAGACCGTTATCTATGGCATATTCAAGGGTAATATTTCCTGAGTTTCCTGCCTGTTTGTCAGTCTGCTTTTCATTCCCTGCCTGTTCTATATTATATGCTTCTATATATTCTCTTGAGTTTTTATCATATCCTTTAAGAAGTCTGAATGCTCTTACAGTTCCTGACATTGAACTTATATTAGGATTTATAATAGGCAGATCAAGTCCGTTTTCAAGGGCAAGTGCAAGGAATGTATGATTAACACGTTCCCTGTTTGGTAGTCCGAATGATATATTTGAAACACCGAGAACAGTCTTTAATCCTAACTCATCCTTAACTCTCTTTACAGCCTTTAATGTTTCCACAACTCCATCCTGTTCTGCAGATGCGGTCAGTGTGAGACAGTCGATATAAACATTTTCTCTTGATATTCCATATTCAAGTGCTCTGTTTAGTATCTTTTTCGCTATCTCGAAACGTTTATCTCCATCCTTCGGTATTCCATCTTTGTCAAGTGTAAGTCCTACGACAGATGCACCATATTTCTTAACCAGCGGAAGTATCGTATCCAAAGACTTGTCTTCTCCGTTTACTGAGTTTACGATAGGTTTACCACAGTATACCCTGAGCGCAGCTTCAAGTACTTCAGGAATGGTCGAGTCAAGCTGTAATGGTGCTTCCGTTATACCCTGAATAGCTTTTACCGAATCTACCATCATTGATTTTTCATCTATTTCAGGCAGACCGACATTCACGTCAAGAATCTCTGCTCCGGCATGTGTCTGTTCAATCGCCTGATTTAATATGTAATCCATATCATGTTTAATAAGGGCTTCTTTAAACTTTTTCTTACCTGTAGGATTGATTCGCTCGCCTATTATTCTCGGCTGGTTTATCTCCACTGTTTCTGATGAAGAACAGACAGCAGCAGGTATCTGTTTTCTGACACCCTTATATTTTTTTCCTTCCAGAGCCTTTTTAAGTGTTCTGATATAATCAGGTGTAGTTCCACAGCATCCGCCAAATATTTTAACGCCCATATCAGCCATCTGTAGCATGTATTTTGAAAATTCTTCCGGCAGAATATCATATTCATTAGTAACAGGATCAGGAAGGCCCGCATTCGGCTTCACTATAACAGGAAGGTTTGTCCATCTGAGCATTTCCTCAACAACAGGCATAAGCTCATCAGGTCCGAGTGAACAGTTTACACCTATGGCATCTGCTCCAAGTCCTTCCAGTGTAAGAGCCATATTTGATACACCACATCCTGTAAATGTTCTCATATTTCTTTCAAAAGTCATGGTACACATTATCGGAAGGTCAGTATTTTCTTTTGCCGCAAGGACGGCTGCCTTTATCTCAAGAAGATCTGTCATAGTCTCGAACACGACTAAATCTGCATCCTTACCGGCTATTACAATCTCCTTAAAGATATCATAGGCACTCTCAAATGATAATGTTCCGGTCGGCTCAAGTAACTGTCCTATAGGTCCTATATCAAGAGCTATAAGTGTCTGTGTTCCGGCTGTAGCTGCCTTTGCATTTTTAACCGCAGCCTGTACCAGTTCATTTACACTGTATCCGGTCTCCTTCATCTTATAACTGTTTGCCCCAAATGTATTAATATATATAATATCTGCTCCGGCATCTATATATTCGCGATGAATGGATGTAAGAAGTTCAGGTCTTGTTATATTTAGCACTTCAGGTACTCCACCTATTTTCAATCCGTTTTTCTGCAGCATTGTACCCATGCCGCCATCCAGTATCACAAATTCTTTTGTCTCTAATAATTCGTTAAATCTCATTTTCCGCATCCACTCTTTCCGTCTTTACTAAAAGCACATTTTCCATGCATACTACAATTTTCACAACTTTTTTCTGTATTATCAAGCTTATCTGCCGACAATCCAAGAACACATGTCACTGATTTTCTCGGAGTTAATATACAGCTTTCAGTAGCACACACACCTATCTGCTTTGGTGCATTTAAAGTCTCAAGAAAAATCTTTTGTGTAGATAATGGAAAATCTCCATATCCCACTCCAAATCTCCATGTGTGACAATACCCCGGTATATTTTCTTCTATAATATTCTCGACTTCATCACACACCTGTTCAACCGCTGCATTCGCCAGTGCATCCATTATAATTGCCCTCAGCATATTATTCACCTCATTGGTGCGAAGTATTTTATCAACCTCGCCTGAGAGTGTAACGCACATTATGGCAGCTTTCTTACATCCTGATAAATGATTTTTTATTGACTCTCCCTTTAGTACCAGCTCCGTACCAAGTACATGCACTCCGTCATCCTCAAATGAAATATCAAATATTCTGTATACATACTGTGGACGGATTACTTTTAAAAGTTCTGCCTCACATTCAAGTATTGTCTTTGTTGTCTCAACATCAGGCAACGTATCCCTGTATCCAAGATACCTTGCAGCCTCATTTTTATTAATATTCTTTAGTTCAATAATTTTTTCCATTACGATTACCTGTGCCCTTTAAACTTTTATCCGCAAAAAAGATTAAATCCAAATATCAGAAGGCCTATGAGCAATACTATGGACCAGAAGCTTACTCCCAGCCAGAACCCGATTCCGATACCCACTGATATCCAGAATAATATAAATCCGCAAATCCTACGCACACTCATCACTTCCCTGTCAGGGCAGTTTATACATAATATGCGTCAATTTGCGGATCTATCACATTCAAATATAATTAATCCGGAATATCTTCTTTTTTCTCGTCTTCATCTTCGCCTTCTTCATCAGACTTTCCTGTAAATCTGTCGATAAAATCAGGCACCATGTCAAGAATCTTTGTAAGACCATCCTGTTCTTTGATATTAACAAGCTTTGGTACTCCGTCTTTAATAACAAGTACGGCACTAGGTGACATTTTACCACCCATTCCTCCTCCACCGTTATTCTTCTTGTCATCATTAGTTGCACCTGCTGCAACACCAAATGAAACGTCCACAAGCGGAAGTATTACGCTTCCATCTCCTACGTTAATCGCATCTCCAACCACGGTTTTAGATGTTATAAAGCTTTCCATCCCCTTAAACAATGATTCGACAGTGTTATTAACATTGTTGCTATTGTTCTCTGCCATTATAATTCCTCCTTTAGGTTCTTCCCATTACTAATGGTTGTTTTTAAATTCTCATTTTTATATATTTTTATTGCCATTACAACTAAGCTAAAGACAACTATCCTGCCTTTAATATGGACTTCTCCATCAAGTACGGCATTGTCAAAGTCCGGCTCCATATACATCTTTTTGTATCTGCCTTTGGATATAAGATAATATATACCAAGCAGTTCTGCCGTATATGCCGGGTCTCCGGTGCCAAATTTAATATGTCCTCTGACTATACGTGGTCTTACATGTTCTATCAGAATACCAAGCTGTCCTTTAATAAATCGTACAGCCTCCTTCGTCTCATCAAGTTCCACGAATTCTTTTACACTTCGAGCCTTTGCTGACATCTTTTTAATTTTACCACATACAGACTTTATTTTGAACAATATTTTTCTTATTTTAGACGATATTTTTTTGAATATATTGTCCTTTTTACGTTTTGTTTCTTCATCATATTCAGGTTCAGTATCTGTAAAATCCCTGATACTTTCTTCGTCACCGTCATATGAATCTGTTTCATCATACTCTTTTATATCCGCTGTCACCGGATTTTTAACAATTTCATCATCTGAAGCAGTTTCTAAATTATATGAGTTTTCTGTATTCTTATTCTCATATGTGTTTTTTTCATCAACTATGTCATTCTTAGAATCATATATTGATATTTTATCATGTTTCTCCGTTGTATCATCATTTTTTTTATCATGTGATTTCTTTCGTATGCCAAGCAGGTTTATGCCAAACAGTTTTATATTTTTATATAATCCCATTTCCCCTTTTTTTTGCTTTCCATATCCCACATTTACAGAAATAATATGCAGCAGCCAGGAGACTCTACACTTTATACTGCCATATTCGTAAATGCTGAAATCGATTTTGTACCTTACAGGGACAAACAAAACTGTGATTATCACCAACAGAACAATTCCAAGTATGCACAACAATATTATTCCTATTATTTTAAGAATTAACAGTATAATATGTAGCATGTTATCTCCATTCCTCAGACGCTTTGCGTCATCTTATTAAATGCTTAACTGAATTTATCATCCTCTGTCATATCACATATTTTAAACTGACCGGTAGACGTGTAGCAGTCGATAACCATTCTTTGCAGAACCTCCATCGCTTCCTCGTAACCACACGCAATTCCGACTATATTAATGGCTATATTTCTGTAATATTTCTGATTCAGAATATAAGAAGGATATATATCAAGAATATTATCATCATTTAGCGGTAATGCAAGTACATACACACCTATCTGGACTTTCCCATGCTTTATCCTGTTTATTATCTTTCTTTTTCGCTTAGCTGCAAGCTCTCCCATATACAAATCCTTATACCATTTCATACAGTCAACTTACCTCCGGCCTCTCCTAATCCGTGATTTCTTCAATAAATGAATTTATTATCTCAATACATGCAAGTTTTTCTGATTCTTTTCTGCATGACTCAAGAGAATTATATATATAGTCCTGAAGCTCCTGCAAATTATTAAAAAAGACAGGCAGAGAAGCTATAATTGCTGACATAACAGCTCTGTTTACCGTTCTTCCATGGTTATCAAAAAATGTTTTAACCTCTGACATAAAATCATTTTTTCTCTTTTCAAAATAATCCTTTGTCATGTCTTTATCATTTAAAGTATTTCCATCAAATTCCACAAATAAACTATCAGAAACCAATATTTGTACCTTATACATCATATTATAACAGTCAATAAGACTTTGTTCCACATCTTTTTCAGACAAAGTTGTTTTCAACTCATCAAGAACGTGCTCATATGACATGTAATCTCCATGTATTTTTTCCTGTTTACCCTCTATACTGATAAAATCATTCTCGATTTTTTCATCATAGGCTTCACCGCCATTTGAAAACGTATCGTTTATGTATGCAATGATTGATGTACATGCTGCTTCCTCATCCCCCTGCTCTTTAACATATGGGGATGTGCAAAGCATTGCATATACATCATTTATCACCTGCTGCATGAGCATATAGATATTTACTCTGTCTTCAATATATCCGGCCGCATATGTTATCATATCCCTGAGCCTGTTATATTCCTTTTCATCAATATTATCATAATCAGCATTTTTAAGACTTACATATATTGACTGAAGATTTTCAAATGTATCATCATCATCCGCAACGCTGTCAAGCATTGCAGATGATCTTACCATATACAGGAAATCCTCAAAACTTTTTTCATCAGTTTCACTGTATACATTTAATCCGTCATTTAATCTTTCAAAAAACTTCTGCTTAGTCATTCGCATCGGAAGTTCACCTATTACCTCCGATATTCTGCTGTTTATCACAACTGAATCCTCATCAGCGACTATATATTGCATAATTTTTCTGGTAAACTGTCCGTCATCATATTTTGCCGGAAGCTCGCCGTCCTTAAAATTATACTCTACCCTGTTTATTACATATTCATATCTGTCAAATGCATCTGCATATGAAGTAAGAACCTGCATTGTTTTTATAACATTTTTTCTTATGTCATCGATATCTTTTGTAAACTTATCTCTGTCACCGTCTGAAAGAATACCATCTTTAATTATCTGATTCAGTATGTCAGACAATTCCTTTATTTCTTCCTTATTCTCCGTATCATCAAGCACTTCAAAAAATGTATAATAATTCATTGCAAGTCTTAACCGTGCAAATCTGTAATAAAGAGTACACATATATTCTGCATAAACCGGAAGATTTTTGTCTAAATCTTTTTTATTCAGTATATCTTTTACTACCTTCTTCATTTAACTGTTCCAAAAGCCTTTCAATTATTTTAATATATCACAGAAATCAAATGTCGCAAAATAATCCTTCGGTGTTTCTGCTCTTCTGATCATCTGAACATCACCGTTTTCTTTAAGAAGAAGCTCTGCTGACTTAAGCTTTCCATTATAATTATATCCCATGGCAAATCCATGTGCTCCTGTATCATGTATAACAATAAAATCTCCCATATCAATCTTTGGAAGCATTCTGTCAACTGCAAACTTATCGTTATTTTCACAGAGTGAACCTGTTATGTCATATTTGTGGTCACACGGCTCGTTTTCTTTTCCCATAACTGTAATATGGTGGTAAGCACCATACATTGCAGGTCTCATAAGGTTGACCGCACATGCATCAAGACCGATATACTCTTTATGGATGTGTTTCTCATGGATTGCTTTTGTAACGAGGCATCCGTAAGGTCCCAACATATATCTTCCAAGTTCTGTATATATTGCAACATCGCCCATTCCTGCCGGAACAAGAATTTCCTCAAATGCTTTTCTTACGCCTTCTCCAATAGCATATATGTCATTTGGCTCCTGATCAGGTCTGTAAGGTATTCCGACACCGCCTGAAAGATTTATAAATGATATTTTAACACCTGTCTTTTCCTTTACTTCAACAGCTGTCTCAAATAAAATCTTTGCAAGAGTAGGATAATACTCATTAGATACTGTATTGCTTGCAAGGAATGAATGAAGTCCGAACTTCTTAACTCCCTTTTCTTTAAGGATTCTGTATCCTTCTATAAGCTGTTCCTTTGTAAATCCGTATTTTGCCTCACCCGGATTATCCATGATTGTTGTGCTGATTTTAAACTTTCCGCCCGGATTGAAACGGCAGCAGATTTTCTCTGGAAGTCCGCCTGCCTGCTTCTCCATAAATTCAATATGAGTAAAATCATCAAGATTTATCTGAGCATCAAGTTTCTTTGCAAATTCAAACTCCTCTGCCGGTGTATCATTAGATGAAAACATAATATCATCACCATGGAATCCGAGTTTGTCAGACATCATAAGTTCTGTCATTGATGAACAGTCCACTCCACATCCGCAATCTTTAAGAATGTTTAATATAAATGGATTTGGTGTTGCCTTAACGGCAAAATATTCCTTAAATCCTTTATTCCATGCAAAAGCCTCTTTAAGCCTCTTTGCATTTTCCCTTATTCCTTTTTCATCATATAAATGATATGGTGTAGGATATGTCTTATCTATCTCCTTTAATTTTTCAAGTGTAACAAATGGTTTCTTTTCCATCTCTTTCTCCTTTCAAATGTATGTTTATTTTATATGTTCATGTGTGAACAGATGATCCTGACAATATTCGTAATTTCCATTACATTTTGAGCAGTATCTGAATGTGAGTTCCGGAAAATCTTTATCGGTCCTTCCGCATATCGCACATTTATGAATCACTCCCTGCGAAGCCTGTTTTACCTGACTTCTGTATACTTTCTTTCTCTTTATCTCCTTTGGCGAAATTCTTTTATAATTTCGTGTCATTAAGAAGAAAATCATGAAGTTTAATATTGATACAAGTGCCGCTGTAGCAATCTGTGGTGCCGGAACAATTCCAACTTCTATAAGCGGATAAATAAGTTTCAACTGTACGCTGTATGGCAGAAATCCAAACACGTACCCGGCTAATATGGTTGCTCCCATATATATACCATCAACAAGTGCCAGCCACTTAACCTTTATCGGCAATATGAAAAACAACAAAAATTCCATATCCGGCCATGTAGCTGCAAATGCAAAAAACAATGACATGTTAAGGTAATATGTTGTAAGTTCATATGTGTATCCAAATATAAAATATATAAGGAAAGCTGCTATAACATTAAACAGAACACCCATAAAGAAATACAGATTGAACCTGAAGGCTCCCCATACCATTTCAAGCGATGTTCCAAGCATATAATACAGGTATAATGTAAATACCATGAAAAACAAGCTTGAATCTGAAGGCGGTGCAATAATAAAAGTAACTATTCTCCATATCTGACCATGTAATATCTTTTCAACATTAAGCGAAAGATATGCTTCATAGAAACCATTACCGAACAGCTGTATCAAAAGTCCTATTATATAAAGACCTATTATATAATACATCAGATTGTGTATTGCATACTTTCCAAACTTTCGTTCTAATTTTTCTACAAATTTCATCCTCGTAAGCCTTTCCGGTTTGTAATCATACAATTTCCAAACCATTTTTTTCTTTTTGCCTATTTATTATAATTTTTACCATTCTATTTGTCAAATCTTTTAACCAAATCATAGAAATCTTCTCGATTAGTACTTTCTTTTGCCTGCGGTTCATCCTCATTTACCCTGTTATTCATTCTCTCTGTATTGTATGATACCGGGACACATATCTCATCTCCCTCCTGCATATTATATACATTCACAAAAGGATTTGCCTCAATCAGTTCATCTATGGACACTCCGTGCATTCTGCTTATACTGTATAAAGTATCTCCTCTTTTTACATAATGTATCATACCCATGCAATTTTTAAAATATCTGTTATTCATATAAAACTCCATTTCCGGCATAAAAATATATCTGCCCGCTTTTTTATTAATATATTCTTTAGACTTTTTTTAGTGTCTGTAAATTTATGATGATTGAAATTTGAACAAACATATATTATAATAAGAAATTGTTGTTTGAAATTTTGAATAAAACAATGAAATTTGAACGTTTTTATTACGAAAGGCATGGTGTAAAAAACTATGAAGAAATACTACTCTTTGGGAATAGATATTGGCTCTACAACTGTTAAAATTGCCATACTTGACTCAGATAATAAAATACTTTTTGCAGATTATAAAAGACACTTTGCAAATATTCAGGAAACTCTTGCAGAACTCCTCATCAAAGCCAAAGATGAACTCGGCGAAGTTTCCCTTTCACCAATGATTACAGGTTCCGGCGGTCTCACACTGTCAAAGCATCTTGAAGTTCCGTTTGTACAGGAGGTTGTTGCAGTCGCTACTGCATTAAATGCTTACGCTCCACAGACAGACGTTGCAATCGAGCTTGGTGGTGAAGACGCAAAAATCATATATTTTACAAATGGTGTTGAACAGCGTATGAACGGTATATGTGCCGGCGGTACGGGTTCTTTCATCGACCAGATGGCTTCTCTTCTCCAGACAGATGCATCCGGTCTTAATGAGTATGCCAAAAATTACAAGGCAATATACCCTATAGCTGCCAGATGTGGTGTTTTTGCCAAAACAGACATCCAGCCTCTTATAAATGAAGGTGCAACAAAAGAAGATTTGTCCGCATCTATTTTTCAGGCTGTTGTAAATCAGACTATAAGTGGTCTTGCCTGCGGTAAACCGATACGTGGAAATGTTGCATTTTTAGGTGGTCCGCTCCACTTCCTCTCTGAACTTAAGGAAGCATTTATAAGAACACTTAACCTGACTGAAGAACATATAATCGCACCTGAACATTCACATCTTTTTGCCGCATCAGGTTCTGCAATGAATCACAAGCCTGAAGTACAGATTCAGATATCAGAACTTATAGACAAACTGTCAAATGGTATAAAGATGGAATTTGAAATCAAACGTATTGAGCCTCTGTTTGCAAATATAGAGGAATACGCTGATTTTACAGACAGACATAACAAGCACTGCGTTGCAACAGGAAATCTTGCAGAATATGAAGGTGACTGTTTCCTCGGAATTGATGCCGGTTCAACAACCACAAAAGTTGCATTGGTCGGTGAAGACGGTTCCCTTCTGTATTCATTTTACAGCAGCAATAACGGAAGTCCTTTAACAACAGCTATCCGTTCCATAAAGGAAATATATTCATTACTTCCTGATTCTGCCAAAATTGTATACTCATGCTCTACCGGTTACGGCGAAGCACTGATGAAAGCTGCCCTTATGCTCGATGAGGGAGAAGTTGAGACGGTGTCACATTATTATGCCGCTGCATTCTTTGAACCTGATGTAGACTGTATCCTTGATATCGGCGGACAGGATATGAAATGTATCAAAATAAAGAATGGTACTGTAGACAGCGTTCAGCTTAACGAAGCCTGTTCATCAGGCTGTGGCTCATTTATAGAAACATTTGCAAAATCTCTCAATTATTCCGTAGAAGACTTTGCAAAAGAAGCCCTATTTGCCAAAAACCCTGTGGACCTCGGTACAAGATGTACTGTATTCATGAACTCAAATGTAAAACAGGCGCAAAAAGAAGGTTCAGAAGTATCTGACATTTCTGCCGGTCTTGCTTACTCTGTTATAAAGAATGCCTTATATAAGGTTATCAAAATAACAGACCCTGAAGACCTTGGTAAGAAGGTCGTTGTTCAGGGTGGAACATTTTATAATGATGCGGTTCTCAGAAGTTTTGAGAAAATATCTGGCTGTGAGGCAGTAAGACCTGACATTGCCGGTATAATGGGTGCTTTCGGTGCTGCCCTGGTGGCAAGAGAAAGATACGAAGAAGGCAAAGTTTCTACTATGCTTTCCATTGACAAGATTAACAACCTTGAATTTTCTACTTCCATGTCAAGATGTAAAGGCTGCACAAACAGTTGTCTGCTCACAATAAATAAATTTACCGGTGGCCGTCAGTTCATTACCGGTAACAGATGTGAACGTGGAATAGGAAAAGCCAAAAACAAAGAAAACATACCTAATCTTTTTGACTATAAATATAAAAAATTATTTTCATATGAGGCTCTTACACCCGATAATGCACCGAGAGGTGTTGTGGGAATCCCACGAGTACTTAACATGTATGAAAATTATCCGTTCTGGGCTGTATTTTTCAGGGAACTCGGTTTTCAGGTCGTTCTCTCACCTGCATCAAGCAGAAAAATATATGAGCTTGGTATAGAATCTATTCCGAGTGAGTCAGAATGTTATCCTGCAAAGCTTGTTCACGGACATATTTCATGGTTAATAAAGCATGATGTTAAATTCATTTTCTATCCTTGTATACCTTATGAGAGAAATGAAACGCCTGATGCAAACAACCACTACAACTGTCCTATCGTTACATCTTATGCGGAAAATATTAAAAATAACGTTGAGGAAATAAAAGAAAATAATGTTAAATTCATGAATCCTTTCATGGCACTGACCAATAAGGAAGTACTGTCAAAACGTCTCGTTGAGGAGTTTACGAAAGAATTCAACATTCCGGCCGGCGAAATCTCGGCAGCAACAGATAAAGCATGGGATGAAATGCAGAGTGTTCATAAGGATATCCAGAAAAAAGGCGAGGAGGTCATTGAATACCTTAATAAAACCGGTAAACGTGGTATAGTTCTTGCCGGAAGACCATATCATATTGATCCTGAAATCAATCACGGTATTCCTGAACTTATTAACTCTTATGGTATCGCCGTACTTACAGAAGATTCCGTATCGCACCTTGCACCTGTAGAGAGACCGCTTATCGTTCTCGACCAGTGGATGTACCACTCAAGACTTTATGCAGCTGCAAATTATGTAAAAACAACTGAAAATCTTGATTTGATACAGCTTAACTCTTTCGGATGCGGACTTGATGCCGTTACAACAGACTGTGTTAATGATATATTAACCAAATCAGGTAAAATATATACAGTTCTTAAAATTGATGAGGTCAATAACCTCGGCGCTGCAAGAATCAGAATCCGTTCTCTTATTTCTGCACTTAAAGTCAGGGAAAAGAAACAGATGAAGCGTACAATCGTTCCATCAAATATTAACAGAGTTGAATTTACTAAAGAAATGCGTGATAACTACACAATTTTGTGCCCTCAGATGTCACCTATTCATTTCGATCTGCTTGAACCTGCCCTCAATTCCTGCGGATACAACTTTGAAGTTGTAAATGCTGATGACAAGGCTGCGGTGGATTTGGGACTTAAATATGTAAATAATGACGCCTGCTACCCTTCCCTTATCGTTGTAGGACAGATAATGGATGCATTGCTTTCAGGCAAATATGATTTAAACAAGGTAGCGGTTATAATGACACAGACAGGTGGCGGATGCCGTGCCAGCAACTATATCGGTTTTATAAGGCGTGCTCTTGAAAAAGCCGGTATGGAACATATTCCTGTACTCTCACTCAGCGTTCAGGGACTTGAAAAGAATGAAGGATTTAAAATAACCCCAAAGCTGGTTCTTAAAGGTATGCAGGCCGTAATATACGGTGACGTGTTCATGCGTACTTTATACAGAATGAGACCTTACGAACTTGAGGAAGGCTCTGCAAACAAACTTCATGATAAATGGAGAAAGATATGTATAGATGACCTTAAGAAAAATGATATCGGAATGGGTAAATTTAAGAAAAATATCCGTGATATAATACATGATTTTGATAACCTTCCTATTGATGAAAATATGGTTAAACCTAAAGTCGGTGTAGTCGGTGAAATTCTTGTTAAGTTCCATCCGGCCGCAAACAACTATATTGTTGACCTGCTTGAACGTGAAGGTGCAGAAGCCGTTATGCCTGATTTGCTTGATTTCCTTTTATATTGTTTCTATAGCAATAACTTTAATGCTAAATATCTTGGAACAAGTAAATCATCTGCATATATTTCCAATATAGGAATCTCTTTCCTTGAACACATGAGAAAATGTGCAAGAAAAGAATTTGAAAACAGCAGACATTTTTCAGCTCCTTCATACATTCAGACGCTTGCCAAGAATGCTGAACCGGTTACATCTATCGGAAACCAGACAGGTGAAGGATGGTTTCTTACAGGTGAAATGCTTGAACTCATAGAAATGGGTGTATCAAATATTGTATGTGCCCAGCCATTCGGATGTCTTCCTAATCATATAGTCGGTAAGGGTGTTATAAAAGAGCTTCGTAAGCAGCATCCTGATGCAAATATTGTTGCAGTTGACTATGATCCGGGTGCAAGCCAGGTAAACCAGTTGAACCGTATCAAACTTATGTTAGCAACCGCTCAGAAAAATCTGAATAAGTAAAATAAAAAATATGGGTAATCGAATTTACGATTACCCATATTTTTTATATATTCTCTATCTGCCAGTCTATAGGTTCTACACCATTTTTCTCAAGAAACTCATTTGCCATACTGAAATGTTTACACCCGAAAAATCCTCTATATGCTGACAACGGACTCGGATGCGGAGCCTTCAATATAAGATGTTTTGGATTGGTAAGCATCGGTGCTTTACTCTGTGCCGGTCTGCCCCACAACATATATACTATTGGTCTGTCCTGCTCATTCACTGCATTAATGACTGCGTCCGTAAACTGTTCCCAGCCTCTGCCCTGATGCGAATTTGCCTGATGTGCTCTTACAGTCAGCACAGTATTAAGAAGTAAAACTCCCTCTCTTGCCCATTTCTCAAGGTATCCGTTATTCGGTATATAACAGCCCAAATCCTCATTAAGCTCCTTATATATATTTTGCAATGAAGGTGGAATATCTTCTCCCGGTTTCACCGAAAAACTGAGTCCATGTGCCTGATTTACATTATGATACGGGTCCTGTCCGAGTATCAGTACTTTTACCTTACTTAACGGTGTGAAATGAAATGCATTGAATATATCATCTGCCGGAGGATAAACTACCGTTCTGCTATATTCATCTTTAACAAAATTATATAATTCCCTGTAATATGGCTTTTTGAACTCTGAACTTATAGCATCAAGCCAATCGTTTGTTATTTGTGACATAATCTGACCGGAACTCCTTTTTCATTTAAATAATTTTTCAGATCATTTATCTCTAATTCCTTATAATGGAAAAGTGAAGCTGCAAGTGCCGCATCTGCCTTTCCATCTGTAAGTGCATCAAAAAAATGTTCCATTTTACCTGCTCCACCGGATGCAATGACAGGAATCGGAACATTTTCAGCTATCATTCGCGTAAGCTCTATATCATAACCGTCCTTTGTTCCGTCACAATCCATGCTGGTAAGAAGAATCTCACCCGCACCGAGCTTTGCAGCTTTCATTGCCCATTCGACTGCATCAAGTCCCACGTCTATTCGTCCACCATTTTTATATACATTCCATCCGCTTCCATCCGCACGTCTCTTAGCATCTATGGCAACTACAACACACTGAGTTCCAAATTTATCGGCTGCATCACTTATAAGTCCCGGTGTATTTATTGCTGATGAGTTGATGGATATTTTATCCGCGCCTTCACGCAACAGCTCCTTAAAATCATCAACAGTTCTTATTCCACCTCCTACGGTAAATGGAATAAATACTTTTTCAGCCACTCTTCTGACCATATCTACCACTGTTCTTCTGGCATCAGATGAAGCCGTTATGTCAAGAAACACTACCTCATCTGCCCCTGCTTTGTCATAAGCGGCTGCTACTTCCACAGGATCTCCCGCATCTTTAAGATTTACAAAATTTACGCCTTTAACGACTCTGTTGTTATTAACATCCAGACATGGAATTATTCTCTTTGTATGCATAATCTATTCCCTTCCAATCTCTGCAAAATTTTTCAGTATTTTAAGACCAATTTCACCGCTTTTCTCAGGATGAAACTGACATGCAAAAACATTTCCTTTTTCAACGGATGCATGTATACATGTAGCATAATCCGTAGTCGCCTTCACAATCTCTTCCTGTTCTGCCTTAAGATAATAAGAATGTACAAAATATACATATGATTCTTCAGGAATATCTTTGAACAATCTTCCATTGTTGATAAGATTTAATGAATTCCATCCTATATGCGGAATTTTTAATCCTTTATCCGGAATCTTTAATATTTCTCCTTTTAATATTCCAAGTCCTTCTACTCCTGGTGTTTCCTCGCTTCTTTCGAATAGCAGCTGCAATCCGAGGCAGATACCAAGAAATGGAATATTTCTATCCGCAACAGTTTTTATCGTATCTACAAGATTATAATTGTTTAACTTTTCCATTGCATCTCCAAAACTTCCAACCCCCGGCAATATAACCTTATCAGCATTAAGAATATCTTCCCTGTCACGGGTTACCAGCGTCTCTTCCCCGAGATATCTTAATGCTTTTTCCACGCTTTTTAAATTTCCTGCATCATAGTCAATTATAGCTATCATTCTGTCAAATCCTTTCAAATTAAGATTGTAGCACATTCAAAGCACAATATTTTCCTGCTCAAAAAATTTTCACCTGTCCATACTATTATTCACAAGTTCATCGATTTTTTCTGAATACTCCTGGGCATCAGATATGTTCTCGATATTTCTAGCCTCTTCCTCAGTCAGATTGTAATCATCTTTCAGTACAGTCAATATTTTATCATATATTTCCTTTGCCTGTTCTCCAACACCATACTCTTCAGCTCTCTTTTCATATACATCATATTTTTCGATGCCCTTAAACAATGCATTTAAAGCTTCCCTTTCCATTCCTATACTCGTACAATTGGTATAAGCATCATACTCTCTTTCAATGTACATAAGAGTTTTTAGCTGGTTATACAGTCCCTCATCGCTTTTATTTACTTTAAGACCTGATATACTTTCATAAGCCTCTGAATATTTTCTGTTCAGCAGTAATTCTGTAGCATCATTTATATGGTTTTTATACCATATAAACTTTCCGCCCAATGTTGAACCTACGGTAACGGCAACTACAAGGGTTACACCCAATATAACAACCTTTGCCGGAATTTTAACCTTTTCAACAGGAACGGATTCTTTCTGTTTTGTTTTCTCCTTTTTCTTCTCAGCCTTTTTTGCTTTTGCAGCAGCTTTCTTTTCTTCTTTCTCTTTTTTCTTTGCCGTCTTCTTCTCTTCTTTTTCTTTCTTTTTCTTTTCCTTTTCGGCCTTCTTTTCAGCTTTTATTTCTTCATCTGATTTTTCTTTAGGTTTCGATGAACGGTCCTCAAGACTGTCAAGTTCATCAAGTACATCATCTCCAAAGCCTTCAAGATCTGACAAATCAAAGGCATCTCCAAGTGAATCTTCTACTGATTTAATTATTTTCTCATTGTCATCCGGCTGTATGTCTTCAGCTTCACTGTCGGAATTTTCAGTTTCGTCCTTCGCTTCATCCTTGTTTTTACCAAACAATTTTCTTTTTTTATCCTTTTTCTTTTCCTTTTTACCCTTATCATCTGCCGGTGACTCAACACTTTTTAACTCCTCTTTATTGTCAAGTTCATCAACTACCTTATCTACCTCGTCACTGTTCAAATCCTCATCCATGCCCTCTTTATCAAGCATATTTAATAACTGCTCAATGTCATCTTCGTCATCATCGAAATTATATTTATCATCCGTTTCTGTAGCCTCTTCATTTCCTGCATCCATATTATCCAAATTCAATGAATCATCTGTATTATATTCTTCCTTTGAATCATTACCGGATACTGAATCAAGAAGGCTTTCCAGATAATCTTCGCCCATCTTGTCGTTATCTAACTCTGCCATCCACCATGTTCCTCCATTATAAGTATTTATTCCTTAAAAACGGTGTAACACTGTATTTGTCACACCGTTTTAAACAGATTTATTTTTTTAATAAAAGCGAATCTATTGTAGCAACAAGACTCCCTATCTCAGGTTTTGAAAGCTGTGCATCTGCTCCGAGTGCCTCACCTTTTCTTCTCATTTCTTCATTAACAAGAGATGAGAAAATAATGATTGGAATGTCTTTTATTACATCATCTTCCTTACATAACTTAATAAGCCTGTGTCCGTCCATAATCGGCATCTCAATATCAGTTATAATACATTTAACCTTATCTTTAACTATGCCCTTTTCCTTCCACTCCGCAAGCTTGTCCCATGCTTCCTGGCCATTTGCACATGCATCAACATTTTCATATCCCGATTTATGTATGGAATCTATAATAAGTTTGCTGAGCAATGCTGAATCCTCTGCCATCAGTATAGGACTTTCATTTCTCTGTCTTACACCAAGCTGATCGATATCCGATACCTTAAGGCTTGTCTCCGGGCTTATGTCAGCAACTATTTTTTCAAAATCAAGAATAATGATAAGTTTCTTATCTATCTTTATTATACCGGTTGCCACACCCATGTCAGAGGTATTTATCGTATTGTCTGGTTTAATTATATCCGCCCATGAAACTCTGTGTATTCCTACAACCTCATCCACATGAAAAGCAATACTTAACTTGTTGAAATTTGTTATAATCATCATGTCATCTTCTGTATTTTCATGATTCTTAGCCCCCAGTTCACGCGCTAAGTTTATAACTGTTATCATAACATCTCTTGGCATAAATATACCTTCAATGCTCGGATGTGCATTAGGAACCGGAGTAACATTCTGATATGTAATTATCTCTCGTACCTTAGCCACATTAATTCCGTAATGGCTGCCTGCCACTGTAAATTCCAATACTTCTAACTCGTTTGTTCCGTTCTCTAGTAATATGTTTGTCTCCATACCAAAACCCTCCTGTATCACGTTTAGTAATATATAAAATTATAGCACAAATATCTTCTTATTGCTATCATTATCAACGTAAATCAAATGATTCGTTCTGACCATTGCCCGTTACATTCAGCTGCAGACTCTGTATATCTCCTTCATTCTGAACAGGCACCTCAAATACCAGTACAAGCTCTTTATTTTCACCTGCCTGAAGTGTTCCGTTAAATGTATTTAATCCATCTAAAAGCAAAGTCAGTAACGCACTGTATGAGCTTCCGTCATTCAACTTTGCCTTAATGGAAGTATCGGATGACATCATTTTTACATCAACAGGATTTTCTGTTTTGTTAGCTGCATTAAATTTGAGTACCAAAAGTTTTGTATTCTCTGTAGCATTCAGCTTAAATGTCATTTCATCTGTCTGTGGATACGAATCACATAACACCAGACCTGTATATGTCACGCTGACAGGTTCAAATCCAAATGCTCCTGAAAAATCATTCTGTTCCAGTGTCTCAGTTCCAGAAGATGAAATATCTTCCGCCTTAGTTGTCTCTTCTTCTGATGAAGTTAAATCAGATTTATCCGTTGTTTCACTGTCAGTTGTAACTTTCTCAAGCTTACTTATATAGTTTTTGTCATGTTTTAGAACTATCTGTGCTGCGTATTCTGCAACAAGATTCTGCTCTTTTTCAGACAATTTCATACTTGTACCGCACCCTGATAATGTACCAGCCACAATGGCTGCACATAATAAAACCACGCCGTACTTCTTTAGATTTATCATATATAGTACCATGCCTTTCCAGGACATATCGACTTTTCTGCCGTCCCTAATAAAACTATATATATTTTATCATTTTTAGCCCGATACTTCAACAGTATTTTCAGCCATCCAGCTCAAACCAGAACTCGACACCGTTTTCGGTATTATTAACACCGCAATCATGATTATGTGCTGAAATTATGGCTTTTACAATAGAAAGTCCTATACCGCTTCCTCCATACTCTCTCGTTCTTGCCTTGTCTACTTTATAGAACTTTATCCATATGTTTTTGAGGTCTTTTTCCGGTATATTGTCTCCGGTATTGTGAACAGATACTCTCACTGTATTTTCTTTTCTTGCCACTTTTATTGTAATAATTTTTTCATAATCAAGATGATTAAGTGCATTCGTCAGATAGTTAGTTATAACCTCCTCTATCTGAAACTCATCTGCCCATACATATACAGGTTCATAATCTGCCATCTTAAGCGTAGCATTCTTCTGTTCTATTAAAAGATTGCACTTGTTAATTACACCATTTATTACATCTATCAGATTAAATCGTTCAATCTGAAGAGTATTATTGCCAAATTCTAACTGATTCAGAGTCAGAAGTTTTTTTACCATTGTGTTCATTTTGGATGCTTCATCCATTATTACCTCGCAATAAAACTCTCTGCTCTCCTCATCATCATTTACATTTTCTTTCAATCCTTCGGCATATCCCTGTATTAAAGCAATAGGCGTTTTAAGCTCATGGGAAACGTTAGAAATAAATTCTTTTCTCATTTCGTCGATCTCCTGTTTCTTTGCTATATCTTTCTGAAGCTCAGTGTTTGCCTGTTTTAATTCAAGAATGTTTGACTCAAGCTTTTCAGACAATTTATTTATACTGTTTCCAAGTACACTTATTTCATCCTTTGTATCTCCGTCGTAATGCACACTAAAATCGAGCATAGACATTTTCTCCGAAATATTAGTCAGCTCCATAAGTGGTTTTGAAAATTTTCTTGATATAAAATCAGCAACAAATATTCCTAAAAACAGAATACAAACTGAGGAATAAAACAGAAAATGATCAAAAATGTTTACACTCTCCTGTATGTTTTCTATTGCCATTCTCATAATAAATATATCGCCATTTTCAAAAACGCCCCACATTTCCAGATACTCGGCTTCCCTGTTTTCCGCTGTCAGTTTATATTTCTGAAGGACATATTTCGAATTTTTTTCAAGAACATTTACCTTTCCTGTCGGAGTAGTCTTGTTAAATACAGAATTTTCCAGTCTGTACTGCAATAATTCTTTATTTCCATAATTAAACAGAACTTCACCCGACTCCATTGTTATAAGTGCCGTCATTCCGGTTTTTGCACATAAATCAGATATATTTGATATATCGCTGTCAGTTGCACTGCTTTCATCTTTTAACATATCGTCTATCTCATTATACGCATAAACGATATCTTTCTGTTTACTTTTAATGTAAAAATTCTCCAAAAATAAAGCATTTGATAACATATAAAGTAAAAATACTCCAACTGACATACCCGCCATCATACATACAAGCTTTATTCTTATTGGAAAACTTACTTTTCTATTATTTTTATTTTTCTTCATCGGTCTCAAATTTGTATCCCATTCCCCAGATTGTTCTGATATAGTCTGCTCCATCACCTAATTTGCTTCTAAGTTTCTTTACATGTGTATCTATGGTTCTCGCATCACCAAAATAATCATAATTCCACACGCTGTTTAAAATCTTCTCTCTTGAAAGTGCTATTCCTTTGTTCTCTACAAAATACTGTAACAGTTCAAATTCCTTGAAACTAAGCTCAACGTTTTTACCGTTTACCTTTACTATGTGAGCTGCCTTGTCAATCTCTATTATACCCGCTTTTATTTTATCATTTGTGTCTATATTAGCTGTTCTTCTCAGTATTGCATCTATTCTGGCAACCAGAATCTTAGGACTGAACGGCTTTGATATATATTCGTCAACTCCGAGTTCAAATCCCAGAAGTTCATCCTGCTCTTCACTCTTTGCCGTAAGCATTATTACAGGCACTTTTGATATCTTTCTTATCTCCCTGCATGTTTCCCATCCATTCATCTTAGGCATCATAACATCAAGAATAACCAGTGAAATATCCTTATCATTATAGAATATTTCCATTGCTTCCTCTCCGTCTCCTGCTTCCAAAACCGTATAATCCTTTCTTACAAGGAAATCTTTTACAAGTTTTCGCATTCTACTCTCATCATCTACTACCAGTATTTTCAAATTACTCATTCCGCTCATTCCTTTCACGTTGTTTTATATAAATTTTACCATATGTTTTTGATGAAAATGTGAAAAATATCATTATTTTTTGTATTAATGAAAAAAGCAGACTGTCATGTCAGGCAGTCCGCTTTGTATATTCATTATTTAAGTATTAAATATATTAATAAAGGGAATCAAGTAAAGAATCTATCTCCGGTGCGTTCTCAGCTTCCTCAGGAAGTGTTATTGCATCAACATCATATGAATTATACTTAATGCTTATTCTGCAATCCTTAATATCGATAGCTGAATCTTTACCGCTATTTGCTGTAATTGTAAATGATGCAGGCTTATTTGTCTTCTTATCTGCACAGATTTCTACAGAAAATCCGATATCAGATAAGTCAATACCTGTTCCCATAAGTGACTCTGCACTTGCAAGTAAGTCATCAACTACATCTGACTTGACATCTCCCTTTACAGAGTAGCATGCTTTCTTATCAACTTTCTTCTCTGTAACTTTAACATTTGAAAAATATTTATCAATATTCTCATCTGTGATGTATTCTTTAATCTGTGAATATGAATCTGTAAGATCTGCAACGTCCACTCCAAGATCATCTGCTGACATAGTTGTAGATGCCCACTGTCCCTCTGTACCAATGTACATCTTATAGTCACCATTGTCTTCCATAAGATATAACTCATAATTTATATCATTAGAATCACCGTCAGCTTTTGATGCCAGTTCAAGATTTACATATGAAGCTGTAGGATCTTCAGTAGCTTTTACATCCATCTTTCCTGATAAATCAAGCTTGCTTCCGTCATTCTCTGCTGAAAACTTTAATGAAACTGTAGAATCTGCACTCTTTGTATCCTGTGATGCATCAACCATCTTTGAAATAACTTCTGATGCTGAAACGTCAACTGTCTTCTGACTGCTCTCTTTTTCACTCTTTCCACATGCTGTCATTGATACTGTCATTACACATACAAGTGCAATGCTTACTATTTTTCTTTTCATAATTCGTATCTCCTTCCAAAAAATATATGATTATTAAAAAACAAAAGGAACTATATCATACAAATATAAATTTGTCAAACAATTAAATCAATAATTTAACCTTTTCATGTCACTCTAACATATTTCAACTATCTTTTTCAGGTCCTCAATTGTCTCGTTTTTCATCGGAAGAACATGGTACTGTTTAAGCATATCTATCATCTTTACCGACGTTTCTGACAGCCCTGAAATATCAATTTCTTCTATTATATTAAAAAACTTCTCATATAATTCTTCAGGAGTCTCAAAATCCGGAACATCTTCGCCTGCATCCTTACATACCATAGCAATACATGCTGTCATCTCTGTATTTCCTATTAACATATCCGGCGGATCTGTCTGTGTTTTTCTGATAACCGCCCATGTCACCAATCCGTGTATCATATTTATCTCCATTCTGTAAAATTTTTCCCTGTATTGTTTGACCACATTTTTATAAAGCAAAAGCCCTAAAACACTGTATTACCAGTATTTTAAGGCTATGGAGCTGAGGGGAATCGAACCCCTGTCCGAAATTCCATTCATTACGGCATCTCCCATCACAGTCAGTGATTTCGACCTACGGTCATCTTCCCTCGTCTACAGGTTCATTGACATCCCTATAAATCCGGTAGCTTCATAAATCTTCCAACGTCTCAAAGCTTTGACGAAGAAGTGCCCTGCAAAGTCGATGCCAGATTCTTAAGCAGCAGGTGACCTAAGACTGACAGCTGCAACTAGGCAGCGTAAGCTAAATTTTCGTTAGCGTTTATATTTATTTTCTAAGTTTTTACGTGGTCCTAGTCCACGGATGGCTTCCATAACTTCAAAAACCCCGTCGAAACCAGTACAACCCCGAAAAGTTTACTGATTTTATTTAATCGTTACATTATGATAAATCAATCATGTTGTTTTGTCAAGGCTCAAAGTTATTTTAATAAAGATTTTTGACTTTAAAATCTCTTTCTGCTTCTCGTCTCTGATCTTTCTTTATTATATCCTGACGTTTATCATAAAGTTTCTTTCCTTTTGCAAGTCCTATCTCAACCTTTACAAGACTTCCTTTAAAATATATTTGTAAAGGTACAATAGTATACCCTTTTTCTGCCATTTTTCCTGACAGTTTGTTTATCTCATATTTATGAAGCAGCAGTTTTTTTACTCTGAGAGGATCTTTGTTAAAAATGTTTCCCTTTTCGTAAGGGCTTATGTGCATATTGTAAATGTAAACCTCTCCATTTTCAATACGCACAAAAGATTCCTTAACGCTGCATCTTCCCATTCTAAGGGATTTTACCTCAGTTCCATGCAGACTTATACCAGCTTCATATTTCTCCTGTATAAAGTAATCATGATATGCCTTCTTGTTATTGGCTATCAGTTTTACAGACTCCTTTGACATTACTAAAATTCCTTTCTGGTTCTACTCTTCCTCGGCAAGTTCAAAATCAATCTGTCTTAAAACCTTATCAGTTTTAACCACTTTGATTTTTACTTTTTGTCCTAATTTAAATACTCTTCCGTCAGTCTGGCCTATAAGCTGATATTTTTCTTCGTCATAATAATATAAATCATCAGTTATAGTTCCTATTCTCACCATTCCTTCAACGGTATTCGGTAATTCTACATACATTCCCCATGTAGTCATGCCTGATATTACTCCTTCATACTCATCACCTATATGCTGTGACATGTATTCTGTCATTTTCAGTTTATCAGTATCTCTCTCCGCCTCATCAGCACGTCTCTCATTAATGCTACACTGTTCAGCTATTCCCGGAAGAATTGCTTTATAATGTTTCATTCTCTTATCCTTGATTCCACCGTGAATGTTTTCCTTTATAATTCTGTGAATCTGCAAATCAGGATATCTTCTTATAGGAGATGTGAAATGACAATAATACTGGGTTGCAAGTCCAAAATGTCCTGAACATACTGTGGTATATTTTGCCTGTTTCATCGAACGCAGGGTCAGCCTGCTGATTAGTGCTTCCTCTGGTGTTCCCTCTATCTTTAACAAAAGTTTCTGTAACTCTTTAGGGTGTATTTCCTCTTGTGTTGTCTTTATTCCATATCCAAAATTGCTTATAAATGTTCCGAGTTTAATCATTTTTTCCGAATCTGGATTATCATGAGTACGGAACACAAAAGGAATCTCCTGCCAGAAATAATCCTCCGCTATGGTTTCATTTGCTGCCAGCATAAAATCTTCAATAATTTTGGTTGCAACATTTCTTTCATATGGTTTTATATCCACAGGCTTGCCTTTTTCATCAAGAATAATTTTACTCTCCGGAAAATCAAAGTCTATAGCCCCACGTTTCATACGCTTTTTTCTTAAAATCTCCGAAAGCTCAGCCATAAGCTTAAACATCGGAACAAGTTCATTGTATTCTTTTATCTCCTGTTCATCATTATCAACAAGAATTTTACGGACACTTGTATAACTCATTCTTCTGTCAACTCTTATAACCGTCTCGGCAATCTTATGTCCTATAATCTTTCCCTTAAAGTCTATATCCATTATACAGCTTAAAGCCAGACGGTCCACGCCCTGATTTAACGAACATATTCCATTAGACAGTTTATGTGGCAGCATAGGAATAACTCTGTCCACAAGATAAACACTGGTTCCTCTCTTAACCGCCTCTACATCAAGCGGACTTCCTTCCTTTACATAATTGGTTACATCCGCTATATGAACTCCAAGTACATATTTATCCTTTTCTTTTGTCAGTGTTATGGCATCATCAAGGTCTTTCGCATCTTCGCCGTCTATGGTAACCGTCTGCCAGTCTCTTAAATCCAGTCTTCCTGCAAATTCCTTGCTGCTCACTTCGTCCGGTATGCTCTCAAGCTGTCTCTTTACATCATCAGGAAAATCCATCGGAATGTTCATTGATTTTATGATAGATACAATATCCGTTCCCGGATCATCCACATGACCAATGATTTCTTTTATAAATCCCTCAGGTTTCTTTCCATCTGAACCATAATCAGTAATTCCCACTACTACCTTATGTCCGTCAACAGCTCCCTTTGATTTCTCTATAGGTACAAAAATGTCTTTTGAAAATTTTGGATTATCTGGAACAACAAATCCAAAGTTCTTTGACTTCTGAAATATTCCGACAAGCTCACTTGTATTATGTTGCAGAACCTCTATAATCTCGCCCTCGCGTCTCCTTCCTGATCTGGTATTTCTAATCACGGCCTGCACACGGTCTCCATTCATCGCACCGCCCACATATCCTTCAGGTATATATATATCCTCTTCTTCGTCTTCCATCACAACAAATCCAAAACCTCTTGCCGTTCCTTCAAAAATTCCAATTTTTATGTTTGGATTTGGTTTACAATATTTACCCTTTTTAGAAAGAGCAACCCTGCCCTCTGCCACGAGTTCTGACAGTACTTCTTCTAAATCCTGTTTTTCCGTTTTGGGAACATTCAAAATCATTGCAAGTTCCTTACTCTTCATCGGAATATAATTTGGTGATTTTATTATATCCATTAGTATTTTTTTACGTTCCTGCATAAGCTGCTTATCCATAGTAATCACCCACCCTTTCCATTTACATATATTATACCTCATTTCACGGTTTTAGTCATCAAAAACATTAAAAAAAGACCTCCACCATACATTATAATATCTGCATGGCAGAAGCCTTGATTAATCTTGTTATTATATTATTCAGCTGCTGTCTCTGATTCAGTTTCTGTTTCAGACTCACTCTCTGTCTCTTCATCATAAAGAGTATCATCTGTAGTCTCATCTTCCTCAGCCACTTTATTTACATTGGCATTTTCAAAAAGGAAATCAAGTACCTTATCACGAGTCATGTTGTTCTTAAGGTATTCCTTAGAATATGCCTTTTCAAGCTCGTCCGTTGAATCCCAGCCATAATCTTCTGCATACTGCTTAAGAAGAGTCTTGTATTCTTTATCAGATACTGTAAGTTTCTCTTTATCTGCAATAGCCATTGCCACCTGAATATCATATACCTGATCTAATACGAAATCTTTAAAGCTTTCTTCATCCATTCCCATAAACTGTGAAATGAAGTTATCAAATGTCATTCCCCACTGCTGTGCATAGCTCGTATAATCATTAACTAACTGATTATAGTAAAGGTTATATGTGTCATCTGAGCTTCCCTTGATAGTAGCATTTTCTACAGCAAGTGCCATAAGATCTTCTTTTGCAGAACTTTCATTGTCATCATCTGCTGTTTTCTGTAAGTCTTCCTTAACATACTTGCGGTACTCATCAACTGTCTTACAGTCATCAGATACACTCTGTACAAACTCATCATTTAATTCAGGCACAACTGATTTTTCAATCTTATTTATTGTAATATTAAATGCAGCTTCTTTGCCTGCATATGTGTCATCACTGTAGTCACTTGGAAGTGTTACTGTTAGATCAAAAGTATCTCCTTTATTTTTACCAATGAATGCCTTGTCAAAGTCTTCACCGTATTCATTATCTCCTAATGTATAATCAGAATCTTCAAGATTTGCATCATCAAAATCCTCGCCGTCTACTGTTGCAGTCATATTGATATTTACAATATCACCTTCCTGTACTGTTGTACGATCTGTAACTTCCTGATTCTCTGCGTTCTGTTCAAGAGTGCTCTGAATCTCCTCCTCAACAGCTTCATCAGTAATAGTTGATACAGTCAAATCCACATCAAGATTCTTATATTCTCCCAAAGTTACATATTTCTTTGCTGAATTTGAAGCCTTATCTGAGTTTCCGCAGCCTGCCACACCCATAACCATTGAAATGCTTAATGCAGCTACTACGACTCTGCTCATAAATACATTTTTTCTCATATTTTCTATCCTTTCCTTTTTAGTTTTTAGTTAAACCATTTGAGATTATATCATTTTTTAAAATATTTAACAACTCTCTTTTTTCTTTTTCATACATTTATCACA
Organism: uncultured Lachnospiraceae bacterium; assembly: GCA_902763335.1. Taxonomy (GTDB): domain Bacteria; phylum Bacillota; class Clostridia; order Lachnospirales; family Lachnospiraceae; genus UBA2821. The sequence goes on along the minus strand of CACWRR010000001.1, from coordinate 135,939 downwards.
TTTTTGAATATAACTGATTAATATTTTTAATCAGCACTGATACCGTTCCGTCCTGATTTGTAATAAATTCTATACTGTCAGGATTCTCATACTGTTCCATAGGGATTTTTATCTCTATTCCGGTATCTGTTTTTAAATGCTGCTGTGAAAATTTTTTGGCTGATGATGAATTCTGCAACGAAATTTCATCTGTTGACAGCCTGTATTTATCTATCTGTTCTTCAAATTCAGCCTTCATTTCCGGTTCTTCCTCAAAAATTTTTTCTGCTATTTCAGATACATTCAAAGCTCCCTGTTCCTCAAATTCAGAATGTATAACACTTTTCGCCTTCATTTTAGCTTCAAACTGTTCATTATCCTCTATAAATTTTTCCTGAACCTTTTCCACAGCCTTTGTTACTATATTTAATTTTGCCTTTGGTGACAGACTGCTGCTGCACTGTAAAAATCTTTTTGAAAAATAATTTTCCTTTGCCCCGTTTACATCATATTTTTTCTCTATTACCCGGATAGTAAGATCATCAAGACAGATAAGTGCCGCTTCGCTGAGTTTCTGTCCTTCATTTGGCAACAATGCTTTATGCATTATAACTTCATTTACGTTTCCGCCATACTCATCACAGCTTGTCATATGGGTATAAGACGATTTATAATTCATTTTCAATAAGGCGAGATAATTTGTCTTATTAATTGAATACTGTACAACTATTAAATCTGCAGATGGAATTTCAATATTGCTGTTCATTATTCCGTATAAATATGTGGCTATATTTCTGCTTATTTCTGCAAATCTGTCCTCCGTATATCCCGACAGCATTTTAAATACTTCCGATTCCGTCTCATAAAAGCTGCATGTCTTTATGTCATCACTTGTATACACTTTATATATATGTTCTCTTAAAAACTCTCCGAATTCAGAGCCATAGTCAAGTTCCTCATCTGACAATACAGGAATTCCTGTCTGTGATTCCAAAATATGCACGATTACCTTTTTTATATTAAAATCATATTTATCCATTTCTGTTCATCCTTTACATTTTAAATGGCTGTTGCATAAGGCAACAGCCATCCATTACTTATAAATATATATCAAAATCATCATCGTCATAACTGTCATTTTCATATGCCTTAGTCCAGTCAATATTTCCCATACGCTTTGGTTTTGACTGCTGACGATTAGTTTTATTGGCATTCTTACGTTCAGCCTGTTTTTTTTGCATTGCTTTCTTTTCCTTTTCAAGACGATTTTTAATCTCTATCTTATCAGGCTGCTGTTCCTTTGCTTTAGAATCCTTTGTCTGTGTTCCCTTCGGACGACTGTCTCTTCTTGATATTTCGTCTGCCCTGTCTTTGTCATAAGGATTATAACCTCTTGCTCCACCGTTATTGTTTCTTCTCGGCGGTCTTGATGTTTTATTCTGTTCACTTCCACCTTCGTTTTTTCTTCTGCCCGTCTCTCCGTTAAATCTGCCCTTCTGTGTGTAGTTTCCCGGTTTTGAGCCCTCCCTTTTTTGATGATACGAATTTTTTCCTCTGGCATTATTAGAATTATTTCTGCCATTAGAACGATTTTCACCACTGTTAGCTGTCGTCACAACTGTTCTCCTTCCATACGCTTTCGTAATTTATATTTATTATTTTATAATAAAAAATTATAAAGTCAATTGCTTTTTTATAATCTTTATGTTAGAGTTTTCTTTAATGATAATATAGATTCAGGTGTCAAAAGCCCCTACGGGGACTAGCCAGCACAAGTATGTGTATTTGCAAGCCAGCTTGCAATATCACATACTTGTGCTTGGCTGGTGTGTAGCACCCTTTTGACACCTGAATCTAATATATAAATAAAATAATAAGAAAGGTAAGGAATATATTAATGAGTCTTGATAAAAAATATGTTGAAGAACTTGAGGATGAAACAGTAACACTTGAGTTGGATGATAATGTCAATGTAGACTGTGACGTTTTAGCCATTTTCCCGGCAGAAAACAGAAGTTATATCGCACTTCTTCCTTCAAACGGACCGGATGCCGGCACCGGAAGAGTTTATCTTTACAGATATAGCGAGGATGAAAACGGTGAGCCTCATATATCTAATATAGAAACAAATGAAGAATTTGATGCTGCTTCAGAAGTATACAATTCGCTCTTCGATGACGAAGATGAATACGATGAATTAGTTTATGAATCAGAAGTTTAAAAGCATATCTGAACTGCACATTAAAAGCCATCTTATTATGAATGATGTCATATTAAGATGGCTCTTTTAATGTAATTATTTTATTTGACACAGCGAATTTCACATCAAATACAAGTTCTTTTTTTAATCTTCCAAAATATATGGTTGCCTTTCCGTTACTGACTCTTTTAATTGTTCCGTTGCCGTATTTTTTATGAACAATCTCTGTTCCCACAACAAATTCATCTGTATCATAGAGCATTTCGCCCACAAACCTCGATACAGAAACAGGCTTACCAAATCTCTCCTTTACAGAATAAACATGAAGTCGTTCCTTTGCCCTGGTAACTGCCACATAAAACATTCTGCGCTCTTCTTCCATATCTTCCTCAAGAACTGATTTTGAATGCGGAGTCACTCCCTCATTGGCATCTATGACAAACACTATCCTGTACTCAAGTCCTTTTGAACTGTGCATGGTTGAAAGCTCTACCAGATTGTTCTCTGACATCATCTGTTCTGACCGTTTCTTAAGTTCATCAGCATATTCCTCTATATGAATATTCCATTCATCAAAACTTTTATAGGGCTTTGACGCCTCCATAAGTTCATCAGCAACATCATACAGTTCCTCAGGTTTCATTTTTCTATACAATGCATATTCATTAAGGTATTCATCATATCCAACAACATTTCTTATATAACTTATAGCTGCATATGGTGTCATGGATGAAATCATTTTTAAATCATATTCAAGTTTTGCTATTCTGTCCGTCATCCAATCTTTATCCCTGTAATATGTATACAGTTCATCAAACGAAAAGACAGCAGTTCTCACAGAATCTCTGGCAATATAGCGCTTTGGTCTGTTCATTATTTTATACAGACTGTTTCTGTCCCTGCTTCCACATGCAAGATTAATATATGTCATAAAGTCCTTTGCAATCCAGTGCTCATATATATTCTGCATATGATCCTTTATTCTGAAAGGAATATTGTACTCCATCAATTTGTTTACAAGAAGTCTCGGTCCCATGTTTGTCCTGAATAATACAGCTATATCCGAATAATTAACACCATCATCTATATATTTACGGATTTCCCTTGAAACATATTCATTTTCATCATTCTGGTCATTGAATTCAAGATACTCTATATCACCGTCAAAATCATTAAACGCATCTATTTTTTTAGCAAATCTTTTTTTATTATTTTTGATTAATTTCTTAGAAGCACTGACTATTCTCTTACCGGAACGAAAATTCTTATCAAGCTGTACGGTAGCTACATCCTTGTAATCCTCTGGAAAATTAAGCATTATCTCCGGCCTTGCCCCTCTGAATCTGTATATTGACTGGTCATCATCACCTACAATAAACAGATTATTATCAGGTTTTGCAAGCATCTTTACTATTTCATATTGAATACGGTTAATATCCTGAAACTCATCTACAAGTATATAACGGTATTTATTCTGCCATGCTTTTAAAATATCATTCCTAGCCGTCAGCAGGTCATAACACATTATCAGCATATCATCGAAATCTATCTTATCTGCGATTCTTAACTTTTTTTCATACTCCTTATATAAGAATCTGAATACATCATCCGGACAGTTTTTGGAATAATAATGCTCTATATTAAGCATATCACCCTTTACCATACTTATCTCACTCAGTATCCCGGCACAGAATTCATTTTCATCATCTATCTCAAGCTCTGTCCGGTGAATTATCTCTTTCATATACTGAAATTTTATATCTTCGGGAATAATGTTTGATGCACTGTAATTATAAGCAAATTTTAGAATCCTAAAAAAAACGGAGTGGAAAGTGCCAAAACTTATGTTTGCATTTCCACTACCCATTAATTTTATAAATCTGTCACGCATTTCAACTGATGCAGCCTTAGTAAATGTAATCACAAGAATATTTCCCGGATTTATCCCGTAATTTTCTATAAGCTGTCTGGTCCTGTGAGTTATCACCATTGTTTTTCCACTTCCCGGACCGGCAATAACCATCATCGGACCATCTTTATGCTCTATTGCTTTTCTCTGTGCCTCTGTATAGGTATCAGTCACTAAAATCTCTCCCTTGGTTTAAGAAGCAGACAGTTTCTCTATACCGACACGTATTCTTCTTAAACTTTCCTCTTTGCCTAGAATTTCCATAATCTCAAAAGCTCCACCCGGTGTCATCTGTTTTCCGGAAACAGCTGTTCTTACAGGCCATAAGCCCTGACCGTTTTTGATTCCCTTTTCTGATATATAATTCATAATCAAATCATGAAGTGAATCAACCGAATAATCATCATGCTTTTCAAGAATCGGAAGCAGTTCTTTTAAAACTTCCAGTGAATTTTCACTGTTAGTCTTCATCTTCTTATGTGTATACATTGCTATGTCATAATCCGGCAGCTCTTCAAAGAAATCAACAAGCGCCTCAATATCAGGAAATACCTCTATTCTCGTTTTCACAAGATCAAGAATCTTATGTGTATCTACATCACGTTTAACAACCTTTTTCAGATACGGTTCAGCAAGCTCATAAAATCTTTCATTATCCATTGCCTTAATATATTCGCCATTCATCCATCTGAGTTTAACCATGTCAAATACAGCCGGAGATTTATTTATATGATGATAATCAAACATTTTTGTAAGCTGCTCAAGATTAAATATCTCCGTATTGTCCTCCGGACTCCATCCGAGAAGTGCTATAAAGTTTACTATAGCCTCCGGCAAAAATCCCTGTTCAACCAAATCTTCAAATGAAGAATGTCCGCATCTCTTACTCAATTTTTTATGGTTCTCATCTGTTATAAGCGGAAGATGAACATATTTTGGCGGTTCCCATCCGAATGCTTCATAAAGTCTCTGATATTTTGGTGATGAAGAAATATACTCATTTCCTCTTACCACATGGGTAATCTCCATAAGGTGGTCATCTATTACATTTGCAAAGTTATATGTCGGATAACCGTCAGACTTTATAAGAATCATATCATCAAGCTCTTCGTTGCTGACTGTTATCTCACCATATATTTCATCATCAAATGTTGTGGTTCCCTCTGTAGGATTGTTCTGTCTTATAACATAAGGAACACCTGCGTTTAATTTTTCTTCTATCTCTTCTTTTGATAAATGCAGACAGTGTTTGTCGTATATTGAAATCTCTTTTCCGGCAACGACATGTTTAAGTGAATCAAGACGTTCCTTGTCACAGAAACAATAATATGCTTCACCTTTGTCTATAAGCATTTTTGCATACTCTAAATATATTCCACTGTTCTGACGCTCACTCTGAACATACGGACCATATCCGCCGTCCTTGTCCGGGCCTTCGTCATGCTTAAGTCCCGCCTCTTCAAGCGTTCTGTATATGATATCAAGCGCACCTTCAACATAACGTTCCTGATCGGTATCTTCTATTCTGAGAATAAAATCTCCACCTTCATGCTTTGCTATAAGGTATTCATAAAGTGCTGTTCTTAAATTTCCTACATGCATTTTCCCAGTCGGACTTGGTGCATATCTTGTTCTGATTTTCTTTGCCATTTATCTGTTCTCCATTTCTGAATAATTATTGTTTACATAGTTCTTCCCATGCTGCTTTAATATAACCGTTCTGATTCTGTCCGTTAAGTGCAAACCCATTAACTGAATACTTGGTATTATTATCATAAACCAAAAATGTAAACTTTGTATTATTCTTTAACATCTCGTCTGCTCTCAATCCGGAGCCATTTATAATAATATCTGTATCTCCGGTCACTGTAACCTCATATGTACCATCAGCATTTTTCGTTGCATCCCATACATAATCATCAAACTTATCACGGACAATCTCGATTATCATTTTACCTGAATCAAGTTTAACTCCCTTAAGATACTTAACTGCGTCATCACACTCTGACGGATATTCGTCCGCAGTATTTTTCACAAGTAATATTTTCTCATGAATCTGCGGGTATACGTTATTAACAACCGCGCCGACAAGAACAAAAGTTCCGACAACCCATAACGTATACAGACTTCTTCTGTCATATGTTACACGACTTCTCTTAATAGGATAAAAAACAGGAAGAATTACTGCCATTAAAAACAGTGAAACACGTTTATTATACGCTGTCATTACTAATGAATCAAGTATAAATATACCGTATACAGGTAAAAATCCAAACTTGATGAGTTCCATATGCTTGTCTATATTAAAGTTTCCAAGTGAAATAAAATAGGCAAGCAGACCAATTGTCGCAAACATTGCTATAACGACAAATACACCTGTAATTTTCAAAATAACAGGTGTATCCTGACGCTTTAAATTTTGCTCATAGTTCTGATAATTTCTATTGAATGTCTGACTTCTCCCAGGTGCAGTCATATCAATAGGTTCATCATCAAATCCTACATCAGTGTTGTTTAAACCATTATTATACATATCCAACCATCCTTTCATACAAATAAAACTATCACGTATAGTCCCTTTGTAGAATAATAGCATATTTATGTATATTTTTCAATAATGTCTGAAATTTAAAAATTTCTGAAACGTTCATATCTCCTTCCCACAATTTCTTCTTTATCCATATGCATATATAATGAAAGAAATTCTTTAAGATTATTTTTTATAATCCGTGAGATAAGTCCTAAATTTGTATCGCTTGCAGGACTTGGTTCAGGGATAATACGGTCAATAACCTTAAGCTTATATAAATCCTGAGCTGTCATCTTCATTACCGAAGCCGCCTCCTCTGCCCTTCTGCTATCCTTCCATAATATAGACGCAAAACCCTCAGGAGAAAGTATTGAATAAGTTGCATTCTCAAGCATCCATACCTCATTTGCAACAGCAAGTGCAAGTGCACCTCCGCTTCCTCCTTCACCAATCATGACGGTGACTATCGGGACCCTTAATGCTGACATTTCAAAAAGATTATTCGCAATAGCCTGACCCTGCCCCCGTTCCTCGGCTTCTATTCCGCAAAATGCTCCCGGTGTATCTGCAAAACATATTATAGGACGGTTAAACTTTTCTGCCTGTTTCATAAGACGAAGTGCCTTTCTATAGCCTTCTGGATTTGCCATTCCAAAATTTCTGTACTGGTTTTCTCTCAGATTATGCCCTTTCTGTTGCCCTATTACCGTAACCGGTATTCCTGCAAGTGTAGCTATTCCACCTATTACCGCACCATCATCCCCATAGCATCTGTCACCGTGAAATTCTGTAAAATCCTTAAATATTTCGTTTATGTAGTCAATAGCCGTGCATCTTTTTGAATCTCTTGATATCTTCACCTTTTCCCATGGACTCTTATTCTTATCCATACCTGTTTTAATTCCTGACATAAAATTTCTTCCATTATAATATTCAGGCGGTCGTAAAGATGCCGTCTCCTTTGTATGCATATATAATAATTTTGATAAAATATTTTTCATATTGTTTCTCTCAACGATTCGGTCAATAAACCCCTTTTTCAGTAAAAATCCTGTTCTCTGAAAGCCTTCAGGAAGTTTCTGACCCAGAGTCTGTTCTATAACTCTTGAGCCTGCAAATCCAATAAGTGCTCCCGGCTCACCGAGAATAATGTCGCCCAACATTGCAAAGCTTGCCGTCACACCACCTGTAGTCGGATCAGTAATTACAGTTATGTATAACAAACCTGCTTCACTGTGTTTTTTTATTGCCTGAGACGTTTTTGCCATCTGCATAAGAGATATTATTCCCTCCTGCATGCGGGCACCACCTGAACATGTGAAAATTATTACAGGTATTTTTTCTTTTGTGGCCCGTTCAAACATATGCGTTATTTTTTCACCGACAACATATCCCATACTTCCCATCATGAAATTCGAATCACAAACTGCTATGGCAGCAGTCATTTTGTTTATTTTACATTTTCCTGTTATAACTGCCTCATTAAGACCTGTTTTATTTTTCATTCTGTCTATTTTCTCTACATAACCTTTAAAATTAAGAGGATTGGTATTATCTATATGTTCATCCCATTCTTCAAAAGTTCCCTCATCGGAAATAATGCCAATACGTTCTTTTGCATTCATTCTGAAATGATATCCGCATTTAGGACATATCTTAAAGTTATTGTTTAAGTCTTCATTGTATATGGCTTTCTTACATGACGGACATTTTTTCCATAATCCATCCGGAACCGACGGTTCAATAACTGAATTATCACGTCCCATATCAAGTGGGATATATGAAGTTTTCTTAAATACACCATTCAACATTATTTTTCACATCTTTTCTTAATATAATTTTTAATATAATCCGTAGTTATATCTCCGTTTTTGTACTCCTGATCATCCAGAATGCCATATAAAAAATCTATATTCGTATCAATTCCATCTATTACGAGTTCCCCAAGTGCACTCTGCATTTTATGTATCGCACAATACCTGTTTTGGTCATGAACTATAAGCTTTAATATCATTGAATCATAGTTTGCCGGCACCTGATATCCGTTATATATTGCAGTATCAACCCGGATGTCATTACCACCGGGTATATGAATTTCATTTATTACACCCGGACACGGCATGAAATTTTTATCCGGATTTTCTGCATTTATCCGACATTCTATAGCATGACCGGATATCTTAATATCATCCTGCGTAAATGACAATTCCTGTCCCTGTGCAACAAATATCTGTTCTTTTATAAGATCCGTTCCCGTAACCATCTCCGTAACCGGATGTTCTACCTGGATTCTTGTATTCATTTCCATAAAATAAAATTTATTATCTTTATCTAAAAGGAATTCTATTGTCCCTGCATTTTCATAATGTGCAGCTTTTGCAGCTCTGACTGCCGTTTCTCCCATAACTTTTCTCATTTCCGGCGAAATTGCAGAAGACGGTGATTCTTCAAGCATTTTCTGATGGTTTCTCTGAATTGTACAGTCTCTTTCACCAAGATGAACTACATTTCCATAACTGTCAGCCATAATCTGAAACTCAATATGTCTGGGATTTACTATATATTTTTCTATATACATTCCGTCATCGGCAAATGCATTCTCAGATTCAAGTCTGGCAGTCTCAAATCTTTCTTCAAATTCCCGGCTGTTTACGGCAATACGCATGCCCTTGCCCCCGCCTCCGAGAGCTGCCTTAATAATCACGGGGTATCCTATCTTATCAGCAAATTCATGTGCCTCATCTACATCATATATAATATGGTCACTTCCGGGTACAACCGGTATATTTGCTTCTGTCATAGTATTTCTTGCCTCAGATTTATTTCCCATTTTTCGTATAACATCTGATGACGGTCCTATTACTTTTATGTTGCACTTTTCACACATTTCAACAAATTTTGCATTTTCTGATAAGAAACCAAATCCCGGATGTATTGCCTCTGCACCACTGCTTATGGTGGCACTTATAATCCTTTCCATATTAAGATAACTCTCCACCGGTGAAGCCGGTCCTATACAGATGGCCTCATCTGCAAGCTTTGCATGTAAGGAATCCTTGTCAGCCTCTGAATATACAGCAACGGATTTTATTCCCAATTCCCTCAATGCACGAATTATACGCACCGCAATTTCACCGCGGTTTGCAATTAACACTTTATGAAACATACCAAATTCCTTTCTGACATTATCCGATGGCAAACGTAATCTCTGCAGTAACTGCCGGCTTATTATTTACATAAGCCACACCCATACCTGTACCTATCGGTCCCTTTGTTTTAATTATTTCACACTCCAGCCGTACACTGTCTCCCGGAATAATTTTCTGTTTAAATCTCGCCTTTGATATCCCACCAAAAAAAGGAGTCTTTCCCTTATTCTCATCAAGACTTAAAATGGCAACTGCACCAACCTGCGCAAGTGCCTCTATCACAAGCACCCCAGGTACAACAGGCTGTCCCGGAAAATGTCCTTTAAAAAACCATTCATCATATGTAAAATTTTTTACACCCACAGCTTTTTTTCCTGCCTCCACCTCGTCTATCCTGTCAATCAGAAGAAACGGATGACGATGTGGAATTATATCTTCAATCTCTTTAATACCTAACATACTATTACTCCTTCACTACAAAAAGCGGTTCTCCATACTCAACCATATCTCCATTTTTAACCAATACTTTTATAATGGTTCCTGAATAATCGCTCTCTATCTCATTCATAAGTTTCATGGCTTCTATTATTCCAAGAACCTGCCCTTTAGCAATTGAATCCCCCTCTTTTACAAACGCTTCATCCTCGGGTGAAGCTGCAGCATAAAATGTTCCTACAAGAGGTGACTTTATAATCGTTCCTTTTTCTTCTTCCATGCCTTCAGTCTGAAACAACTCTGCTTTATCATCTTTATCCGGTAATATTTCTCCAACCGGATTTTGTGATAAAACTTTCTTTCTCTGTTTTTTCATCTTTAAATAAGTTTCGCCCTGATCAAGTTCAAAATATGTAAGCTTTGAACCCGAAACAGCCTTTATAATATCTATAATCTGCTGATACTCCATATTATTCCTCATTTCTGTATCTATTTCATTCAACATATTTCTTTATAAGTAAACTTGAATTATGTCCTCCAAATCCCAGTGAATTGGTTAATGCATATTTAACATCAATATGTATACCTTCGTCTTTAACATAATTTAAATCAAGTTCTTCATCCGGATTTTCAAGACCAACAGTCTTATGTATATATCCCTCATTTATTTCCTTAACACATGTAATAAATTCCACAGCTCCCGCTGCCCCTAACATATGTCCTATCATAGATTTTGTAGAGTTGATATACATATTTTTAGCATGCTTTCCAAACGCAAGTTTTATTGCCCTTGTTTCAAACAGGTCATTTAAATGGGTACCTGTTCCGTGTGCATTTATATAAAAAACATCTTCCTTTTTTATCCCCGCATCATTAACGGCATTTTCCATAGCCCTTGCCGCACCTGAACCATCCTCTGCCGGAGATGTTATATGATATGCATCAGAGCTGTTACCATACCCTGCTACCTCAGCAAGTATTTTAGCCCCCCTTCTCTTTGCATGTTCAAGTTCCTCAAGAATAACTATACCTGCACCCTCTCCCATTACAAATCCGCCTCTGTCCCTGTCAAACGGAATGGATGCTCTTAATGGATTATCTGATGTTGACAATGCTTTTAGTGCCATAAATCCACCTATACCTATCTGTGTGACTGCCGCTTCCGTTCCGCCGGCTATCATTACATCTGCATCACCATATTGTATGGTTCTGTATGCCTCTCCGATAGAGTTGGTACCTGTGGCACACGCTGTAACAACATTTATACTTTTCCCCTTCGCACCCGTCTGTATAGAAATATTTCCGGCTGCCATATTAGTAATCATCATGGGTACAAACAGTGGATTTATTCTTCCCGGTCCCCTGTTAAATAAAGTATAGGTCTCTTTTTCTACACTCTGTAAGCTTCCAACTCCACTTCCTACAGAAACTCCTACACGATAGGCATCTTCTTTTTTCATGTTAATATCTGCGTCTTTCAATGCTTCAGTTGCAGCTGAAACCGCATATTGGCAAAAAAGTGCCATCCTTTTTGCCGATTTAAAATCCATACATTCATCAGGTGAATAATTCTTTACTTCTGCTGCCAGTTTAACCCTGAAATTTTCTGTATCAAATTTAGTAATTTTATCTATACCTACATTTTCATTTTTTATACCATTCCAAAAATCATTTACATTATTTCCTAACGGGGTTATTGCCCCCATTCCGGTTACTACTACTCTTCTCAACGCAATTCTCCATTCTGTCAGTCTACATATTCATTCCACCGTTAACCTCTATAACCTGTCCAGTTATATAAGAAGCATTATCAGACACAAGAAATGCCACGGCATCTGCAATATCTTTTGTAGTTCCAAACCTCTTTAAGGGAATAGCTGCCATCATCTGCTCTTTCACGTCATCACTAAGTTTATCAGTCATTTCCGTTGTGATAAATCCCGGTGCAACAGCATTTACTGTTATATTTCTGCCGGCAAGTTCTTTGGCAGCTGACTTTGTAAGTCCTATTATTCCGGCTTTTGATGCAGCATAATTAGCCTGTCCTGCATTCCCCACAATTCCCACAACACTGGAAATATTTACTATTCTTCCATGTCTCTGTTTTATCATGGCCTTAGAAACATACTTTATCGTATTAAATGTTCCCTTAAGATTTGTACTTATCACATCATCAAAATCTTTTTCAGTCATTCTTACAATCAGATTATCTTTAACTATGCCTGCATTATTTACAAGAACATCAATTGTTCCAAATTCACTTTTGATATCATCGGTCATTTTTGCTACAGCATCAGTATCAGAAACATTACACTGCAATGCTTTCGCCCTGCCTCCTGATGAAATTATTTCATTTACGACATTTTCTGCATTTTCTCTTGAACCATTATAATTAACTATAACGTAAAATCCTGATTCTGCCAGATTTTTAGCTATTCCGCGCCCTGCTCCCGTCACCAGCGCTGTTTTCATTTCCTGCAATTTACTTATCTCCTTTCAGGGCTTCTACAACCTTTTTAACATCTTCAAATTTCTGAATATTATATACCTTTACATTTGAATTAATCTTTCTTATGAAGCCCGATATAGTTCTGCCCGGACCTATTTCCACAAATGTATCGGCACCATTATTTATCATTTTTTCCACGCTATGCTGCCACTTAACCGAAGAATGTACCTGTTTTCCAAGTAATTCCCTGATATGTGCATTGTCTGTGACATATTCAGCCGTAACATTTGTTACATACGGAATAACCGGTTTATTTATGGTTATATCAGCAAGGTATGATTCGAGTTCATCCCCTGCCCCCTTTAGCATAAACGAATGAAAAGGTCCGCTTACATTTAATGGGAGTATTCTTTTAGCTCCCGCCTCTGATAACCTTTCAGATGCAACTTTTATCGCATGAGGTATTCCTGTGATAACCACCTGTCCGGGACAGTTATAATTGGCAATACCCACTCCGTCTATATCATTGCATATGTTTTCAACCGTCGTGTTATCCAGTCCCAATATGGCTGACATAGCTCCTGCACCTAACGGTACTGCATTCTGCATAAGAATTCCTCTTCTTCTTACAGCTCTGACAGCATCACCAAAATCCATAACACCTGCCACTACCATCGCCGCATACTCTCCAAGGCTTAGTCCCGCACATACATCGGGATTAATATTATATTTTTTCAACTCACTATACATGGATATACAGGCTGTCAGCAATGCCGCTTGTGTATATTCTGTAATATCTATTTCACGATTATCTGTAAAACAGACCTTCTTAATATCAAAATCCAGATTTTTCTCAGCTATATCAAATATCTTTTTACTTTCATCTGATTTTTCATAAAAATCCAGTGCCATTCCGGACTTCTGAACACCCTGTCCCGGAAACACAAATGCAATACCCATCAGTTACACCATGCCTTTCGTATATATTTTGAATTTCAAAGTATTTGTGCAAAAATTATGCAAAATATTTATCTCCTAAAAGTTCCTTTGTCTCATTCATGATTTCGTTTATGATTTCTTCACAACTCTGTTTTTTTGATACAAGACCTGCAATCTGACCTGCCATCATTGTTCCGTCATCCACATCTCCATCTATAACAGCCTTTCTGAGTGCCCCCAGAGTAAGATGTTCAAGCTCGTCGAATGAAGCTCCATTCCTCTCAAGCTTTGAGTACTCTCTTGTCATCTTATTTCTAAGCTGTCTTACAGGATGACCATGACTCATACCGGTAACTTCAGTGTCTATATCCTTTGCCTTTATGACTTTATTTTTATAATTGTCATGCACAATGGATTCATCTGCCACCAAAAACCTTGTACCCATCTGTACGGCCTGTGCTCCCAGCATAAATGCTGCTGCAACACCTCTTCCGTCAGCAATTCCACCTGCTGCAATTACCGGAATATCAACTGCATCCACAACCTGTGGAACAAGCGACATCGTAGTCTCTTTCCCGATGTGTCCGCCAGACTCACATCCTTCCGCAATTACTGCTGAAGCTCCGCATCGTTCCATTCTCTTTGCAAGGGCAACCGATGCAACAACCGGTATAATCTTTATTCCCGCATCCTTCCACATATTTATATATTTCTCCGGACTTCCGGCACCTGTAGTGACTACAGATATTTTTTCTTCAACAACCACTTTTGCAACTTCATCAGCATACGGACTTATAAGCATCACATTTACCCCTATCGGATTACCGGTTATCTCTCTTGCCATACGTATCTCATTTCGTATAACATCTGCCGGAGCATTGGCACCTGCTATAATTCCAAGTCCTCCTGCCTTTGATACAGCACCTGCCAGATTATGTTCTGCAACCCATGCCATACCACCCTGTATAATGGGATATTTTATATTTAACAGTTCTGTTATCTTTGTCTTCATAAGTCCTATTCAACACCTCTTGCTTTTAAATAATCTATAACATCTCCAACTGTAGATATTTTTTCTAAATCTTCTGAAGGTATCTCAACATTATATTCATCCTCAATTGCCATTACAACCTCAAACAGATCAAGAGAGTCTGCTTCAAGATCATCTTTAAAACTTGTCTCAGGTTTAACTGAATCCTCACTTACATTTAACTGTTCTGCAATAATTTTCTTTAATTTTTCTAACATTTCATATATTCCTTTCTTTGTGTAAAATAATTTGATGTTCAAAGTATATATTTATTTATAAAATTTGTCAACACAAAAATAAAAAAACCATCAACACTTTTACATGCCAATGGTTTTACTTATCTTTATATCTTATACAAAATTATTTACTATCTCACCTGTAGAATAATTATATGAATATCCTCCGCCTGAGGTATATGTACTTCCCTTTGATGCTTCATTTTCAGCATAATATGACATCATTGCCGACTTTGACTGTACATAATATGCATACGAACCGGTACCGTTAAATACAGACTTTATATCCGACATATCAGCAGCCATAAACTTTTCTTTATCTACTGACAAACTTCCGTCATCACTGATACTTACACCGATTTTATTAAGCATCTTTTTATTTGCTGATGTATATGTCTTTAAGTTTGATAATGTATTCTTTATATTTGATGATGATGACTCTTTTGCATTGCTTAATACTTTATTGTAGCTGTTTGCAAATTCTTCCACCTTTTTGTATACATCTTCCTGTGATTTCTTAAACACTGAATCCTTGCCCTTTGTGACAAGTTCACCTGATATCTTCTTCAAATCATCAGAACTGCTCTTTATCGTAGTAAGTGTTTTGGTTGAATCAGAAGATGTTGAAGTTGTCTTATCCTTTATATTATTCTTTACTGAAGTCTTTGTGCTGTCTGTATCAGTCTTAGCATAATATGCCGTTAAAGCCTTTTTGTATGCTCCGCTTTTAATACTGTAATACTCTGAAAGAATATTAGAATTTCCCATTCCCGTTGATGAATTTATACCAGAAAACAATGTGCTTACCGAATCTGAATTTATTCCATAAAATATTGCCATATATATCACTCCGTTTCCACTATAATATATTATAAATATACACCATTTCACACCTGAAATTCAAGTGTATTTTAAAATAAATATGAATATCTTATTTTTTTCCAAAATGAAAGATTACCATAAATATTATCTGCTATTTTATTTATAATTATATTTACATTTTTCATTTCATCCTCAGAGACACCTGTATTGGAATATTTTGCTTTTTCTATTATCGTTAGGAGTTTTTCAGTATCTTCCTGATTGCATATATCATATTCTGTCAGTTCCTCCCCAAGTCTTTCAAGCACTATACGGTTATTCCATTTTAAACCACCGACTTTTGCTATGCGAACCATATACCTGTAATTTTTATCTATATCAAGGCACCTCTTTCTTCTGTATTTTATTATCAGTATTGCAGCAGCTCCCGCAACAACGGATATTGCTCCCAGAACAATAACCATGACAGCCATATTTATGGCGGTATTTTTTACACTCTCCACTGTATTACTGTTAAACAGATTGTTTAACAGTACTCCTATTCCCTGGCTGTCATCGGATGTGTCCTCATCGTCTGATGGCGGCGTAACATCCACAGGTATCCATCCAAGATTGTCTATATAAACTTCTGTCCACGCATGGGCATCACTGTCATTTACCTCAATATCATATACGGTATATTCACCCTTTTTCATACCTGCGACCACAGATTCATCCATTTCACGACTGTACATATCTTCTGACATGTAATCACTGTCTGTGGTAGACACCATATACCCGCCTGTATATCTGGCAGGAATACCAAGTTCACGGAACATGAGCACGGCTGATGATGCAAAATATGAACAGTAACCCTTTTTACTTTCTTTCAGGAAATAATTTACAAAATCTTTTCCGTTTGGTGTTTTTCCCGGCATAAGTGTGTATTCATACTGATTGTCAAACAGATAAATAATCTTATACACATTATCAAGACTGTCATCTTCACTGATACCATTTTCATTTAAAATATCATCAATTACTTTTTTATTTTCCGCCGGCACCTCAAGATAGGTATTATAAACATACTCTCTGTATTTTTCCTCAATATCATATATTTTTTCGGAACTATTGTCATTTTTAAGCTGTTCTGCATACGTTTTCATATCTTCAAGTGTTAAATCATTACGCAAATTATAATACCAGCATTTAATTCCATATCCATAGTCAAGTTTTCCTACAAATTCATCATCATTTACAACCGTATTGTAATACTGGTTTC
Organism: uncultured Lachnospiraceae bacterium; assembly: GCA_902763335.1. Lineage (GTDB taxonomy): Bacteria > Bacillota > Clostridia > Lachnospirales > Lachnospiraceae > UBA2821. Next base: position 119,000 of record CACWRR010000001.1, on the reverse strand, counting down.
CATCCTTTACATTTTCAGGAATATATCTGAAAAGATTATTTGCAAATGTGTTATATACATATATCATTTTTTCTTTATTGACTAACAGATGGTTAGTATCATTTTTTAATATATCTCCGTTTAATGATGCCACATCATTTGAAGTAAGTCCGTATTCCTCAAGCGGTTTATAATTTGCAGGTTTGCTTTCAGAAATATATTTCCAGTTATTGTCCTCATATGTAGTTCCCGTATAAGCCCTGAGATAAATATTTTTCTCTTCTGGAAATACCGCCGTTATAACATCCAGATCTTTCTGATAATCAAGTCTTACCCTGTCTGCCTGCCCAAGCTTGCTTCGTCCTATTCCACCGTTTCCGCTTCCGTTCGGGTTAAGCATTCCCCAAAATCCGACAAGCGAAACTTTTTTGGCAAATTCTTTTGTGTTCTCCTTCATTCCGTCGCCAGAATTATTTATGTCAAATCTTCCTTTTGGATAAATGATAGAAATGATTATTGCCACAATTACAAATACAAATATTATTCTCAGCGTTCTTGCCAACCCGTTTCCATTATTACTTATATAATCATACTCATAGGTATTTTTTTTACGTTTTACATTATATCCCGACTTCTTTCGTGTCTCATTTTTATAATGTCCGGTTCTTAATATCATTAATGCCGTAAGGGCTGCCATATATAAAATGAAAACGTAAATATTAATATTTCTGTTAAAATAAATTCCAAGCTGCACAAACGGAAATGTAAAAAACAAAACTATAATAAATCCCTTTGTTTCCGTTATCACAATATTAAAAAGCAGTGCAAAAGCTCCTCCTAGAAATACAGCACACAATGTAACTGCAAGTTCACGGTTTGGCGTATATTCAGCATATCTTCTCTCTATCGGAAGGTCTAAAACAACCTCTATAACTTCCATAAATTTGTTTGCAATCGTACCAAAACCGCCTCTTAATACAGCAGTGTACTCCGTAATTCCATATACAAATCCAGCTATGACACATACATATCCGGTTATTTTAAATATTGTATTGATATAAAAAGAAGCTGCAAAAATACTCAGTGCAACTATAAAAAAGCACATAATCCCCCTGTAATACCCTATCTTAAATGATTCCAACACACTCATAACAGTTGTGATAACTATAACGGCATTTAATAATCCGTTAAGCAAGATGCCATTAATTTTCTTATCCCTCTTACCTGCACCCGGAACATCACTTACATATACTCCTGTACTTCTGCTTTCCTTTTTTTCTTTTTCAAGTCTTTTTCTTTTTATTCCAAATAAATCTTTCATACCAGACTCCATTCTGAAACAGCCTATTCAATCAAATACACATCCACCTTATCATTGTACGTATATATTTTTTCTCCATTTATACCTGTCATGCTGCCTGTCACATATATCAAAGTGTAATCATTCTCCGGATACTCGGTTTTTATGGCCTCAAATGCCGTAAGCGGGTGTTCTGACGGATACGAATACATCATATTTCCAACAGCCTGTACTACGTCTTCCTCCGTCTGTATCTCCATTATCTCATTAACACCTGTCTTAATATTGTACCAGAGCATAAAAAACTGTCTTCCCTGCTTTACCAATAAACGTGCCATAGAATAATATACATCTATGACATTATCCATCTCGTCATTTACTGATGGATTGTTATATAACTCTATTGCCAGATACACTCTGTCCGTATATGGCATCGAAAAATCTTTAACCATAAAATTATCATATCTTGATGAGAGTTTCCAATGTACAGCCTGCATGCTGTCCCCCGGTATATACTCTCTTATCCCGGACACTTCAGATACATCTGTTCCTTTAATATATTGCACTTCCGTCTCATCTCCTGCCCCCGCCGTAAGTGCATCTGTTTCCGTATCAATTTCACACTCATCAGGATATATTTCTATAGTTTTTTCAATATTAACCGGATATGTTCTTTTTACAAGACTAAGCATGTCTGTAAGCTCAACTTCATCTATATTTATCCGCACACATCCACTGTAAACCGCACTGAATTTCCATTGTATTTTTCTTTCTTTTCGTGGAATATCAGGTATATTTATAATATATTCCTTCTGATTATTATAAAATAAATTCTTTATATTCAGCTTGATTCTTATACTTCCAAAGGGAAATATAGTCCTGTTTAGTGTCATGATACCAAATTGTATATCCGCATTTTTACCTGCCTTTAATGGCAGGTCCACAATTGAAAGCTGTAATTTTTTATAAGTTATTTCAAATACAATTATAGAAACAATCGGCACTGCAATTGCAGCCCCAATTATTACAAACATTATATAATTATTATAAAATACATAAGCCAATGCAAGTGCTGCCAGAAACAGAATATAATTCATCCAGTTACCGATCATATCCATTCTCCAATCCAAAACTGATTTAATATTTATCTTTTATATGAACCTTTGGGTATCTCAACAGACGTTTTTATCTTATCCATTATCATCTGTTCCTTTAATCCTGATGCCTTTGCCTTCGAGCTTAACACTATTCTGTGAGTACATACCGAATCTATATTATTAATAATATCCTCAGGAACTACATACTCTCTGTCATCAAGATATGCCGTGGCTTTTGCCATCTCCATTAAAGCCAGTCCGCCTCTCGGACTGATTCCGAGACTTATATATTCATTTTCTCTTGTAGAACGCACTATTTTTGTTAAATATTCATAAATGCTGTCATCTACATACACTTCCGAAACAGACTTTTTCATTTCATTTATATCATTGTCATCTAAAAGTTCCTTCACCTTATCCAGTGAATCATAACTTCTTCCCTTATATACATTTATTTCATCCTCAAATTCCGGATATCCCATCGATAGCTTTAACATAAATCTGTCAAGCTGGGACTCCGGCAGTTTCTGAGTTCCAACATATCCGGACGGGTTCTGTGTTGCAATTACGATAAAAGGTGATGGCAAATTTCTCGTCACTCCATCCACCGTGACCTTCTTCTCTTCCATAACCTCAAGCAGTGCTGCCTGTGTTTTAGGTGAAGTTCTGTTAATCTCATCTGCAAGCATAAGATTGCAAACAGCTGCTCCCGGTTTAAATTCAAAATCATTTATTTTTTTATTATACATTGAAAATCCAATAACATCCGCCGGCAAAACATCCGGCGTAAACTGCATTCTTCTGTATGAAAGATTTAATACCTTTGAAAATGCAATGGCAAGCGTTGTTTTTCCCACTCCCGGAACATCCTCCAAAAGTACATGTCCTCCGGCAAGAACTGCCGTAAAAATCTTCTTTACAATTTCCTCCTTACCTGAAACTGCTTTTCCTATCTCACTCTGAATCTGATTCTGTAATTCTTTCCTGCCTGTCATTTAAACCTCCTGTATATCTGTTAAATACAATATTTTTAAATTTATCGTTTTCATTTAAAAACATGTTCTCAAGTTTCTCATTATATCCTACCACCGTATGCGGACATACACTCACTATATATTCAAGAAATCCGTCTATAAATGTTCTGTCTTTTGCATATATTTTATATGACTCAAAATCCACATCCCATAATTCTATTCCCGAAAATTCAGAAAATGTTTTTTTGCCCTTACCTTCTCCTGACATTTCACATTCATAAACCCATACAATGTCCGTCAGCTTTATTATTGTACTTCCCTCAATACTGAATAAATATATATAAATATCTCCTATTCGGATATCTTTATTAAAAAATCTTGAAAGTTCATAATCCCTTTCAACCATATTTACGGCATCTTTTCCTAATTCACGTTTTATCTTTCTGCGTATTTTACGCTGCTTTCCGCCTATAGCTATGATAAATAATTCAATTAATGAATATAATAACAAAAGTACTGCAAATCCAAAAATCACAACATCTGATATATCCGGTTTATATTCAGATATATAATATGACTCATAATATACTTTATCAGTCATGTTAATTTTAGCCGTGGCTAAATATTCTCTCAGCTTTATTTCAAGAAAACTATCCATCTTCAATAATATTCCACTTTTTTTTGCATGTATCTTTTTGCTTCCGGATTTACCTTTTATCTTTTTGTTAAAGTTATCTAAACCTGTATCAAACAGTTCCTTTTCTGCTTTGTCAGATACACACACAATACATTTCAAATTGCCGGTGTCGTCCTTAATACCAATCACATAATAATAAAATGTGTCTGACTTTCCAAACAGACTTTCCTGCTTTTTCTCCATAAAACAGTTCATTATCATAACATCGTCCATATCAAATTTCACATATTTATTTTTCTGGTCCTTTAAATCATTTACATCAACCTGAACCGGTTCATTATAATAATTATAGGCACTGTTACCATACAAATATATACATGACATTCCTATTATTGCCATAATAATCAATATAAATCCTGTTCTTTTAAACGAAAGCATCTTCATCCTATGAAACATTCTTGTTCTCCTCGTTGCTTATACAAAAATTTTACCGGAAGACTAAAATAATCCTCCGGTAAACTGAAATGTATTCTTAAATTAATATTCTACTTCACATCCAGGAATGACTACTTTTAAGTCGTCAATCTGACTCTTTGTAATATCTGTATTCTTAACATTAAGATATTTTAAACCTTTAAGAGAATATAATGGCTCAAGAGATTTTATTCTTGTTCCCCATAAATCCAGATAAGAAAGCTGACCAAGTCCTGAAAGCGGTCTTAAATCCTCAACTCTGGTATTTCTAAGTGCAAGATATGATAATTTCTTACAATCAACAAGTGGTGATAAGTCATCAACCATGTTGTTGCTTAATATTAATTTCTGAAGCTGTACACATTCTCTAAGCGGCTGTATATTACCAACATCATTGTGCTCTACATTCAACTCAACTATGTCATCTTCAAATCTTACTCTACCTAATTTAAGTTTTACAACTTTTTTGAATGTTGACTTGAAAAATCCACCTGACTTTTTTTGTTGTACAGATTCCTGTGGCGGAGCTGCCTGTGGTGCTGGAGCCGGTGCAGGTGTCGGTGCTGCCTGTGGTGCAGGAGCCGGTGCCGGTGTCGGTGTAGGTGCTACCTGTGGTACCGGTGTTGGTGCCGGTGTCGGTGCTGCCTGTGGTACCGGTGTTGGTGCTGGAGCCGGTACAGGTGTCGGTGTTACCTGCAGTGGCTGCGACATTGCCTGCTGCTGTGCAAACATCTGCTGATACAGCGGCTGCGTATACACATTCTCAGGCTGTTGTGCCTGTGGCTGTACCGGTTCTGTTGCAGGATGCGGCTGTACAACAGACTGTGGCTCATTTACAGGCTGTTCAGCTTTATCGCTCTCAGAAGAACGTCCAACATTTACAACTATAGGTTCCATAACAAAATCATCGTCAGGTACAGTACTTGTAACCGGTGCAGCACTCTGTTCCTTTGATGAAACAAGAACAGGATTGCCGTTTTCATCCTTCTCTATTACACTGTAATACAGAGCATCTACTAATTCACCTACGTTCTGGAATCTGTCCTGCGCTCTTAATGATAAGCCTTTCATTATTGCATAATCTATCTCCGGCCATATGTCTTTATCAAATTTAGATAACGGTTCAACATTATCCTCTATTATTCTCTCGAGTGCTTCCTGTGGAGTAATTCCTGTTATCATTTTATACATTGTGGCACACAATGCATAAACGTCGGTCCAAGGTCCCTGAACCCCCTTTACACGGTACTGCTCTTCAGGTGCATATCCTCTCTTTAAAACAACTGTTATACTCTTGTTATCTTCTCCGTTACATACTCTCGCTGCCCCGAAATCCGTAAGTTTTATCTGATTATTCTTTGTAATCATTATATTATCAGGACTGATATCTCTATGTATCATTCCGGTCTCATGAATTTTAATCATTGACTCAAGAACCGGTTTCATCATCTTTGTAACTTCACTCTGGCTCATTCTTCCGCCGACTTTAATAAGATGCTGTTTCAATGTTATACCATTTATGTATTCCATAATAATATATGCAGTCTCATTCTCATAAAAAAAGTCTTTAACGGTAACAATACCCGGTAAATCTGAAAACATTGTAAGGTTTCTGGCTTCTCTCAGGTATTTTTCAAGACCCTCTTTGTATAACTGCTGGCTCTCACCTGCAAATATACTAAGTGCATTACCTGCTGTAATATCTCTTGTTGCAAGCTCCGATGGGAAATATTCCTTTATGGCAACCGGAAGCTCTGTATCAAGGTTAAACCCTATGTATGTTATTCCAAATCCGCCTTCTCCTATGACCTTACCTACAAGATATTTTCCTGACAAAATAGTAAAAGGTCTGAGACTCCTCGGTGATGGTGCATATGTTGTTTTGTCAAATCCACACAACGGACATGGCAGGTCCGGTTCGTCTAATACTGCCATACATCCCGGACACAAACATTTAGGATTAATTGTACTCATGTTAATCACTCCTCCTGTATAAATTTCTAGTAATAAAGAACAAAATTTCTAAGATTTATTATACCATTTATGACAAATTTGTGCAACGTCTTTATAGGTTCTTATGGATTGTTTTATATCATTTGTTTATAATTATTTTTTACCTTATCCATACTCCTATTGCAGAATAATTATCCATATTTTTTTCTTTTCCATTTTCCATGACAATCTTTTCCATGGCTGTTATCCATTCATACACAGTTTTAGATTTTTTCAGGCAGTTTACCATCTCCTCCTCTGTTATAAGCTCCCAGAATCCGTCAGTACACATTAAAAATGACTGGCCGAGTGTTGTCGGCACCGGTTCTGCTATATCGTAAAACGGATGCTCCCAGTCCATCCCCATAACTCTCAATACTCTGCTTCTGTCAGGATGATTTCTTATATCCGCTTCTTTAATTTCGCCTATGTTTACAAGCATCTGTGGAACGCTGTGATCCTTCGTCTGCTTAATGAGTTTCTTCCCTTCAAAATAATACAGCCTTGAATCTCCAATATGTCCCCAGCACACTTCCCTTGCATTGATTCCAAGCAGGACAAGTGTAGTCTTCATATCACCCTCAAGCTGTTCTTTAATCTGAAGTTCCGTAAGCTTTTCCTGGCTTATCTCAAAAGCCTCTCTTAAATAGAATTCATTAAAACCTTCTTTTTGAAATATGTCCATTGCCGTAAGTGTAACCAGACGTGAAGCAGCTTCACCCTTTTCATGTCCGCCAAGTCCGTCTGCAAGTGCAAAACAATAGTCATCTTTCCATGCACCACACTCAACACTGTCTTCATTGTTTGTTCTGTCACCTTTATCCGTAACACTGCAATAAGTAACTTTCATATTGTTCCTCCAGCCTCTGTGAAAATCAAGTCATCAAAAAAGTTTTTTCTTATAAATCTTACCTGTAAAGATTATCCCAACCACTATAACAATAAGTATCAGTGCAATTGATATTACACCCTGCAAAACTGTCGTATTTCCGGTAATAATGTCTGCCGGTACAATAAATGCGGATGATAATGGAAATACTCTCACAAGTGATGATATCATTTTATCACTGCTCATCGCACCACCATATGCCGCAAAATATCCTATAAAAACCGGTATCTGGAATAACGTCATTGCTCCGGACATCCCTTCTGCCTTTTTCACTCCGGATGCACACATTCCTGCCAATACACTGTACATCAAAAATCCAAGACACAGAGAAAAAACTGATATAATAATTGTCACCGGATTAAAATACTTACCCCCGTCTACAATCATTTTTAGCACTGCACCGACTTCCGATACATATCCCGGATTCAACATATCATTTACAGAATTACCCGCAAAATATCCGCCTGCAAAACATGCCACCCAGAAAAAGAACTGGCATATTGCAATACATGTTACCGCAAGGATTTTTCCAAATGCTATGGAATACGGACTGACTGACACCAAAAGTGTTTCCATGAGTTTTGAGTTCTTCTCGGATACCATTGTTTTACTCACACTGCTTCCATATACAAGAACCATGAAAAATACTATCATGCATGATATAAGCGGCACTGTCATATTTATAATCTGTCTTATAAATCCTTCCTCTTTTTCGCCCAGCTCCCTTGATGTAGTATTCACATCACTGTTTATAAGCATTTGCTGTTCGTCGCTCAGTCCATTTGCTTTACATATAGCTGTTTTTATGGATGGAATCAGACCTTCTGCCACCATTTCCGCATCATCATTATCAATGTCTGTATCTTCTGAAAGCTCACATTTTAATTCGTAGCTGTCATCTTTTTCGCTAAGAATTATATTTAAATCATTTGCTTTCAATTCATTATCATCATTTCTCACCTGTATACCATCAGGAAGCATCTCCTGATTCAGCACAAGGTTGGCTTTGTTATCAAAATATATATTTTCTATAGTACTTTCCGAATCCTCATTTTTACTGTCAGAGCCAAGATACACATTTATCCCAAAGACACCGCCAAATATAAGAAGTGCCACTATGACCGTTGACAATATAAATGCCTTCTGTTTAATTCCCTGCTTAAAAGTAAATTTAAATATATGCGAAAATCCTTTTAACATTTATTTGTCACGTCCTTTCGTTTTAAACATAGCAATAATCTCTCTGACTTTAAGAGTTTCTCCATTATAAAATATCATATTTTCATATACGCCTGCCACAAATGCCAGCATAACCAGCACAGACAGTGCAAGTAATATAACCGCAACTATGACTATCCACCATTTAACGCCTCCAAATATCAGCTCACCCGGCAGCATAAATATGGATGTAAGCGGAAATAACTCCAAAAATACATTTTTTTCTCCAAACATCGGTATAAACAGTGCTGCATACGCACACACAATTAAAAGTATACTGTATAATTTCATGCCTTCACCGATATTTTCAATCTTGCTTACAGCCGCACCTGCTAGACCTGCAATCAGTCCGAAAAGTAAAAATCCCATTATAAATATAAATATGCTTACAATACATCCTGCAACCGAAATATTACCTATGGTCTGTGTTCCTATAACAGATTCAAGCATTTCGGCCGTGCTGTTATGTCCCGAACCGTTAAATAGAATCCATGACACTCCAAAACAAATACCTGCACTTGCAATCTGAATGATTACCAGTAATATTGATGCCATTATTTTTCCCACAATAAGTGCCATCGGTCTTATATTTATCATTAAATATTCAATCACTCTTGTTGTCTTTTCAGTTGCTATGGATGTGGCTATATTTTCACCACACATGGCAAGTATAAAAATCATCACAAAAATTATAAAGGATGACTGAACTGACAAATCTTCATTATCTGTCTTTTCTACCTTTTCTCCCCTTGTGACTACATCGATTTCAATCTCCCTGTTAAGGCTTTTTATGACTTCATCATCTATTCCTGCTGCATCTGCCACAATTTTTTCGAAATCATCCTGCAGATATTCCATATATGTATCAACGCTGTCTGCTGTTAATTTGCCCCTTGTTTCATAAATACCCGTCAGCAAAAATCCGGAAGCTGCATCAAACTTCACATCCAAATACACAGAATTTTTACTTTCCAGTTTCTTTAAATCTTCCGGCTTTACAAACTCCTCATGACATTTTACATCTTTATATATTTCATTTGTCTGATTTTCGATGCTTTCATATAATTCAAATCCCGTCTCATCACATATGTATACATCAGTAATGGCTGTCTCTGAACCTTTATCTTCATCACTGTCTGTTAATGCCTGACTTACAGGCACTCCAAGAAAACATATGATACATAGTATTACCGTGACAGCTATGTTCATTTTACTCTTAAGGTTCTGCATAAATGAAAAAGCAAAAACCTTTTTTAATCCTGCATAATCCTTTTTATTCATCAGCATGCCCAACCTTTTCAACAAATATTTCATGAAGTGACGGTTCTCTTCTTTCAAATCTTACCACGCTGATATCATTATCCGTAAGCACTTTTAAAAGTTCACCTGCCTGCGAATCATTCTTAACTTTAATATGGTATCCTTCCGGTGTCTGATACACATCAGAAAAGTCAAATTTATCTATATAACTATCTATATTTTCATCGCATTTAAGATGCAGATTTACCCTTCCGTAGCTCTTCTTTATTTCATTTAAATTTCCCTGAAGTACTGCCCTTCCTTTATTTAATATAGTAATATCAGAACAAAACTCCTCTATGGTTGCCATCTGATGACTTGACATGATAACATATTTTTCTTTTTCTATCTGTTCTTTTATAATTTCCTTAAATAAATCTGAGTTTACCGGATCAAGTCCGCTTAACGGCTCATCAAGAATAAGAAGTTCCGGATCAGATATAAGTGCTGCCATAAGCTGGATTTTCTGCTGATTTCCCTTAGATAACTGGTCTGCCCTGTATGGTTTTGCCTTCTTTCCCTTTGCTGATGCTTTAGGATAAAGGTAATCTGTCACTTCAAGACGCTCTGCCCAATATTCTATTCTCTTTTTTGCCTGTGATGCTGAAACATTTTTAAGCTCTGCAAAATAAATAAGCTGATCCATAAGTGTATACTTAGGATACAATCCTCTCTCTTCTGCAAGATATCCTATATTTACCTTTGATGTGTCAAGTTTCTCTCCGTTCCACAGAACTTCTCCGCTTTCATAATCAAGCATACCGAGTATTACTCTTATACTGGTAGTCTTTCCTGCCCCGTTAGTGCCTAACAGTGCATACACACCCGGATTTTCAAGTGAAAAACTCAAATCGTTTACAACAGTTTTTTCTCCATATTTCTTTACTATATTTTTTACTTTCAGTGACATATTCTTATCCTTTCATCTAATATTACAGCCTCATTTTAAAATCTTCATATCCAAATTTTTTAACAACATGGATATTATCTTCCCTGTCTAGCAGATCAATATCGGGTAACGGCATCCCGTTAAATGTATTATTCTTTACCGTAGTGTATATTGCCATATCTTCAAACTCAACTTTATCTCCCGGTTTTAACCGGCTGTCAAAAGAATATTCACCAATAATGTCTCCTGCCAGGCATGTAGGTCCTCCAAATCTGTATGTATACGCTTTTTCCCTGCTTTTTCCCGAACCCTTTATGTTAGGTCTGTATGGCATCTCAAGTACATCCGGCATATGACATGCTGCCGATGTATCAAGTATTACATTGCTGATTCCGTCATTTTCTTCCTGAACTTCCAGCACTGTTGATACCAGTGTTCCTGCGTTAAGTGCCACAGCCTCCCCCGGCTCCATGTATACATGTATGTCATATTTTTTCTGAAATCTGTTAATACATCTTATAAGTGCCTCAACATCATAATCATCCCTTGTAATATGGTGTCCGCCTCCAAAGTTTATCCACTTCATGTTCTTTAAATATTTTCCAAAACGTTCCTCGACGTGAACCAGTGTTCTTTCAAGCACATCCTCCCCCTGTTCACACAGAGTATGAAAATGTATTCCTTCTATTCCATCAAGTTTATCTTCATTTTTCTCAAATTCATAAATTCTGACACCGAGTCGTGAGGCTTTAGAACACGGATTATATATTTCTGTTTCTACCTCCGAATATTCAGGATTTATTCTGATTCCACAGCTTACTTTATTTGAACCGCAAACTATTTTTTTATATTTTTCCCATTGTGCAAAAGAGTTGAATATAATATGGTCAGCAATATCTGCAAGCACTTTTATTTCATCTTCCTTATATGCAGGAGAAAAAACATGAACCTGTTTTTCAGACATTTCTTCCCTGCCAAGCCTTGCTTCGTATAATCCGCTCGCTGCTGTACCGGACAGATATTTCCCGATAAGCGGATATACATAATACATGGAAAATGCCTTTTGGGCAAGCAGTATATCACAGCCTGTCTGCCTCATTACATAATTAAGACATTCAAGATTTTTTACCAGTTTTTTTTCATCTACGACGTAGCATGGTGTATTTAAGTTGTTCAACAGATTACTATTCATGTTTTATCTCCATTTCATATATCTGACTATTATTCTACCATATCAGGTGTGAAACTTTCTTTCCACGGAAGTCCGAAACGGTTCAGTGCATCCATAAACGGATCCGGATCAAATTCCTCTATGTTATATACACCCGGTTTGTTCCACTTACCTGTCATTATCATTGCCGCACCTATCATTGCAGGAACTCCTGTTGTGTAAGATACAGCCTGTGAACCGACTTCTTTATAACACTCCTGATGATCACATACGTTATACAGATAGTATGTCTTTTCTTTTCCGTCTTTTTTACCCTTAAAAATACATCCTATATTTGTTTTTCCCTTTGTTCTCGGTCCGAGGGATGCCGGATCAGGTAATACCGCTTTTAAAAACTGAAGCGGAACTATCTGTTTACCTTCAAACTCAATAGGCTCGATGGAAGTCATGCCCACATCTTCAAGACATCTTAAATGGTCAAGATAGCTCTGTCCGAATGTCATGAAAAATCTGATTCTCTTAATTCCCTTTATATTAAGGGCAAGCGACTCCAGTTCCTCATGATGAAGAAGGTACATATCCTTTTCACCGATTTCAGGGAAATTGTATACTCTTTTTATTTCCATCGGCTCTGTCTCTACCCATTTGCCATCTTCCCAATAACTTCCTTTTGCCGATACTTCTCTTATATTTATCTCAGGATTGAAATTTGTTGCAAAAGGATAACCATGATCACCTGCATTACAGTCAAGGATATCTATCTCATTTATCTCATCAAAGTGATGCTTCATTGCATATGCAGAGAATACTCCTGTTACTCCCGGGTCAAATCCACTTCCTAAAAGTGCTGTGATTCCTGCCTCTTTAAATTTTTCTCTGTATGCCCACTGCCATTTATATTCAAATTTTGCAGTATCTTCCGGCTCATAATTGGCAGTATCGAGATAATGTGTCTTCGTTGCAAGACACGCATCCATAATAGTCAGATCCTGATATGGAAGTGCTATATTCATAACGATATCCGGTTTATAACTGTTAATAAGTTCTATAAGCTGTTCCACCGAATCAGCATCTACCTGTGCTGTCGTAATCTTTGTTTTTCCGCCATCCAGCTTTTCCTTAAGTGCATCACATTTTGACTTTGTTCTGCTGGCTATACAGATTTCTTCAAATACCTCCGGATACTGGCAGCATTTATGTACTGCCACACTTGCTACTCCACCTGCTCCTATTATTAACGCTCTTCCCATTTGTTTGTCCTCCTTTAGATTTATGATAAATACAATAATATTTCTCTCAGTAATTTGCACGCCAGTGCTGTAGATGAACCGGAACTGTCATATGGCGGTGAAAGTTCCACTATGTCCATTCCTACTATATTCAGTTCCGTAACTTTCTTTATCGCATCCGTGAGTTGAAGATATGTCACTCCTCCTGCCTCCGGAGTACCTGTTCCCGGAAATACCGATGGATCAAGTACGTCTAAATCAACCGTAAAATATACAGGAACATTTTTCTCCTTAAACATGTCCACAGTATCCTTAAGATTCGAAAAATCAAATCTGCACGTTGACACATGCTCCTTACCCCATTCTATTTCACTGCGGTCACCGCTTCTTATACCAAACTGGAATATTTTTCCATCTCCTACTATATCATGACATCTGTGCATCACTGTGGCATGGGATAATTTAACTCCCAGATAGTCATCCCTTAAATCAGCATGTGCATCAAAATGTATAATATGAAGATTCTCATATTCAGATGCCACCGCTCTTACCGCACCGAGAGTCACCAGATGTTCTCCGCCTATCATTAATGGTAATTTGCCGTCCGAAAGAATTTCCGCTGTAAACTTTTCTATCATGTCAAGTGCTCCGTCAGGAGCTCCAAACGGTAATTCCAGATCTCCACCGTCAAAAACATTTATATCTTCTAAATCTTTATCCTGATATAAACTGTATGTCTCTATTCCATAACTTTCGTTTCTCATGGCAGAGGAGGCAAATCTAGTCCCCGGTCTGTATGATGTTGTACTGTCAAACGGTGCGCCGAATATTACAATTTTACTTTCGTCATATTCATTGTCACACGCTATAAATGTCTGGACATTTCTATTCATCTTTCAGTAACTCCTTTACATAGTTTGGTAAGGCAAAAGCTCCCTTATGAATATCCGTATTATAATATCCGGTCTTTAATCCCAGACGGTTCCATTCATCCGCCTTAAGGTCTTTTACCGGATCCAGACCCTTTGAAGAGAATCCAAACAGCCAGTGTCCGGACGGATATGTCGGCATATGGAACTGATATACTTCGCTTACATCAAATACTCTTGCGATATTTCTGTGTGCTCTCTTCATTGAATCCGCATCCTCTGAATAATACGGACTTTCATGCTGGTTTATCAATATTCCGTCTTCATTCAGAGCCTGATAACAATTGCCATAAAATTCCTTTGTAAACAATCCCTCTCCCGGTCCAAACGGATCTGTTGAATCAACTATAATCAAATCATATTCGTTTTTCTTTCTTCTGACAAATTTAAGACCATCCTCATAAAAAATGTTAAGTCTTTTGTCATCAAGTGAGCAGCTTGTCTTTTTTAAATATTTCCTGCACACCTTTACTACCTCTTCATCTATTTCTACCATGTCGATATTTTCGACCGTATTATATCTTGTAAGTTCCCTTACCGTACCACCGTCTCCGGCTCCTATTATAAGAACATTTTTTATATCCGGTTTTACTGCCATCGGAACATGAACTATCATTTCATGATATATAAACTCATCCTTCTCTGTAAGCATAATATAGCCGTCAAGTGTCAGTACACGTCCAAATTCTTTTGTGTCAAAAACAGCTATTTCCTGATATTTACTCTTTTCTGAAACAACCTGTCTGTCCACACGAATCGAAAATCTCACATTTTCCGTATGTGTCTCAGTAAACCACAATTCCATATCTATCTTCCTTTCAGCTAAAAAGTAATACTGGTTACTCATAAAAGTTTTACTTCATAACATTTATATACTGCACATTCATATCTTCCGTTCCCGTAATCTGACAGCCCATTTCCTTCGCATATCTGATGTAATCAACGATTCTGTCTGTTATCAGTTCTCCCGGTGCTATAATAGGTATTCCCGGCGGATAACACATTACACACTCTGTACTTACGCATCCGGCACTCTCACTTAAAGGTACACATTTCTTTTCAGCAAAAAAAGCCTCATGGGGAGTATTTTTTATAACAGGCTCTATATATACCTGATTGAGTGTTTTGGCCTTAGTCGTACCATGAATCCTCTTAATCTCAGACAATGCTGAAATCAGTCTTTCAATCTCAAGTTCTCTTTCCCCGCCTGACACAATCGCAAGTATATTTCCCAAATCTCCGAACTCTATCTGTATATCATACTCATCTCTTAACAAATCATATACTTCAATTCCCGCAAGTCCGATGTTTCTCGTATTTACCGACAGTTTCGTAGGGTCAAACTTATATACCGTGTCTCCATCTGTCAATTCATCACCAAATGCATAATATCCACCTATGGCATTTATCTCTTCTCTGGCATACTTTGTATAGCTGACCGTCCTCTTAAATATATCTTTGCCGTTTAAATATAGATTTTTTCTTGAAATATCAAGCGATGACAGTAAAAGATAAGAACCGCTTGTAGTCTGCGTAAGGTTAATTATCTGGCGTACATATCCGCTGTCAACATTTTTACCACAGAGTAAAAATGAACTCTGGGTAAGTGAACCACCTGTCTTATGCATACTTACTGCCGCCATATCAGCCCCGGCCTTCATTGCTGATGCCGGCATGTCCTCACCAAAATAAAAATGAGTACCATGTGCCTCATCTGCCAACAATTTCATTCCATGGGCATGTGCTATTTTTACTATCTCTTCTATATCAGAACACACTCCGTAATATGTCGGATTGTTCACTATAATTGCCTTCGCATCCGGATTTTTTCTTATAGCTTCTTTTACCGCCGAAACAGACATTCCCAGCGGAATACCAAGTTCCTCATTTACCCCCGGGTCAACATAAACGGGAATTGCACCACAAAGAATCAGGGCATTTATGGCACTCCTATGTACATTTCTCGGAAGAATAATCTTTTCTCCTGCTTTGCACACCGACATAACCATCGCCTGGACTGCCGCAGTTGTTCCATTTACTATGAAAAATACTTCTTCTGCACCGAATGCTTCTGCTGCTAACCTCTGCGCATCTTTGATAACAGAAACAGGATGGCACAGATTATCTAACGGTTTCATAGAATTCACATCTGCCTTAAGGCACTGCTCTCCCAAAAAATATTTTAGCTCCTTATTGCCACGTCCGCCTTTATGTCCCGGAACATCGAAGTGTACAACTCTCTGCTCACAGTGTTTTTTTAATGCCTCATGTATAGGCGTATCATTTTGAGATAATTTTTCCATTTTATATTAAACTTCTCCTTATGTTTAATAAATATTCATGCCACTGAATATCTCTTCCATTTCACGTTCAAGATTCTGTCCTATTTCAGCCTTCTGTTTTTCCGTAAGAAGATTAACATCCTGATGAAAAAGATAATTTTGCAATTCAATTTCCTTTATCTTCATTTTAGTATGAAAAATATTCGACTGATATACATTCACATCCATCGAATCATATTTTTTTAATGTTTTTTCATCTATATAATCCTGTATTGATCTTATATCGTGATCCAGAAAATATTTTTTTCCAAAGACATCCCTTGTAAACCCCCGTACCCTGTAATCCAATATAATAATATCAGAATCAAAGCTTCCTATAAGATAATTCAGTGCATTTAAAGGTGATACCTTTCCACAGGTGGCAACATCTATATCAACCCTGAATGTAGAAATAGCCTTGTCAGGATGTGCCTCTGGAAATGTATGCACGGTTACATGGCTCTTATCAAGATGGGCATGTATCGTATTTCTTGCCTCATCTGCAAATTTTCCAAGATTACACGACTCATCAATCTTCTTTCCCGTAAGTGCTTCCTCCGCTATCAGGACATTGACTGATGCTCCCTGCGGTTCATAATCCTGCTTTGATATATTCAATATCTGTGCCCCTATCAGGTCTGTGACATCACACAATATTTTTGTAAGTCTGTTCGAGTTATACTGTTCATCTATATATCTGATATATTCTTTCTGTTCTTTTTCTGTTTTTGCATAACAGACATCATATATGTTAAAGCTGAGTGTTTTTGTAAGATTATTAAATCCATACAAAGTTAGCTTATTATCCAACCGTTTTTCCTCCATTCGAAACATCTGACGTGCGGTATTTAAAATATCCGCACACCAGATATGCATATGTTTCGATTTTAGCATAAACACAGAAAAAATTAAATACTTTTTATCAATTATTGCCCTGTGTTGTTACAATTCTCCTGAAATTTTTCATAATACTGTACCGGATATCCGCATACCGGGCACTTATCCGGTGCACATTTACCATAATACAGATATCCGCAGTTTGTACATATCCATATAGTTTCCTCCGTATCGCAAAACAGTCCGGCGCTGTCCATTCGCTTAATCAGGTCTCTCAATATAATATCGTGATGATGCTCTATAAGTGCCACCCTCCTGAACATATCCGCAATATCATTGTATCCCTCTTCTGCTGCCGTGTTTGCATAATCCTCATACATTCTGGTCCACTCATACTGTTCACCTGAAGCAGCACTTTTAAGATTTTGTTCAGTATTCGGCACATTTCCGCTGTTTAATATCCCATTCCACAGCACAGCATGTTCCTTTTCATTTCCTGACAATTCTTCAAATACCTTTGCCACAGGTCTCATTTTCTCCTGTAACGCCCTGTCAGCATACATTCTGTACTTCGTACTCGTTCTCATTTCAGCGTCCATAGCCTTTTTCAGATTGTTATATGTGTTGCACTCCTTAAATTCCATACCTTCACTCCTCCGCTTCATCTTTATATGTATATGCTGAGTTATATAATATAGTCCATAATTTGCAAATCTGTGCCGGCTGGTTTATGCATCTGCTTATACAAATAAAGACCGGTACAAGACATCACATTGTGATATGTCTTAAATACCGGTCTGTTTTAATCTTTATTATTCTAATGTTTATGCAAGTGCGGCAGTAATGATTGCCATTGAATATACTTCAGATGCATTACATCCTCTTGATAAATCATTTATCGGTGCATTAAGTCCGAGTAAAATCGGTCCGTATGCTTCAAATGAACCAAGTCTCTGTGCAATCTTGTATCCGATGTTTCCAGCGTTTATATCAGGGAATATAAATGTATTTACATGACCTGCAATATCTGAACCCGGGCACTTAACTTTTGATACTCTAGGTGAAACAGCAGCATCAAACTGAACTTCTCCTATAACAGGAAGTTCCGGTGCAACTTTCTTTGTCTTCTCTGCTGCATTTCTCATCTTATCTACGTCTTCACCCTTACCTGAACCAAGTGTTGAATAGCTCAAAAATCCAACCTTAGGGTCAACACCGAATATCTTTGCACATTCAGCTGTCTCTGTAGCTATCTCAACAAGCTCGTCCTCTGTAGGTCTGATATTGATAGCACAGTCTCCCATAGCTAAAACTTCATTATCACCTGTAGCAGATGGTCTTACAAGGATAAAGCATGAAGATACTATCTTATTTCCCGGTTTTGTTTTAATAAGCTGTAATGCAGGTCTTACTGTATCAGCAGTTGAATATGTAGCTCCGCCTAACAGTGCATCAGCAAATCCCATCTTCACAAGCATTGTGCCAAAATAATTCGCCTGTGCAAGTGTCTTTCTTGCCTGTTCAGGTGTTACACCTTTGCTCTTACGTAGTTCACAGAACAGTTCAACCATTTCATCCATCTTATCAAAATTATCAGGATCTATTATCTCTGCACCCCTAATGTTAAATCCGCTCTCTTCAGCTGCTTCATATATCTCATCAGGATTTCCCACAAGAATAGGATGCAGAAAACTGCTTGCTAAAAGTCTCGAAGAGGCTTCAAGTATACGCGGGTCATTACCTTCTGTAAAAACAATTTTTTTAGGGCTCTTTTTTAAAATAGAAATCATTTCTCCAAATCCAAACATTTTTCTTTTCTCCTTACTTTTTTTTCTATATTCATTATAATGCAAATTCCGGATATAGGGTGTTTTTTTTTACAGACATGTACGAGAATGATTCTCAATTAAAATTTGATTTTAAATCTTAATCATGATATAATAAATGGAAATTGATAACTAATGACTGCCAGTCAGGCATTGTTCATACTATTACTACTGAACAGGAAGGATTAACACATGAGCATATACAAATCCGGTGAGGATTATTTAGAAACTATACTTATATTAAGTCGGAGAAACGGAAATGTCCGTTCTGTAGATATTGCCCACGAACTGAATTTTAAAAAATCCAGCGTCAGCGTTGCAATGAAAAATCTCAGGCTGAATAATTACATAACGATAAATGACAACGGATATATCTTACTTACAGAATCAGGCTTGGAGATTGCAACAAAAATCTATGAACGCCACACTATTTTAACTGATTTTCTTAAATCAATAGGTGTCAATGAAGAAGTTGCAGCAGAAGACGCATGCAAGATAGAACACGACCTCAGCTCAGAAAGTTTTGATGCCCTGAAAAAATTCATTTCAGAGCATCCCGTTAAATAATTATATATTTATATTCCAAATATCTGCCGGTACATATCTGTTCCGGCTTTTGTTTTGAAAATTTTACCAAGAACCGACTTCACACTTTCTATACCTGCATTATCCTCATACATATTGACAATAAAATCTGCCTCAACAAGAATCTGATAATCAATTCCGTCTATACCGGAATAAGTATGATGATGTCCCACGAGATATTTAACACGCCGTATAACTTCTTTTGAATAACCGCATTTTTTCAAAATTTTTTCTGCCTCATGCGGTCCAAGTTCTTCCTGTATTTTTCCATCACATCTTCCATACTTTTCTTCACCTTTTTTTATGCCGATGTCATGAACAATGGCTGCCGTTTCCAATATAAATGCCGTATCAGAATCAATATTTTCAAGCACTCCGATATTTTTTGCATATGCATACACCTTTGTAAAATGCTGGATTCTTTTCGGATCACCATTAAAATATTCTGTCATCATATTCATTAGTTTTGCAATCATTTCTGCTCTGTCAGAATATGTCTTATTGTCAAGAAGCTCCGGTCTTCTTTCCATCGTCCTCTTTAATGACTGTTCCTTACGCCATGCATCTATATTTTTGTGATGTCCAGACATAAGCACATCAGGAACTTTCATTCCCATAAATTCTACAGGTCTGGTGTACTGCGGATACTCAAGTAATCCGTCAGAAAATGATTCATCCTGTGCTGATACATCATTATTTAACACTCCCGGTATCATCCTCGATATTGAATCTATCATCACCATAGCCGGAAGTTCCCCGCCTGTGAGAACGTAGTCTCCGATAGACACATAATCCGTAACTATCATATCTAATATTCTCTCATCTACACCCTCATAATGTCCACACAGAAATACTATATTATCATCCGCTGCAAATTCCTTTGCCATTTCCTGATTAAATACCTTCCCCTGAGGAGTCACATACACTACCCTGTCAGGCTTTCCGCTTTTTTCCTCAACATACCGGTATGCATCATATATAGGCTGCGGCTGCATTACCATTCCCGCACCACCGCCATATGGATAATCATCGACATGACCATGTTTTTCTTTTGTAAAGTCACGGATATTAACAGCATCAAAATTTATTAATCCATTTGCTTTTGCCCTTCCGGTTATGCTTGTATTCAAGCCATTCATTATCATGTCCGGAAAAAGTGTTAATATATAATAGTTTTTCATCCGTCTCTCCATTCTTTTACAATTTCCTGCTATAGCAAACCTTCAAGCAAATGTACCTTCATCTCTTTATTCTCCAGATCAACACCAAGTATACACTGTTTTATCGCAGGTATTAATATTTCTTTATTATCTTCTGTCTGTATCACATATACATCATTTGCCCCTGTCTGCAATACATCCTTAACTGTACCGAGCTCTTTATCATCATCCGTAACCACTTTTAATCCGAGAATATCTGTTATAAAATATTCTCCCTCCTCAAGTGGTACTGCATCTTCCCTGTCAATTAACAAAGGGCATTTTTTATACTTTTCTACATCATTTATATTATTTATTCCTTTGAATTTAAGTATTACAAGATTTTTAAAATATCTTACACCACTGATTTTAACAGGAACAAGTCCTTCTTTACTGTCTATATATGCTTTTTTTAATTCATTAAATCTATTTACATCATCTGTAGTAGGATACACTTTAACCTCTCCGCGGATACCATGTGTCTGAGTTATAAATCCTACCTGCAGCATGTCTTCTTTATTATATTCCATCATTACCTCATTTCCCGGCTGTTTATGCAAAAAATGCGGCACAACCTGACATAATTACCAGATTGTACCGCTGTCATAAATGTTACTGTAGAATTTCTACGATAACCTTCTTTTCCTCTTTTGAAGCAGCAGCTTTAACAACAGATCTTATTGCCTTAGCAATTCTTCCCTGCTTGCCAATAACTTTTCCCATATCTGAGGCAGCAACTTTAAGTTCAACTACTGTTCCCTTATCGTCTTCACGCTCAGTAACAACTACTTCATCAGGATTACTAACTAGTGCTTTTGCAATTACTTCAACTAATTCTTTCATTTGCCGTACCTCCACTAGCCTTATTTTTCAATACCAGCCTGTTTGAACAATCTGGCAACTGTCTCAGTTGGCTGTGCTCCCTGTGCTAACCACTTCTTTGCTAACTCCTCGTTAACGTTGAAAGAACTTGGCTCAACAGTTGGATCGTAAGTACCGATTTCCTCGATAAATCTACCATCTCTTGGAGATCTTGCATCAGAAACTACTACTCTATAGAAAGGAGCTTTTTTCTGTCCCATTCTTCTTAATCTAATCTTAACTGCCATTTTATTTCACCTCCTTGGAAATAATAATAATTTATGTTAAAAAGGAAGTTTAAACCTGCCTTTTTTACCACCTTTGCCATTCATCATACCGGAAAACTGCTTCATAAGTTTCTTACTCTGCTCATACTGTTTCATGAGTCTGTTTACTTCTGACACATTCACTCCGGCACCTTTTGCAATTCTGTTTTTTCTTGAAACATTTATGATTGACGGGTTTGCTCTCTCTTCGAGTGTCATGGAATATATTATAGCCTCAACTCTTCCCATCGCCTTTTCATCAGGCATCTGTGCTCCTTTGAGCTGGTCCCCCATTCCCGGCATCATACTCAATATATCTTCAAGGCTTCCCATCTTCTTAATCTGCTGCATCTGTTCAAGATAATCATCAAATCCGAATTCAGCCTTTCTGAACTTTTTCTCTAACTCTTTGGCTTTTTCCTCATCAACTATGGCTTCCGCCTTCTCAATAAGTGTGAGGACATCTCCCATTCCTAAGATTCTTGATGCCATTCTGTCCGGATGGAACTGTTCAAGATCTGAAAGTTTCTCACCCATTCCGACATATAATATCGGAGTTCCGGTAACCGCTCTTATTGAAAGTGCCGCACCACCTCGGGTATCACCATCCATCTTAGTTAATATAACACCGTCTATACCAATCTTATTGTTAAATGTCTCAGCAACATTTACCGCTTCCTGACCTGTCATGGCATCTACTATAAGCAGTGTCTGGTCAACATTAACGGTATTCTTGATATCTACAAGCTCCTCCATCATATTTTCATCTATCTGAAGACGACCTGCGGTATCAATAATTACGACATTATTATCATTCTTCGCCGCATGTTCTATAGCTGCTTTAGCAATATTTGCCGGTTTATGACCCGACCCGATTGAAAATACAGGCACACCCTGTTTCTCACCATTGACTTTAAGCTGTTCTATAGCTGCCGGTCTGTACACATCAGCAGCAACCAATAACGGTCTTCTGCCTTTTTCCTTTAATTTTCCGGCTATCTTTGCAGTAGTTGTTGTTTTACCTGCACCCTGAAGTCCGGTCATCATAATAACGGTAATCTCATTTCCCGGTTTTAACTGAATCTCCGTACTTTCAGAACCCATAAGGTTAACCATTTCTTCATTAACAATCTTTATAACCATCTGTCCCGGTGTAAGACTGTTAAGCACATCCTGACCTACTGCTCTTTCCTGAACACTCTTCACAAACTGCTTAACTACCTTAAAGTTTACATCAGCCTCAAGCAATGCCATCTTAACTTCCTTAAGTGCCAGCTTAACATCAGCCTCTGTAAGTCTGCCCTTGCTTCTTAAGTTTTTAAATATATTTTGAAGTTTGTCTGATAAGCTGTCAAATGCCATTCCAATATTCCGCCTTCCACAGATTAATTACATTTTTTCTAATATCTCGTTTGAAATAGTTTCCAACTCTCCGATAATATTGTCATCTCCGGTATTCTTGTACTCAACTATAAGTTTATTCATTTTCTCTACGGCTTTCTTGCTGCTCAAAAACTTGTCAAGCAAATGAAGCTTTTCCTCATATCCTTCCAATGCTTTCTCGCATCTTTTAACTATATCATGCACCGCCTGTCTGCTGATACCGTTACTCTCAGCAATCTCTGACAACGACAGATCATTCAACACATAATCCTCATATATCAGCTTCTGGTGTTCAGTCAACAGTTCACCATAAAAATCATATAAAAGTGTACACCGTAATAATTTATCCATATCATGCACCCTTTTCCATACTTTTTGAATCGTACCTTTGGTATTCTATAATAATTTTTTATATCTGTCAAGTGTTTTTTCTTGACAATCTTTGATGTCATATTGTAAAATTTTTTTAGGAACTAATAAACTAATAGGATTAGAAATGAAAGGATTAAAATTTTTATGAAAAAAACACTAAAAGTATTTACTTCCTGTGCTCTCAGCATTTCCATGCTTCTGTCACTGACTGCATGCGGCAATACAAAGAGTACCTCAAGTGATGACTCATTTAAGGAAGATGTTGTTCAGGAAGGCTCCAGAACACAGGCTGACTGGATTGACAAGGCAGTATTATATGAAGTAAACGTAAGGCAGTACACTGCTGAAGGTACATTTAATGCATTCAGCGAACATTTGCAGCGACTTCATGACATGGGTATAAACACGCTGTGGTTCATGCCTATATACAGCATATCAGAATTGAATAAAAAAGGTTCTTTAGGTTCTCCTTATTCTATAAGGGATTACAAAACCGTAAATAGTGAATACGGCACCAATGAAGACTTTAAAAATCTTGTTGATAAGGCTCACGAAATGGGATTTAAGGTACTTATCGACTGGGTTGGAAATCATACCGGCTGGGATCACGTATGGATAACAGAACACCCTGAATATTATGTAAAAGATGAAAACGGTGACATAACATGTCCTTTAGGCACTGACTGGATTGATGTGGCACAGTTAGACTATCAGAATCAGGATATGCGTGCAGCAATGATAGACGCCATGAGTTTCTGGATCCGCGATATGGATATAGACGGCTTCAGATGTGATTATGCCCAGGGTGTTTCTATTGATTTCTGGGAAGAAGCCCGAAAAGAGCTTGACAAAATCAAACCTATATATATGGTTGCCGAGGACGGAACCAACAGTGATTCTCTTCTCAACTCAGCATTTGACAGCAACTACAACTTTGAATTATATGACGAACTTAAATTTGCCGCAAATATGCCAAACACTGCAGATGACATCGAAAAATATATATGTATGGAACATCCTTATGGTTCATTTAAAATGAACTTTATCGACAACCATGACAAAAATACATATAACGGTACTTTAAAAGACAGATTCGGAAGCGAAGCACTCGGTGCATTCTACACTATTATTTTTACCGCGGAAGGTATGCCTCTTATCTATTCCGGAAATGAAGAGGATGATGATATATCTCTTGAATTTTTCGAGAAGGATAACATAGACTTCGGTGATTACAAATATGCTGACCTGCTAACAAGACTGTGTAATATAAAAACAGAAAACGAGCCATTGTATAACGGAATTTATGGTGGCAAAATAAGAATTATAAATAATGATAATGACAATATACTTTCATTTGAGCGTGTCAAAAACGGTAAAAAGATAACTGTACTGGTAAATGTTTCAGATGAAAAGCAGACTGTTAAATATGATAAAAAAATGTCAGACGGTGATATTCTTATTCACGGTGATACAACCGGAATATATGATGATGAAAACTCAAATATCAAGACAAACGAACTGACTTCCCTTGCTCCTTGGGAATATTACATCATAGCATCACAAAAATAACCATCATAAAAAAAAGTGTGCGTATCATTGATACGCACATTTTTTTATGATTTTATATGACATTTATCTTCTAATCCGTATACCTCTAAAAGTTCAGGATAGCATTTTATGAATAGTCTCACCGCTTCCGGTGCAAACTGCTTTCCACTCTGGCTGACAATCTCATCATACACAGCCTCTGTTGACCATCCTTCTTTATACGAACGCGGCGAAATCAAAGCATCAAATACATCAAGCACCGCAACATATCTGGAAAAGAATTCAATATCTTCTCCTGCAATATGATGATATCCTTTTCCATCCCATCTCTCATGATGATAATATGCAATGTTTCTTGCCATCTCCATTATTCTTCCCGGAGTATTCTGAAGCAGTTTTCTTCCTTCATCCGTATGGCTTTTCACAATGGCATACTCTTCATCCGTAAGAGCTCCTTTTTTCTCAATCAGACTGTTAGGAATCATCAGTTTTCCCACATCATGAAGCATGGATGCAACACTGAAATACTCACACTCAAGTTCATCCTTACATATGTACTTTCCAAATATCTTCGCACACTTAGATACTCTCTTGATATGTGAACCGGTCTGTGAGGAACTCGACTCTGAAATCTCCGCTATGGCATACACCAGTTCCTCCTGGCTTCTACGCATTTCATCGTGACTGGCTTCAAGATTTATGGCATTATAATATATCTGGCTTATATGGTCATTTGATCTTTTTATGGACATATACTCGATAATTGCCACAACCGTATAAAATAATGCAGTGGGCAGTATACCTTTATATACAACTTCCTCAAGCGTATTCCTGTGTTCGGAAGTGTCTACGGCAAGCCATATACTTCCTATATTCCCGATAATAATTGAAAAATATGACAAAACAACTGTAAATATATATATAGCCTTATCAGCATAAAAGGATGCAATCACCATAGGCAATATAAAAGCCAGACTCGCATGATATGTAAAAAATGCATACATAATTGTTGCTGCAATAAGAATACATATTAATATGCCATATCTTAATGTTGTTTTTTTATTTTTCAGTTTGTTTATAAGCACACACGGAATACATAAAAATATTACCGATGTAAAACATCCTATAAAAGTCAGATACTTTTCAATGTGAAATATAATATCCAGATAATTCATAAAGCACACTGCTAACAGAACGGCGGCAGCAATCTCTGCCGCTTTGGCTATTATCTCATCTGCTTCTATATCATTCTTCTTCTCATACTCTTTCCAATTTGTCAAATCAGTATTTCCTCCACTTTTTTACTGTCTGCACTAAGCAAATCTTATAGTATTTCCTATATCCGAAGCCTCTTTTAACGAATCTTCACATTTCTTTATAAGCTCAGATGTATTTGCATTGCCGTCAGCATACGCAGCCCCAATACTGCAATGTACATGAGTAGATATATGTTTCTCCACATACTCAAACGAAACAGCCTCAAGAATTTTTCTGGTTATTGCATTTATTTCATTCTTATCCTCTCTTTCAGACAGGAATAATATAAAGCAGTCAGCATTAAAACGTCCGAATACATCTTTCGGTTCAATAACACCAAGAACACTTTCAACAATCTTACTGAGTATATAGTCACCAGTCATTCTTCCATATGTATCATTAATGTTCTTCAAATCATCAATATCTATTATCATAAGTGCATTACGTTCAGGTGTTTTGATTTTATCAACATACTGATTAATAAGCTGTTCGCTGTATGTTCTGTTCCATACAAGAGTAAGATCATCTGTCCTTGACAGCATCTTATTCTTGAGCTGTTCAATCTTCTCTTCATTTATATCCTTAAAGAGCATGTACATTTCTTTGACATTTGCACTGCTCTCATTAGGTATGATAATAAGTGTCATCTTAACCCAGATATACTGATTGTCGGTACTTTTTACCCTGAACTCAGACTCAACCATTCTCTGACCTTTTTTGATACGTTTTACCATATCGAGATCTCTGAATATATCAAGGCACTCAACATCCTCCGGATGAACACACTCACTTATAAAGCTCCAGAACCACTGGTCAATCGATATATAATACTTGTCCATTCCAAAAAATTTTCTATAATCACCGTGGTTATATTTGAACGTATTGTTAAGACAGCTGTATTCCAGCACGACATCGAACACGTCATATATAACCTCTCTGTATTTTTCTTCTCTCTGCTGATTCTTTGTAACAAATGCATTCATTACATCTTCATCAGTAGTCTCAACAGGTGTCATATGCATATAAAAGAATCTGACTTCACCATCTTTTTCCATGCAATGTACAGATGCATCTACAATAATTTCTCTGCCACCGTCTGTCTTTTTTAATGCTATACGTGACGATATAATACAACTTTTTTCATCAATATCTATAACATCATAGTTCTCACCCACAAGTACATAGTTACCGTCCCAGTTAGGATTTGTAACACCGATTAAATATACCTGTTTATTTTCACATGCGTTCATAATAACGTCAATCTGCTTATCTATCCAGTATGAACGCAGTGCCTCCTTTACTTTATTTACAGATTTTTGATAAAAGTTTTTCATACAAGCCACTCCTTTCGTAAGCCTACAGATTAGGACGTGTCAACTTAGGCTTATATCCCTTCTTCTCCAGTGCTTTAACAATCTGATCCTTATGGTCATTACCAAATGCTTCAATTGTTATCCTAAGTTCCACAGCAGCATTTCTATTAATGCTTACAAACTGATTATGCTCTAATTTTACCACATTTCCCTGCTCTTTTGCTATAACATTTGCAACTTTTCCAAGTTCACCCGGCTTATCAGGAAGTAATACGGACACTGTAAATATTCTTCCTCTTTCAATAAGACCATGCTGAAGAGTTGATGACATAGTAATAATATCCATATTACCGCCACTTAAGATAGATACAACTTTCTTGTCTTTGCAGTCAAGATGCTTAAGTGCAGCTACTGTAAGAAGTCCTGAATTTTCAACAACCATCTTATGATTCTCTACCATGTCAAGAAATGCTACAATCAGTTCTTCATCCTTTATAGTTATTATATCATCAATATTCTCTTTAATAAATGGGAAAATGTTGCTTCCCGGAGTTTTTACTGCTGTACCGTCAGCGATTGTGGATACAGTAGGCAATGTAGTCACTTTTCCATTCTTTATGGATTCCTGCATACAGTTTGCACCTGCCGGTTCTACACCTATAACCTTTACACTAGGCTTAAGAAGCTTTGTAAGTGTACTTACACCTGTGGCAAGTCCGCCTCCTCCGATAGGAACAAGTATATAATCAACTGTCGGGAGTTCCTTGAATATCTCCATCGCAATAGTCCCCTGACCTGTTGCCACGGCCAAATCATCAAACGGATGAATAAACGTGTAGCCTTTCTCTTCTGCCAGCTTGTATGCATAATCACATGCCTCATCATATACATCTCCGTATAAAATAACTTCCGCACCATAGCTTTTTGTTCTGTTTACCTTCATAAGCGGTGTTGTAGTCGGCATAACTATAGTTGCCTTTGCACCATAAAGCTTTGCGGCATATGCAACACCCTGTGCATGGTTTCCTGCTGATGCTGTAATGAGTCCTTTTGCTCTTTCCTCATCTGTAAGTGTACTTATCTTATAATAAGCTCCTCTTACCTTGTAAGCTCCTGTAAACTGCATATTTTCAGGCTTGAGATATACTTTATTGCCTGTCTGCTCTGAAAGATAATCACTATATACAAGATTTGTTTTTAATATTACTTTTTTTACAACCTCAGTTGCCTCTTCAAATTTGTCCAATGTCAACATGTTATTATGTTCCTCCTATTTATTTGTGTCAAACAATGCATCCACAAACTGGTCTGCATCAAATTTCTGTAAGTCGTCTATCTGTTCACCGATTCCTATATATTTTACCGGAATCCCAAGCTCTGCCTGTATTGCTATGGCTATACCGCCCTTTGCGGTTCCGTCCATCTTTGTAAGAATTATTCCCGTTATGTCTGTACATTCCATAAACTGCTTTGCCTGTACAAGAGCATTCTGTCCTGTCGTTCCGTCAAGAACCACAAGATTTTCCCTGTATGCATCACTGTATTCTTTTTCAATGATTCTGTCTATCTTCTTTAATTCTTCCATAAGATTTTTCTTGTTGTGAAGTCTTCCTGCAGTGTCACATATAAGCACATCTGCTTTTCTTGATTTTGATGCTGCAATTGCATCATATATTACTGCTGCCGGATCTGAACCTTCCTGCTGTGCTATTATATCAACACCTGCTCTGTTCGACCATTCCGTAAGCTGTTCGATGGCTGCTGCCCTGAATGTATCTGCTGCTGCCATCACTACTTTTTTACCCTGTGATTTAAGCTGGCCTGAAAGCTTACCTACCGATGTTGTTTTTCCTACACCGTTTACACCTATAACAAGCACAATTGATTTCCTGGTTTCAAAATCATATGCATTTTCACCCAGACGCATCTGATCTTTTATACTGTTTATAAGCAGCTCTTTACATTCAGCCGGATCTTTTATTTTATTTTCCTTAACCCGCTGCTTTAAATCCTCTATAATCTTAGTCGTGGTACTGACACCGATATCACCCATAATCAGTATCTCTTCGATTTCCTCATAGAAATCATCATCTATTTTTGAAAAACCACTGAATACCGAATCTATTCCTGATACAATATTGTCCCTGGTTTTAGTCAGTCCCGAAACAAGCTTTTTAAAGAAACCTTTTTTTTCCTCGCTCATTCAATCCCTCTTTTCTGTATAAGATAAATTATTATATATAATTATATCAATATGTTATTATTTGTCTAGTTCATTTTCTAATAAGTCCACAGAAACCAGTGTAGAAACACCCTTCTCCTGCATGGTTATACCGTACAGTCTGTCAGCAGATTCCATCGTTCCTCTTCTGTGTGTTATTATGATAAACTGCGTATGTTCTGTAAGTTTATGAAGATAACTTGCATATCTCCACACATTAGAATCATCAAGTGCGGCCTCTATCTCATCAAGCAGACAGAACGGAGACGGCTTAAGATTCTGTATCGCAAATAAAAGTGCTATGGCTGTCAGTGCCTTTTCACCACCGGACAACTGCATCATATTCTGAAGTTTTTTACCCGGCGGCTGTGAAATAATGGTTATCCCTGCTTCAAGAATATCTTCATCTTCGTTCAGCTTTATGGTACCCTTACCACCGCCAAACAATTCTTTAAACACTTTGTCAAACTCTGTTACAATCTCTGCAAATTTCTCCTTAAACTGCTTTCTCATCCCTTCATCAAGTTCTTCTATTATCTTGATAAGAGACTGTTCAGCCGTAACAAGGTCATCATACTGTGACTTCATAAATACATATCTCTCAGAAATATTTTTGTAATCCTCGATGGCATTTACATTTACATCTCCAAGACCTCTTATATCAGATTTAAGTGTCTGGATATGTTTTTTCATTTCTGACGGATTATCAAGCTTATCATTCTTAAGTTCCATCGCCGCAGAAATGGTAAGTTCATACTCATTCCACATATAATCTATCTGATTTTCATTGGATTCTTCGTATTTTTCCTTCTGGGAAGTAAGTCTGAATATTTCCTTATCAAGAGATGAGATTTTTTCATTCAGTTCCTCACGCTTTTTGAAAAATTCCTTATGTCCCTTAGTCTGTTCTTCCTTATCCTTTGTAAGTTCCTCTATTTCACTTTCAAGAACCGTAAATGCCTTGCCTGACTCCTCAAGAGCCTTTCTGATACTTTCGATTTCGTTATTTTTCTCAGTTACCCTGTCTTCTGATTCTTTTTCACTTACTTTTATTCTTTCAAGTTCTTCTGTAAGTTTCTGAATTTCTGAATCGGTTCTTCTGATATTTTCATTTAAGAAATCATTCTTCTGCTTAAGTCCGGCACACTTAATGTTAAATTCTTCTACTTTCTTATTCTGTGCCTCCTCATTATTTCTCTGATTATCTATCTCTGAATTAAGCTCAGCTATTTTTTCCTCCAGAGCCTTATTCAGATCTTCATATGTCTTAAGCTCTGAATCAAGTTCACTGTGATTTTCTTTTATATCAGATATCTGTGAGATAATTTCCTTATTTTCTCTTTCAAATGACTCAAACATGCTGAGAATTTCATTTCTTTTTTCTCCCGCCTGATTGAGATTCATCTTTACAGTGTTCTGTAAAAGATACTGTTCCTGCATGACTTTCTTGACAGCCTCTGCCTCACTTGCAAGTTTAACCTTTTTATCCTTCAATACCTGCAGCTGCCTGTTTATGTCATTCATCACGCCTGATACGTCATTTATCGTTTTCTCTAACTCATCGATTTCCCTTCTACGTCCAAGGAGATTACTTTGATTTCTGAATGCTCCACCGGTCATGGAACCTCCCGGATTTACAAGTTCACCTTCAAGGGTGACTATTCTTAACATTCTGTTATTCTTCCTTGACAGTGCGAGGGCATTGTCTATATTGTCAGTGACAATTATTCTTCCGAGAAGATATTTTGCAATAGCCTCATACTCAGGTTTAATCTTTACAAGGTCACTTGCAAGTCCGATGACACCTTTTTCACTCAGTGCCTTTTCGTTATTGAATCCGGTTCTGTTTGCTATACTGCTTAGCGGAAGAAATGTAGCTCGTCCGAAACGATTTTTTTTCAGGTATTCGATTAATGACTTTGCCGTAGTTTCACTGTCCGTTACTATATTTTGTATATTTCCTCCGAGTGCAGTTTCAACGGCCACCTCATACTTTTTGTCAGTCTGGATTATATCAGCTACTACACCTATTATACCCTTATATGTATCCTTAACCTCCATAATCTTCCTGATACTGTTTCCATAACCCTCGTATCTTTCAGTTATGTTCTTTAAGGATTCAAGCCTTGAACTTGAAACATGATATTTTTTCTGATTCTCATCCCTGCTTTTTGAGAGTTCTGTTTCCTCTTCGGCAATCTGATGTAACTCACTGTTGATATTATCAGACTTCTCCGTGAGTTCTATTATCTCATCATTTATCCGTTTTAATTCATCTTCAAATTCTTTTATACTGTCTTCCTGCACAGCTTTATCACTTGATGATTTAAGAAGCTTCTGGCTTATTTCAGCTTTACGGATGGTAATCTGCTCTAACATGGCATCATATCGCTGCATTTTAGCCTGGATATCTGATTTCTGATTCAAAAGTTCTATTATCTCAGCCTTAGCATCCTCAATCTGCTCATTAAGATTTCTGATTTTTTCTGTTATTTTTCCCAGAGAAGTATTTTCCTCCCTGTGTACCATATCAGCTTCATCAAGTATTTTTTTGTTTTCGGCAAGTTCTGATGAATACTCATATTTTTCCTTCTGATATTCAGCCATGGACGTTTCAATATCATTCATTCTTGATTTGAAATGTTCATTATTCTGTATAGAAGAATTAATCTGCTCTTCTAAAAGCTTTATTTCGCTTTCCTGTTTTTCCTTAAACAGATTATCTCTTATAAGCTCATTTTTCTTCTCTTCTAACTTTGCCGACAGCTCTTCTATATATTTTTCGATTTCTTCATAGTCAGCTTTTGTTTTCTCATACTCTTCTTTTGTCTGGTTCAAATCATCATTTGCAACACTTATATTCGAATCCAGTTCCTTTAATTTGTCCTCGATGGTTTTTATCTCACTTAAGAATAAATTTATATCATAGGTTTTTAACTCTTCTTTTAACTGCAGATATTTCTTTGCAGTCTCAGACTGTCGCTCAAGAGGTTTTACCTGTTTTTCCAGCTCCGTGAGAATATCATTTACTCTCACAAGATTATTCCGTTCATCCTCTAACTTTTTCTGCGTTGCAATCTTTCTTCTTTTAAACTTTACAATACCTGCTGCCTCATCGAAAAGTTCTCTTCTCTCTTCGGGTTTTCCTGATAATATCTTATCAATCTGACCCTGTCCGATTATCGAATATCCCTCTTTACCTATACCGGTATCGTAGAACAGTTCGTTAATATCCTTAAGTCTGCAAATGTTTCCGTTTATTCTGTATTCACTTTCTCCGGAACGAAACAGTCTTCTTGAAACAGTTACCTCATCGTATTCTATAGGCAGACTGTGGTCAGAATTATCAAGTGTAATTGCAACCATTGCAGAGCCAAGCGGTTTTCTGTTTTCCGTTCCTGCAAAAATGACATCCTCCATTTTTGCACCACGGAGCTGTTTGATACGCTGTTCACCCAGAACCCATCTTACAGCGTCAGCCACATTACTCTTACCACTTCCGTTTGGACCTACAATGCCTGTAATTCCATTATGAAACTCAAATTTTATTTTATTTGCAAATGATTTGAATCCATGGACTTCTATTGATTTTAAATACATATTTGCGGGCTACCTTTCTGCATTTTTATTTAATGATTTTATCGCACTGTACGCTGCCTGCTGTTCAGCTGCTTTCTTAGTTCTTCCTTCACCATATCCGATAATTTTTTCATCAATAAGTGCATTCATTCCATACTTTTTATCATGGTCAGGACCTTCTTCTTTTACCAGTCTGTAAGTCAAAGTTCCCCTGTGGTATTTCTGAACAATTTCCTGCAATACCGTTTTACTGTCATGGAATAATTTTTTATTCTCAATGTCGTTAAGTATATACTTTCTCACAAAAGCACGGGCAGGTTCTATACCTCCGTCAAGATATATGGCACCTATCACTGCCTCCACGGCATCAGATGTAACTGAATATCTTGTCCGTCCGCCTGTTCTTTCTTCTCCGTGTCCAAGATACAGATACTCACCAAGACCTATCTCACCTGCAACAGCTGCAAGTGGTGTCTCCGATACAAGACTTGCCCTGAGTTTTGTAAGTTCACCCTCATCCTTTTCAGGATATTCAGAATACAGAAATTCACTGCTTGTCATTTCAAGTATTGCATCACCCAAAAACTCAAGTCTTTCATTACATAAATTTTTATCCATCTTTCTGTCATTAACATAAGAACTGTGTGTAAGTGCCTGCATCAGAAGTTCTTTGTCATTAAAGACGTATCCTATTTCATTTTCAAGATTTTGTATATTTTTATTCACAACTTACACCTCTTTTAAAAAAGATGCGGCACATAATGCCGCATCCTGTTAGTCATTATTTGTAGCCTTCTTAATCTGTTCAACTGCATCTCCAACAGAAACTATACTCTCTGCTTCCTCATTAGGAATTT
Source organism: uncultured Lachnospiraceae bacterium (assembly GCA_902763335.1). GTDB lineage: Bacteria > Bacillota > Clostridia > Lachnospirales > Lachnospiraceae > UBA2821. Next base: position 84,498 of record CACWRR010000001.1, on the reverse strand, counting down.
CGATATTAAATACTTCCTCTATTCCCATAATAATCTGAAATACATCAAGTGAATCAGCTCCCAAATCATCAATAAACGTCGTATCCATTGTGATGTCATTTTCATTGACATTCATTACCTCTGCAATAATACTCTGAATTTTTTCGAATTCCATAATCGTCTTCCTTTCCTATTCATTTTCAATAAATAATTTTTCTTTAATAATTTCATTTATATTTTCATTTTTAAATGATATGCATTGATTTAAAGCGTTTTTCACCTCAATGGCTTTAGAATTTCCATGAACCTTTACCACAAGTCCATTGAGTCCGAGAAGCGGCGCCCCGCCATATTTCTCTACACTGAATGATTTAAGCGTACCCTTAAGCGCCGGTTTCACCATAAGTGCACCAATCTTGCTTTTTAATGTACTCATCATTCCGTCTTTTATTTTTGAAATTAATGTTCCGGCAAGTCCTTCATACAGCTTAAGTATTACATTTCCGACAAAAGCCTCACAGACTATAACATCTGCTGCGCCTGACGGAATATCCCTCGCTTCTATACTGCCGATAAAATTAATATCAGTACAATTTTTTAACAGTGGAAATGTTTCTTTAACGAGAGCATTACCTTTTTCTTCTTCGGCACCTATATTTACAATGGCAACTCTCGGGTTCTTTATACCAACGATTTTCTCCATATAAACAGATCCCATTCTTGCAAACTGTACAAGATGTGAGGAACGCGCATCAACATTTGCTCCTGAATCAATCAGAAGTGATACTCCGTTTGCCGTAGGAATAAGTGGTGCAAGCGGCGGTCTTTCTATTCCCTTTATTCTTCCGACGATAACCTGTCCGCCAACGAGTATTGCTCCTGAACTTCCTGCCGAGACAAATGCATCTGCTTCTTTTTTCTTAACCATATTCATGGCAACCACAATGGAAGAATCCTTTTTCTTTCTTATGGCATTTACCGGTGGTTCATCCATTGAAATAGTCTCCGTAGTATGTACCACAGATATTCTTTCTTTGTCATACTGGTATTTTAAAAGTTCAGCCTCTACTTCTTTGCTGTCTCCTACAAGCACAACTTCAATATTCGTATATTCATTTACCGCGTCTACAGCACCTTTTACAATCTCTCCGGGTGCATTATCTCCACCCATAGCATCAAGTGCTACCCTAGTCATATCCGCCATATAATATCTCCAAATCTTTTATTTACATAATCTTCTAAATCTACCATGCTAATATACTAAATAGTGATACAAAAATCAATAGATTTTTTCATATTTCTATATTTGCACTGCTGCCGCCTGCCTTATTTTTTTTGACAACTACCTGTCTGCTTATGCGCTCCTTAAGTTCACTCACATGAGAGATTATTCCTACAAGCCTGTTACCTTCTGTAAGTCCGTTTAATACCTTTATCGCCTGCTCTAAAGATTCCTCATCAAGTGAACCGAATCCTTCATCTACAAACATTGTATCAATCTGTATTCCCCCCGCACTTCTCTGTATCTCATCCGAAAGTCCTAGTGCCATAGATAATGATGCCTTAAACGATTCTCCTCCTGAGAGCGTCTTTACACTTCTTACTGTTCCGTTATAATGATCTATCACTTCAAGCTCAAGTCCGCTCTGACTCTTCTGATTTTGTGCGTCATTCATTCTCCTTAACTCATACTGGCCTCCGGTCATCATCATAAGTCTGGTATTTGCCCTTATGATAATTCTGTCAAAATAAGTCATCTGTATATAAGTCTCAAGGCGAATTTTGTCCTTTCCGTTGATATTTCCCGAAACCGTATCAAACAGTTCTTTTATATACATATATCTCTGTTCGGCTTTTTCCAGTTTCTTTATATAGCCTGAAATGTTTTTTACTATTCCCTCATTTGTCCTTATTCTAAACATAACATTTTCTTTTATGTCATTATTTTTAGCTATTTTACTTTCAAGCTCTGCAAGCTTAACATCTGCATCATCCGTTTTTTCACACTCTATGGCACCGATTTGTTCATCAAGCATCTGAATTGTATTGCCGGTTTCAAGAACCAGATTTTTCACCTTCTCAAGTCTTTCAAGTGCCTGTGTCCTGTTATCAGAATATTCTTTTAATATTTCCATATTCTTACGGATATTTTCTTCCGCCTGTTCCTTTGAGGAAAATGCCAGTCTGCCCTGCTCTGTCTTTATATTTTCCCTGATGTTTTCAATTAACGTAGCTATTCTTGCCTGCTCTGTCTCAAATGTTCTTGTTTTTTCTGCAAACTCTGATTTCTTTCTCTCAAGTTCAGGCAGTTTTTTATCTATCTCAATCTTTCGTTTCAGATTATTTTGCTGTACCATTTTCTGCTTATTTAGCACATTCTTTTTGGTTTTCACTTTTTCAAGTCCGTTTTCTGCCCTTTTCTTAATGTCAGCAAATTCACAATCCTCAAATACTTCTTCTGCCTGTAACTGTATTTCTTTTTTTAATGCATCCTCGTCACGTTTCTTAATTCCTGATAATCTGCTTGATTTCTCCATTTTTTCTTTGGCAGCATCAACCTGTGATTTCAGTTCATCCAGTTGCTCCTTTGTCGGTGCAGCTTCCGACTTTCCTGCCGGATGCGGATGCGACAGTGAACCACACACTGGACACGGTTCACCATCCCTAAGTTTTAAAGCCATGATACCAGCCTGCTCATCATAAAACATTTTTTCATACTTTTCATGTTTAATTTTAAGCTCATGCCATCTTTCCGAATCTGCGAGATAAGTTTTCTCAGCCATCGCTGCCTGTCTGAATAAATCTACATATTTCATACAGTTATCATATAATGATTTAAACACCGTTTCTTCATTATCCAGAATCAGAAGTTCTTTGTCTATTTCAGCAACCAGAGTTCCCGCTTCATCTATACTTTCTTTTTCCATCCGAATTTTCTGAAGATTTTTCTCCACTTCATCAGATGATTTTTTTGCCGTTTCAAGACCAGTCTCATTTGTTTTAGCGTCAGCCTGATACTTTATAAATGTTTTATTTAACTGTTCAAGAGTATCATAATCTTTTAATTTCTCATTTTCACGGCTTACATCTAATTGCAGCCGCTCCATACCGGCTTTTTGTTCATCAGACTTATTAATCATAGATTTCAGCTTTTCAAGATTATCTCTGTTGGCGTTAAGTTCTGCCACTTTTAGATTTTTTCTCTTTATAAGCTCATCTTTTACTCTCTGATTTTCCATCTGTTTTTTCAGATAGTTCATCGATTCCTGCAATCTGCTCAATTCATCAGAAATACTTTTTTTACTTTTCTTATCTGCTTCTATGATTCTGCCGATTACATCCATTATTTCCGATATATCCCACAATCCTTCACCGGTATCATTATCAGCCTTAATTCTTTCTGTTTCAATATACAATTCATTTTCACTGTCACACTCTATATTTTCTATATACTGTTTTATGTATCTCTTGTATGTCTGATATTCATCTCTCGCTGATACATTCAATTCTCTTATCTTGTCCTGCACCATCTGATATGCGCCTGTTCTGAATATCTCCCTGAAAATCTTACTTCTCTCCTCAGTTTTTGCAAGTAAAAGCTTAAGAAAATCTCCCTGTGCTATCATAACAATCTGCGTAAACTGATTTCTGTCTAGTCCTGTTATTTCTATTATCTTTTTTGTTACCTCTTTGGTTTTGGTTACAGGTGGTCTGTCATCCGGAAAATTAAGGACCGCTTCTGCCTTCTGCATGGTTGTTCCCGTCCCACGACCCTTAAGTCTCTCATACTCCGGATTTCTCCTGACATTATATAATTTACCTCTGTATTCAAAATCCAGTTCAACATATGTAGGTGTATTCACATCGGCATATTTACTCCTGAACATGTCCGCTTCTCTGTTGCTGCCACTAGGTTCACCATACAGTGCATAGGCTATTGCATCAAATATCATGGTCTTTCCTGAACCTGTATCACCGGTTATAAGATACAGTCCGCTTTTACCAAGCTTATCAAAATCAAGCTCTGTCTTTTCAGCGTACGGTCCAAACCCGCACATTTCCAGTCTCACAGGTCTCATTAATTCATCCCCCATACTTCATCTATTATATTTGTCACTATCTCTTCCTGAACTTCGTTCATTTTCCTGTTATTCTGCAATTCAAAAAATTCATCTATAAGCTGCATCGGAGTCTTTACATCCAAATCTTCTATGACATCTATTTTTTTATTATTTCTTGTACGCTCATTGTCATAATCAAGTTTCATTATGTTCGGATATATACTTCTTAATCTTCCCATAACATCCGGTATATCATTCTCATCTTCAAGTATAATATGCAGGTAATCTTCTGTATTTGTATCACGGTAATAATTTCTGTCTGTTATATCCATATATTTTCCCCTTATTTCACGAACATCATGCAGTGGAATAAGTTCATTTGATGTATCTGTCTCAATCGTCCCTTTATCTTTTAATTCAACTATTGTAACAGATTTTACATGCTTCATCTCCGAAAATGAATATTTAAGTGGTGTACCGCAATACCTGATATTGCCCGATGAAATATTCTGTGGTCCGTGTATATGGCCAAGTGCCACATAATCAAACTTCTCAAATACATTTACATCCACATTGTCCATTCCACCCACAGATATATCCTCCGAATCGCATCTGCCTGCCCCTGTAACAAGTTGGTGTGCAACCAGTATATTTCTCTTTGTATCATCAACATTCATTTTATCTATAACATATTTAACGGCATCACTGTAATTATCTGCCTCACATTCCGGATATACTCTTCTCACATGTGCAGGCTTTATAAACGGAAGAAGATACACAAACAATTCGCCAAATTCATCCTGCATCTTTATCGGACTGATATCTCCGTCAAAGACCGGTGATATGAATATATTCTGTTTTTGTAACAACTGCTCTCCAAATGCAAGTCTTTCCGGCGAATCATGATTACCGCTTATTATAAATATATATATATTAAGCTCTGAAAGTTCCGTTAAAAACCTGTCAAAAACCATAACTGCCTCTGCTGACGGAACTGATTTATCATAAATGTCACCTGCGATAATTACGGCATCTGCATGTGATTTTTCTATTATTTCTATCATTTTACCCAGGATGTACTTTTGATCCTCAAGCATTGAGATTTCATTTACCCTTTTTCCTATATGTAAATCTGAAAGATGAACAAATTTCATGGCACTCTCCCTTTTTTTATAAAATTTTAGGGAACAGTCATGTAAATATATACACAAACTGTTCCCTATTTTACAACGTTTTATAGCATTAATCAACAGAAATAATCTCTTTCTTGTTGTATGAACCACATGATTTACATACTCTGTGTGGCATCATTAAAGCTCCACATTTACTACATTTTACTAAGTTAGGAGCACTCATTTTCCAATTTGCTCTACGCTTATCTCTTCTAGCACGAGAAGTTTTATTCTTTGGACAAATAGACACGACCTTACACCTCCTTAAAATTGTTAAAAACGTCAAGTATTTTTGACATTCTAGGGTCTAACTCTGTCTTATCACAGTCACAAGTCTGTGTGTTCAGATTTGCCCCACATCTATTACAAATTCCCTTACAGTTTTCACTGCAAAGAACCTTCATAGGCAGATTTACTAATATTTCATTATAAACCATCTTGTCAACATCAAGTTCTGAACCCTCTATAAATGAAAACTCATCTCTGTCTTCAAGTTCAGAAAACGACTTGCCTATATCCAGCTTTTTAGATACTTCAATGTCAAAATCATTTTTCACATCTTCTAAACATCTGTCACACGGTATATTAAGTGAGACATGTATAGATGCTTTTATAAGCAGATCTTTGTTTCCTGTGTTTTCAATGTATAATTCAACAGGCTCTTTTCTGACAAATTTATATTCACCATTTGAACCATTAAATGTATCCATCTCTACAGGTACTTTATATTCCTGCTTCTTATGCTCTGTTGAGAGCAATTCCGATAAGTCAATCAGCATATTAAAACCTCCATTTTCGTGTATGTTTTAACTGCATGTTTCAAATCGCACTTGTATATTATACATATTGTAATTATATTTGTCAATGTTTTTTATAAATTATTGACAAATATTCATAACCGGTATCTTATTTTAAAAGTGCAAGTGTTTCTCTTGCTATCTTAAGCTCCTCGTTAGTTGCAACTACAAGTACTTTTACCTTTGAATCCGGTGTAGATATTATTATCTCATCCTGTTTTGTCTCATTTAATGATTTATCTATCTTCACTCCAAGGTACTCAAGTGAGTTGCAGATTCTTTCACGGATGTAGCTGTTATTCTCACCAAGTCCGGCTGTAAATGCGATTGCATCTACTCCATTCATGACCGCTGCATATGCACCGATATATTTAATAACTCTGTATGCAAATACGTGAATTGCAAGTTCTGCTCTCTTATCACCTTTAGCCATGGCATCCATTATATCTCTGAAATCACTTGTAAATCCTGTGATACCGTATACACCTGATTTCTTATTAAGGACATTCATCACTTCATCCATGCTCATGTTCTCTTTATTAGCTATAAATTCCATAATAGCAGGATCAATATCACCTGAACGTGTTCCCATGATAAGTCCTTCAAGAGGTGTAAGTCCCATACTTGTATCTACTGATTTTCCGCCATTTACAGCACATATACTTGCGCCATTTCCAAGATGGCATACTATTGTCTTTAATTCGTCATATGGTTTGTCTAATATTTCTGATACACGCTTTGATACATAGCTGTGTGATGTTCCGTGGAATCCATATCTTCTTACCTTGTATTTCTCATAGTATTCATATGGAAGTCCATATATATATGCATCTTCCGGCATTGTCTGATGGAACGCTGTATCGAATACACCTACCATAGGTGTGTCCGGCATATGTTCCTTACATGCATCTATACCGATAAGGTTTGCAGGGTTATGTAATGGTGCAAGATCATTACACTCTTTTATAGCCTCTATAACCTCATCTGTGATAATTGTTGAAGAAGCGAATTTCTCACCACCATGAACTATTCTGTGTCCGACTGCTCCTACCTCATCAAGACTCTTTATTACACCTGTCTTTTCATTTACAAGAGCATCAAGTACCATACCTACTGCCTTTGAATGATTTGGCATGTCTGACTCTATAACTTCCTTCTCTCCGCCTTCCGGCTGATATACAAGTCTGCTGCCTTCTATACCTATTCTCTCACAAAGTCCCTTTGCAAGAACTTTCTCTGAGATTGAATCAATAAGCTGAAATTTCAAAGATGAACTTCCACAGTTAATAACTAAAACATTCATTTCTCTATCTCCTTTTTCTTTAAAAAATAATATCACTATTTTAATTATAATCCTTTTATTTTTCAGGCACAAGTATTTTTTATCATGCATCAGGTGTTTGTTGTCAGAGCATCGGTATTTATACTTGCATATACTTCAATAATATAATAAAATTTAACATATAATATTTAAGTGTCAAAAGTCCCTGTAGGGACTAGCCGGACATAAATAGGTGTTATGCAAGCCGGCTTGCAAATACGCCTATTTATGCTCGGCTGGTGCGCAACACCTTTTTGACACCTGACATATAATAAAGATTAGGTGGTGTTTTAATGTCTACTGCGGCTATTATAGCTGAATATAATCCCTTTCACACGGGACATCTCTATCAGATAGATAAGGTACGTGAGATTACAGAAGCAGAAAATGTTGTTATCGTAATGAGCGGAAATTATGTACAACGTGGAATCCCAGCTGTTTTTGATAAATACACAAGAACACATATGGCTCTGTCATGCGGCTGTGACGCCGTATTTGAACTTCCCATTTTTTACTCTACAGGCAGTGCCGAATACTTTGCATCCGGTGCCGTTAATCTGGTTGCCTCACTCGGATGTGCCGATTATCTGTGTTTTGGCTGCGAGACCGAAAACATTGACCTGATAAAGGATATTGCCGGCATACTTATATCTGAACCGTTTGAATATAAAAATCACTTGCAGGATTTTCTCAAATCCGGTATGCCATTTGCAAAGAGTCGTATCAAGGCTCTTTTAACTATGTTTAAAAATGAAGAATACGATGAAGTTTTACGCATTTTATCATCCCCGAACTCCATTCTTGCCATAGAATATGTAAAAGCAATTCTAAAAAATAATTACAATATAAAACCGGTTATCATCAGACGTGATTACGGTTACCATTCCGATTCACTTACAGAAAAATTTGCGTCTGCAAGCGGTATCCGCAAATCCATCAGCACTTCATCTGTTGACGCTATAAAAGATTATATACCGGAACAGATATGGGATATATTCACTTCTGCCCTGCCTGTATCCGAAAATGATTTCTCGGATTTTTTATTCTACAAAATTTTATTTGCAGACAGCCTTGAAGATTATCTTGATGTTAATAAATTTCTTGCAAACAGTATTAATAATAATCAGAAAAACTGTAAAACATTTAACGGATTAACTTCCATGATATCAGGCAAACACATTACCACAGGGCGCTGTAACCGTGCTCTTATTCACATTATGCTTGATATTACAACTGCGGATATTAATTCATATATTAAAAATAATTATAACAGATATATAAGGATGCTTGGATTCAGAAAATCCCACAGTTCTCTTTTAAGTGTGATAAAACAAAACAGCAGCCTGCCGGTTATCAGTAAAATGTCTGACAGCGGCAAACTGCTGGATGATACATCACTCTCCATGCTGAAACACAACATCAGATGTGATGATTTATATAATTTTGTTCTCAGTCAAAAATATAATCTGAATAATTTAAAGAATGAATATACAACAGGTATGATTGTATATGATTAATTCTTAAAGCTATGTATAGGTGCCGGTATTCTTCCTCCTCTGTTTACAAACTGTTCACATGAGAAACTGTTTACCGGCATAATTGGTGCATATCCCAATAATCCGCCAAATTCTACCGTCTCTCCTACACCTTTACCTATAACCGGTATAACTCTGACTGCTGTTGTCTTCTGATTAATCATTCCTATAGCTGATTCGTCTGCTATAATACCGGCAATAGTATCTGCTGATGTATCGCCAGGTATAGCTATCATATCAAGACCTACAGAGCATACACAAGTCATTGCTTCAAGCTTTTCTATAGTTAATGCTCCTGCATTTACGGCATCTATCATTCCCTGATCTTCACTGACAGGAATAAATGCTCCGCTTAACCCTCCTACATATGAAGAAGCCATAACACCGCCTTTTTTAACCTGATCGTTAAGAAGTGCAAGTGCTGCCGTTGTTCCCGGTGCTCCCGGATGCTCAAGTCCGATTTCCTTGAGAATGTCTGCCACACTGTCTCCTACGGCAGGTGTCGGTGCTAACGATAAATCTATTATTCCAAAAGGTATGCCAAGTTTTTCAGATGCTTCTTTAGCTACAAGCTGTCCTACTCTTGTTACCTTAAATGCTGTCTTCTTAATGGTCTCACATAATACTTCAAAGTTTTCGCCTCTTACTTTTTCAAGCGCTGTCTTTACAACTCCCGGACCACTTACTCCGACATTTATTATGGCATCTGCCTCGGTAACTCCATGAAATGCTCCTGCCATAAAAGGATTATCATCAGGTGCATTACAGAATACAACAAGTTTAGCACATCCTAAGCAGTCATCTTCCTTAGTGTACTCAGCAGTTTTTAATACCATCTCACCCATAAGCTTTACTGCATCCATGTTAAGTCCTGTCTTTGTTGAACCCACATTTATAGAACTGCATACTCTCTCTGTAACTGAGAGTGCTTCAGGTATTGATCTTATAAGAAGCTCATCAGCTGCTGTCATGCCCTTACTTACCAGAGCTGAATAACCGCCAAGGAAATTTACTCCAACTTTCTTTGCTGCCTTATCAAGTGTCTTGGCAAGCTTTACAAAATCCTTTTCTGTCTTACATGCAGCACCGCCGACTATAGCCGCAGGTGTGATTGATATTCTTTTATTTACGATTGGTATACCGTATTTTTTCTCTATCTCCTCACCTGTAGATACAAGATCTTTGGCAAGTGTTGTGATTTTATTGTAAACCTTATCACATAACTTATCTACATCACTGTCTATACAGTCTAACAGGCTTATTCCCAATGTAATTGTTCTTACGTCGAGATTTTCCTGCTCTATCATTTTATTTGTCTCGTTTACCTCAAATATATTTATCATTTTCAAACCATGCCTTTCCCTATATACGATGCATACTGTTAAATATATCTTCCTGCTGCACTCTTATCTGCACACCTATATCCTCACCGATTGCCCTGATTTCATCCGAAAACTGACCAAAAGACTTATCAATTTTTCCTGCATCAACAATCATCATCATGTTAAAAAAGCCCTGTACTATTGTCTGTGAAATATCAAGTATATTTACTTTATTTTCAGCTAAATATGTACATACCTTTGCTATGATACCAACTGTGTCTTTTCCTACTACTGTAATAATTGTTTTTTTCATTTTATTAACCATTGCCTTTCTATATATTATACAGTTATCATATTTCTATTGCCTCCGACGGTATATCCCGCCGTGCCACCTGTATTTCAAAATCATCTGCCTTATACGGTGTATCATCTGTATTAATCTCAAGCTTTACTGTTTCATAAGCAAGCATATCATAATTGTTTTCTTTACTCAGATGTCCGAGAAAAACATGTTTCATATTATCATGTAAAAGTCTGCTGAGCAACCTTCCTGATGACTCGTTGGATAAATGTCCCTTTTCCCCTAATATTCTCCTCTTCAGAAGATAAGGATAAGGTCCTGCCTCAAGCATCCTTACATCATGATTTGCTTCTAACAGCAATGCATTTACACCCTCAAGATTGGATATCGTATAATCATCATACACACCCATATCCGTAGCTACCGCCACTGATTTATCAGCATTCTCCACTCTGTATGCTACAGGATCAACTGCATCATGGGATATTGAAAAAGGATTTACCTTTATATCCCGTATGTCGAAGCTTACATCCGGTGTTATATCATTATATAAGTCCTCATCTATCTTACCAAGATTTTTATAATTCTTTATAAATTCTATGGTTTTTGAAGTGGCATATATCGGTATGTGATACGCTCTTGACACCACACCCAGACCTCCGATATGGTCTGAGTGTTCGTGTGTAACAAGAATCGCATCTATATCCTTTAATGATAAACCAAATTCATTAAGTCCGCTTTCTATTCTTTTTTTGCTTATTCCGGCATCTATAAGTATATGGGTATTATCTGTACCTGCATATATGCAGTTTCCACTGCTGCCGCTGGCTATACTTGCAAATCTCATATTTTTCTCCGTTCTGAAAGCATTTTAAGCTGCTTCAACGAAATGTTTCTGATACCACAATATAAATGCATATATTGTCCAGACTTTTCTTGAGTTGTCAACTTTACCGTTATAATGATCATCAAGAAGCTTCTCAAGCTCTGAAACATTAAAGAACTTTTCAGCCTCTTTAGATGTAAGCGTACTCTTTACCAGATGGTAATATTTGTCCTCTTTTAACCAGTTTCTTACCGGTATAGGGAATCCGAGTTTCTTTCTCTCAGCAGTTATATCCGGCATAAATTCATTTGCGGCTTTTCTGAAATAACGCTTTGTCTCATGCTTGTCCACTCTGTGTTTTACAGGTATTGAAAATGCAACCTTTGCAACTTCCCTGTCAAGGAACGGTACTCTTACTTCAAGTGAATGTGCCATACTCATTGTATCTGCCTTATTAAGAATATCTCCCCACAGCCATGTATTTATATCTATATACTGCATTTTAGTTATATCATCTTTATCTTTTACCTTGTCATATATAGGTTTTGTTATACTCTGAGGTGTATATTTCTTTTTAGGATTCTTTAATAATTTATATACTTCTTTAGTTTTAAATATATATGCATTTCCTATATATCTCTCTTCAAGATCCTGTCCTGCTCTTATAACATAATTCTTTCCTTTGAATCTGAAAGGAAGTTTCTGGAATGTCTTTGCAAGTCCGCGTCTTACCGGTTTAGGTATCTTATACATAGGTGCCAGTGCAAACGGTGACTTGTATATATTGTATCCGCCAAACAACTCATCTGAACCTTCTCCCGAAAGTACTACCTTTACATTTTCGCTTGCAAGTTTGCAAAGGAAATACAAAGCTATGGCTGACGGGTCTGATAAAGGTTCATCTACATGATTCATTACCTTAGGAAACTCTGTAAAGAACTCCTCTGTTGATATAAGTTTACTTGTGTTCTTTACACCTACATAATCAGAAAGAGTCTTAGCTAACGGAATTTCATTACATTTCGGATAATCAAATCCTACACTGAAAGTTTTGTCAAGATTACTTCTTGCCACTATATAGCTTGAATCAACTCCACCTGATAAGAAACCACCAACTTCTGTGTCGCTTATCTTATGGGCTTCTATCGAATTCTTCATGACATCATTTGTCATCTTTACAGCTTCATCAAATGTTATGTTGTCATCTGTGTCAAATACAGGCTCCCAATATCTTTCTACTGTCACCTTACCATCCTTCCATGTGAGGCAGTGTGCCGGCGGAAGTCTGTATATTCCCTTAAAAAACGTCTCCTTGAGTATTGAATACTGAAATGATAAATAGCTTTCCAATGCTTCTTCATTTAAATCTTTTTTTACAGTTGGGAATTTCAATATCGCCTTTATCTCAGAGCCAAAAACAAAATCCTTGTCTGTCTGGGTGTAGAAAAGAGGTTTAATTCCAAATATATCCCTTGCCATGAACATTTCTTTTTTCTTTATGTCCCATATCGCAAAGGCATACATTCCTCTAAGCTTCTGCAATAAATCTTTGCCATACTCCTCATATCCGTGAACAAGTACTTCTGTATCGGCATCTGTTTTGAAGATATGACCTTTTTTAATAAGTTCCTCTTTTATAGTCTGATAGTTATATATCTCTCCGTTAAATGTAACAACTATAGATTCATCCTCATTATACATAGGCTGCTTACCATTTGTTATTCCTATAATGCTCAGCCTTCTAAAGCCCATTCCCGCCATATCATCGATATGTGTACCTTCATCATCCGGGCCCCTATGTTTTATGGAATTCATCATCTCTATTAAATTATCTTTATATTCAGGTGCTTTTCCATTTTCTGTTATATATCCGGCAAAACCGCACATGTTTTATCATTCCTTTCCATAATAACACTATTACAGGCAATCATATCACAAATATACGCCCTGTTGCAACTAAAATTTATCATACATTCATTATTTCAATAATATAATATTTTATGATTAAAAAATTTATATCCTTAAGTCCAATTTTCATATTTATCCTTGCCATCATAAATAATAAAATCATTTATGACGGTACGCTTGCCGGAATAAAATTAATATTATTTACTGTTATTCCGACATTATTTCCGTTTATTTTAATATCTGATATAATGGTAGCTTTAAATACTACAGACAAAATATCATTTCTGTTAAACCCGCTAACCCGTATTCTCCATCTCAGCAGTCCATGCGGATATGCCATTATAACCGGATTTCTGTGCGGTTACCCCATAGGAGCAAAATCCTGTGCTGATTTGGTTAAAAGCGGCAGGATATCAGAATCCGAAGGAAATTATATGCTATCATTTGTAAACAATGCAAGTCCGGCCTTTTTAAGTTCATATATTGCCGTTTCTCTGTTACACGGTATGATAAATCCGGCTTACATATTTTTAGTATGTTATGCATCTGCATTCATCACTGCACTGATTATATGTCCGTTTTACAGAAAAGCATCTTCTGTTTCTGCCCATACCGTAACCGGTACCGCACCGGCAAATCAGGATTCAAATACTTATTTTTCTATTGATAAAACATTTTTGTCTTCCATACGCACATTAATCAGAATAAGCAGTTATATTTTATTATTTTCAATACTATGTGAATTTTTAAAATATTTTTCAGATATTATTCCAAAAATACTGCTGTCCGGCCTGTTTGAAATAACAACCGGAACATATTTTATAAGCATATGCACAATACCATTCTCCACCAAATTACTTCTTATAATATTTTTTACAATGTTTGGCGGACTGTCTGCAATGTTTCAGACATACAGCATGATATCCGACAGTAATCTGTCACTAAAATGGTATGTGGCAGGTAAGATAACTGCCGCATTAGTTTCACTTCCTCTTACCATTATATTTATTTGTTGACCTCTGTATCATATAACTACATAACGAAGGGCTGTCACTAACGTGCGACAGCCCTTTATTTTAATCATATAAATCTACGGTATAATCCTCAAACTCACTCAGTTCTTCTAATTCCTGATCTGCAATCTCATCTCCTGCATATTCACCGGATGCACCGTCTGCATCACCCTGCTCTGCAGTCTCTGCTTCATCCTGAGCATTAAGTTCCTGTCTGTTAGCATTTACAACGTCAAGGCTTGTACTTAAAGACTTCATCAGATTATCGTATTTAATATTTATATTTTCCATAGAATGAGTAATTATATTCTGAAGGTTAGCTAATACATCATCTGTATACTGAACTGCTCCTGTTCTGATTGCATTGGCATCCGCAGTAGCACTGTCAAGTATCTGCTGTGCCTGCTCTGTAGCCTGCTGCACGATATCATTTGCCTGTGCATATGCCTGCTGCATAATCTCATGTTCACTTACAAGTTCAGAGGTCTGCTCCTGCGCTTTGCTTAACATTGCATCCGCTTTTGACTTTGCATCTCTTAATATAGCATCCTTATTAGCAATGATTCTCTGATATTTTTTTATTTCGTCAGGTGTCTTTAACCTTAACTCAGCTAACAATTCTTCAATTTCTTCTTTATTAACAACAATCTTGGTGTTAGATAACGGCTGAAAACGGCAATTATCTATGTATTCCTCTATCTCGGTTATTATCTGTTCTATCTTACTCATTGTTTAACGGCATCCTTTCATATATAATTACTGACTTCCTACACCTTGGAAGATTATATTAGTATTCAACTTCTTATAATATTAACACGATATTTAAAATATTACAACGTACATTTTATGATTTTTGTATGAAGATATGCTTATTAGTTTTATATGTCTTTTCTTTTACAATATCATATCCATATTCATTCAAATAATCCATTTTTGTATCAAGTGATGCTTCAACAATAATCAGTGTATCTCTGTCTGCTATATCGGATTTACTGATTAATTCAAGCATTTTTTTCTCATATTCATTATCATATGGCGGGTCCATAAATATTACATCAAATCTTCCGCTGAGTCCCGCCACTGCACTTTCTGCATTTCGTTCAATTATCTGTGCCCTGTCAATTAATTTTGTAAATTTTAAATTTTCTTTTATACATGAAACTGCTTTTTTGTTATTTTCAACAAAAACCGCCTCTCTTGCTCCTCTGCTCAAAGCCTCAATCCCTATGGCTCCGCTTCCGCTAAACAAATCAAGGAATCTGCAATCATACATCCTGTCATTTATCATATTAAAAAGAGTTTCCTTTATTCTGTCTGTGGTAGGTCTTGTTCCATTACCTTCTATGGTTTTTAATTTTAAGCTTCTCGCACTTCCTGATATAACTCTCATCTTTCACTCCTGATACCCATATAAGCAATTAGCTGTCACACTGCAAGTTTGATGTTGCATTGTGACAGCCATTGTCTAAACTTTTTTATAAAAAAATGATTTTACTGATTCGTAATTCAAATCTCTATAATTTATAATCTGCTCGGTACTTCCTACAAAAAGTATTCCTCCGGTTTTTAATGACCTGTGAAACTTCTTATAAATCTCAGTCTTCGCTTCATCCGTAAAATATATAACCACATTTCTGCACACTATCATATCACATCCGCTTGGATAGTCATCCTTAAGGAGATTGTGTTGTCGAAATTCAACACATGACTTAACTTCGTCTTTAACCTGATAGTTGTTCTTTCCAATCTTCACAAGATATTTGTCCTTATATTCTGCCGGAAGTCCTGAAACACTCTTTTCATTGTACAATCCGGCTTTCGCCTTTTCAAGAACCTGTTTATCTATATCTGTAGCTATAATCTTTATCTGCCTTAACGGAATATAATCCGCCAGCGTCATAACAAGTGAATAAGGCTCATCACCTGTAGAACAGGCAGCACTCCATATCTTAAGACTTTTACCAAAATGTTCTACAAGATATGGATATATATCTTTTGAAAGATTTTTCCACTGTTCCGGATTTCTGTAGAACTCTGAAACATTTATGGTCAAATAATTCACAAATTCTTCAAACAGATTAGAATCCACTCTGATAGCTTTTACATAACTATCATAATCACTAAATTTGTGTTTAGCAATAAGTGCATCTATTCTACGTTTCATCTGCCGTTCTTTATAAGCATTCAAATCTATGTGAGTAAGGTCATATATCTGTTTTTTGAACCCTGTGTAATCCAAAATCCTACCTCCTCACGTACTGATTATTCCTCTGTAGTCTCCTCTGCATTTTCAGCATCTTTCTCAAGTGCCTTAATGCTTAAGCTGATTTTCTTATCCTCAGCACTGAAATCTACAACTTTTGCTTCTACTTCCTGTCCAACTGAAAGTACATCTGAAGGCTTGTCAACATGCTCTTTTGAAATCTGTGAAACATGTAAAAGTGCATCAACACCTGTTTCAAGTTCGATAAATGCACCAAAGTCTGTCATTCTTGCAACTTTACCTTTTACTACATTTCCAACAGCATATTTTGTAGCTGCGTCAAGCCATGGATTTGTCTCGTCAAATTTAAGACTTAATGCAATCTTCTCTCCGTTTATTTCTTTTATAAGAACCTTAAGCTCTGTTCCAACCTTGAAGTTCTTCTTAGGATTCTCAACTCTTCCCCATGACATCTCTGAAATGTGAAGTAATCCGTCGATACCGCCTAAATCAACAAATGCACCAAAATCTGTTACGTTCTTAATAATACCTGTAACTGTCTGTCCTTCTTTGAGGCTCTCTAAAAGTGCTTTCTTCTTCTCTGCCTTCTCAGCAACGATTAACTGCTTGCGGTCACCGATAATTCTTCTCTTTCTAGGATTGAATTCTGTTATAACGAACTCAATTTCCTGATCCATGTATTTGTTTAAATCTTTCTCATAAGTATCAGATACAAGGCTTGCAGGAATAAATACTCTTGACTCCTCTACTGATACGCTTAATCCACCCGGATTAACCTGAACAACTTTAGCCTTAAGAACTTCTTTATTCTCAAAAGCTTCCTCTAATCTCTTGTTGCCCTTCTCTGCTGCAAGTTTCTTGTAAGAGAGTGCAACCTGACCTTCTCCGTCATTTACCTTTAATACTTTGGCTTCCATCTTGTCGCCAACTGATACGCATGTAGTGAGATCTACATTTGGTGTATTGGTATATTCATTTCTTGAAATAATACCATCCGACTTGTAACCTATATTTAAGACGATTTCATCTTCTTTTACACTGATTACTGTGCCTTCAACAATCTCTCCTGTACGTATTTGTTTCATTCCCTGTTCTTCAAACAACTGTTCAAAACTTTCTGACATTAGTATGAACCTCCTCGATAATATTATTTGGGGTTGATGCCCCAGCTGTAATACCTACGCAACTACTAGATTGAAGTTCGCACAAATCCATATCTTCTAATGTTTGTATATAGTAAGTGTTCTTACATTCCTTACTGCATATTTCATACAGCTTCTGGGTGTTTGAACTTTTCTTACCTCCAATTACAATCATAGAATCAACATTTGCTGCTATTTCCTTTGCTTCTGACTGCCGTTCATGTGTAGCGTTACATATAGTATCTAAAACATTTATATCATACCGCTTTTTTGAGATAATTTCAACAAGATATTTAAATTTATTGTAATTAAATGTCGTTTGAGATACAATACAAATCTTACTGCCGTCTTTTAGCTCAAATTTTCGTGCTTCTTCCTCATCACCTATAATCGTAGTATCATCTCCGGACCACCCTCTTATTCCCTGTACTTCGGGATGATCTTTGTTTCCTATTATGACAATATGCCTACCATTATTTTTTTCCTTTTCTACAATTTTATGTATTTTTAATACAAAAGGACATGTGGCATCTTCAATTTTTAATCCGTTGGCATGTGCAATGTCATATACCTCTTTATCAACACCGTGTGAACGTATAACTATAGTTCCGCTTTTAATGTTTTTCAGTTCCTCTTTGGAATTAATTATTTCCACACCTTTTTTTTCAAGATCCTTAACTACCTCTTCGTTATGGATTATCGGACCATAAGTATATATTTTTTCTCCATTGCTGTCATTTATCTGCTGATAAACCTTATCAACAGCTCTTTTTACACCAAAGCAGAAACCTGCTGTCTTAGCAACAATAACCTTCATTATTCGGCTTTCTCCTTTATGATATCCTTTATTTTCATAACAACCTCATCAATAGTCATGTAAGAGGTATCTACCTCTACTGCATCATCCGCCTTGCGTAACGGCGCTATATCCCTGTGCATATCCCTGTAATCTCTCTCTTTTATATCCTTTTCTATATCCTCAAGTGAGCATTCAACACCTTTATCTTTCTGCTCAAGATATCTTCTCTTTGCCCTTGTCTCCACACTAGCGTTAAGATATACTTTCACTTCCGCATTCGGAAGCACAAATGTTCCTATATCTCTTCCATCCATTATTACATTTTCTTTCTCTGCAATATACCTCTGCAAATCTATGAGCTGTTCCCTTACTTCCTTATACACTGATATTGATGAAGTCATTCTGCTCACATCCTCTGAACGTATATAAGCGTTTACATTTTCTCCGTCTAAAAGCATTATCTGTTCACCGTCAACATACTTTATGTCTACTTTTGTATTTTTGCAGATGTCACACACATTTCTCTCATCATCTGCCGTGATACCTTTTCTTATACATGCCAAGGCCAGTGTTCTGTATATTGCTCCGGTATCAACGTATACATATCCTATATCCGATGCTACTTTCTTTGCTATTGTACTTTTTCCTGCTCCTGCAGGTCCGTCTATTGCTATATTCATTTTTTACTCTCTCCATTTCTATATTATATTTGTCCCGGCTGGTGCGTAGCACTATTTTGCCCCGACATCATTATACTACACTTGTCCCTGCAAGATATCCTGTTGACCATGCTATCTGCAGATTATATCCTCCGGTAAGTGCATCCACATCTATCATTTCACCGGCAAAGTAAAGTCCTTTTATAAGTTTCGACTCCATAGTTGCCGGATTAATTTCCTTAACTGTTACACCACCATGTGTGATTATCGCCTCATCGTACCCTCTTATACCGTTTATTGTCATGGTAAACTCTTTAAATGCCTTCACAAGATTTCTTCTTTCTTCTCTGGTTATCACATTTACTTTTTTATCAAATGGAATACCCGAATATCTTATAATCGGTTCTATCATTTTTTTAGGCAGCAATCCATCAAGCGAATTTTTAAAGTCTCTGTTTATATTTTCTTTAAAATCCCTAAGTATCCTTGTATCAAGCTGTTCTTCTGTCAGTGCCGGCTTTAAATCTATCTTCAATGTCAGATTACCGTTTTTAAGATGTTTAATAATCTTACTGCTGGCGCTTAATATAACCGGCCCCGTCACTCCGAAATGAGTAAACAACATCTCACCAAATGCACTATATATTTTCTTCTTTCCATTAAGTATTTCCACCTCAATGTTTTTGAGTGATACACCCTGCATTTCTTTTGGGTAATCTTCTTCTATCGTAATAGGAACAAGAGCCGGCGAAAACTCAGATGTACTGTGTCCTGCACCGGTGACCATTTTAAATCCGCTTCCATCGGAACCTGTTGATTTATATGATAATCCTCCGGTTGCCATTATAACCGCATCCGCCATTATGTCTTTATTTTCTGCCACTATTCCTTTAATCCCACTGTCATCCCAAAGCAGTCTTTCAACGTTTGTATTAAGCTTAACTGTTACACCTGATTTTTTTAATCTTTTTTCTAAAACCTTTATTACATCAGATGAATGATCCGATGCCGGAAATACTCTGTTTCCACGTTCAACTTTAAGCTTCAGCCCGTCTTTCTCAAAGAAATCCATAACCATATCATTTGTAAATGTATAAATCGAACTGTATAGAAATTTTGAATTGGTCACAATATTATTAAATATTTCATCAATATCAGACGCATTCGTTACATTACAGCGCCCCTTTCCTGTTATAAACAGTTTTTTGCCAAGCTTTTCATTATGTTCATACAAAGTTACTTTATGTCCATTTTCCGCAGCCGCTATGGCCGCAATCATTCCGGCGGCACCCCCACCAACAACTGCTACATTACTCATCAGATAATTCCTCCATACCTACCTTTGTAGTATCATCAAATATGTTTATTTCATCACTGCCGTATACCTGATAATCATTCCATATATTTTCTAAAGTGTCAAGCGTGTTTATTACTTTATCCTGATTTTTTATCGTTAGCGCAACGATAAGTGCATTTATCAGGCTTACCGGAGCTGTAAGTGAATCCATAACTGAAGTAAGTTCACTTCTCGCAAAAAGATTACATGATGAGTATAGATTCATAGGTGAATTTATACTGTCTGTAATTGCGATAACCTTTGCATTCCTGTCATTGGCAAATTCTATTGCCTTTAATGTTCTCATTGAATACCTCGGAAAACTTATACCGATTATTACATCTTTATCACTTATTCTCATCAATTGTTCAAATATTTCACTTGAGCTTGTAGTGGTTATAACTTTTACGTTATCAAACATCATATTCAGATTAAAGCCAAGCATCTGTGCCAGAGGGAGACAGTTTCTAAGCCCCACTATATATATAGTCTCTGCATTTAATATGCTCTCCACCGCCTCATTAAATATGTTTACATCTATAAGTTCTAACGACAGTTTCAATTTCTCAATATCTGACATTATTACGCTGTTTAAAATGTCCTTCCTTGATATGTCAGGATTGTCAATGTTGACACGCTCGATTGCATGCAACTTTCTCTGAACCATTTTTTCGACTTCCTTCTGCATCTCAGGATATCCTTTATATCCCAGTAATGCAGCATATCTTACTACCGTCGACTCACTCACTCCGACTTCCCTGCCCAATTCCGCAGCAGTCATAAATGCAGCCTTTTCATAATTTGTAAGTATAAACTCTGATATTTTTTTCTGTCCCTTGCTCATCTCAGGCATTTTGCTTTTTATCAACTCGTCCATCTTTACACTTCTCCAATTATAAGAGACACATCCTATATGTCCCCCTACATATTTTAAGGGCTGTCGCATATGCGGCAGCCCTGCAGTTACATAATCAAATTATACCGGATATGCTCCGTTTTCACTATCAGCCTGTGAAGGATCAACCTTAGTCTGCTGTGCTTCTCTGTATTTAAAGAAATCAGTTGCTACCTGTGGGAATAATGCATATGATAATACATCTTCCTCCTGCTGTATATATGGTGCAGCTTCTTTCTTAAATTCTTCAAGCTGTGGTTTAATCAGGTCAGCCGGTCTGCAAGTAATAGGCTTCTTATCTCCTATAGCCTTCTTCTGAACCTCTTTATTGAACGGCTTAACTGTCTTACCGAATTCTCCGTCTAATATCTTCTTAGACTCTTTTGTAATCATCTTGTATCTCTCACCCTGAAGTACATTTAATACAGCCTGTGTACCTACAATCTGTGAAGAAGGTGTTACAAGTGGCGGTTCACCGAAGTCCTTACGAACTCTAGGTATCTCTTCAAGAACCTCCTGATATTTATCTTCTGCATGTGCCTCACTAAGCTGTGACACAAGGTTAGATAACATACCACCCGGAACCTGATAAAGAAGTGTCTTGATATTAACACCGAGAACCTTAGTATTCATAAGACCAGTCTTTAATGCTTCTTCTCTCATCGGTCTGAAGTACTCAGCAATCTCAGCAAGAAGATTCTGATCAAGTCCTGTATCATATTCAGTTCCCTTAAATGTCTCAACCATAACCTCTGTAGCCGGCTGGCTTGTTCCCATTGAGAATGGTGAAATAGCTGTATCGATAACATCAGCACCTGCTTCAACAGCCTTAAGATATGTCATTGAAGCTACACCTGATGTATAGTGTGTATGAATCTGAATCGGAAGGCTTGTACCCTCTTTAAGTGCCTGAACAAGTTCAGTTGCCTTGTATGGTAATAAAAGTCCTGCCATATCCTTAATACATAAAGAATCAGCACCCATTTCTTCAATTTGCTTAGCAGTTTCCTTCCAGTAATCAAGTGTATATGCATCACCTAATGTATAAGAAAGTGCTATCTGTGCATGTCCTTTTTCCTTCTTTGCAGCATTTACTGCTGTCTTTAAATTATCAAGGTCATTAAAGCAGTCAAAAATTCTGATTATATCTATACCATTGGCAATAGATTTCTGAACAAAATATTCAACCACGTCATCTGCATAATGATTATATCCAAGAATATTCTGACCTCTGAATAACATCTGTAACTTTGTATTCTTAAATCCGTCTCTTAATTTTCTGAGTCTGTCCCACGGATCTTCTTTCAGGAATCTGAGTGATGCATCAAATGTAGCTCCACCCCAGCACTCTACTGAATGATATCCTACTTTATCCATCTTATCAACTATAGGAAGCATCTGCTCTGTTGACATTCTAGTCGCTATCAATGACTGATGGGCATCACGTAAAACTGTTTCTGTAATTTTAATTGGTTTTTTCTTAACCTGCTCTGCCATTTTATCACTCCATTCTGCCGTAATACGGCTCTATACTATATTCCAAATATTGCCATAAATGTTCCGGCTGCTACAGCCGTTCCGATAACACCTGCTACGTTAGGTCCCATAGCATGCATCAAAAGGAAGTTTGTCGGATCTGCCTCAGAACCAACCTTCTGTGAAACTCTGGCTGCCATAGGAACCGCAGATACACCTGCTGAACCTATAAGTGGATTTATCTTTCCGTGTGTTAATACGCACATAAGTTTTCCGATAAGAACACCTGCCGCCGTACCAAATGCAAATGCAATAAGTCCTAAAATAACGATTTTAATTGTATCCATGTTAAGGAATGCCTCTGCACTTGTTGTTGCACCAACACTTGTACCAAGAAGTATAACTACAATGTACATAAGTGCATTTGATGCTGTTTCTGCAAGCTGTTTTACAACTCCACTCTCTCTGAAGAGATTTCCGAGCATCAGCATACCTACTAACGGTGCAGTTGTAGGAAGAATAAGTACAACAACACATGTAATAACTATAGGGAATAATATTTTCTCTAACTTAGAAACAGGTCTTAACTGTTCCATCTTTATTTTACGTTCTTTCTCAGTTGTAAGCAGTTTCATAATTGGCGGCTGGATAATAGGAACCAGTGACATATATGAATATGCTGCAACTGCGATTGGTCCTAAAAGTGCAGTCTGTCCAAGTTTACCTGCAAGGAATATAGATGTAGGACCATCAGCTCCACCTATGATTGATATTGCTGCAGCGGCCTTATCATTGAATCCCATTAATATAGCCATGAAATATGCAATATATATACCGAACTGTGCTGCGGCACCCATCATAAAACATTTAGGATTTGCTATAAGCGGACCGAAATCCGTCATCGCACCTACACCAAGGAATATAAGCGAAGGAAGAATACTCCACTCATCTAATTTGTAAAAATATTGGAACAAACCTCCAACACCGTTTGCAGATTCTTCTATCTTAAGCATTATATCCGGATAAATATTAACCAAAAGCATACCAAATGCAATCGGTAAAAGCAAAAGTGGTTCTTTCTCTTTTGCTATCGCAAGATAAAGGAAAAATAATGCAACAAGTATCATTATATAATTTCCTACTGTCAGATTGAAAAAAGCAGTCTGGTGAACGAGATTTCCCAATGTACTAGCAATGTAATCCATTTTTAATCCTCCTGTTAAATTCTAATATCCAGACAAACTAGTTAAGTGTAGCTAAAACTGATCCTGCTTCTACACTTGCACCTTCTGAAGTATCAATACTTGCTACTGTTCCGTCTTCAGGAGCAACAATCTCATTCTCCATTTTCATCGCCTCAAGAAGCATTATTACATCGCCCTTCTTAACAGACTGTCCAACACTTGCCTTTACAGATAAAATTTTACCTGGCATTGGAGCTGTAACCTTAATTCCACCCTGTGTTCCTGAAACAGCCTTTTTAACCGGTGCTTTCTTTGCAGGTGCTGCCTTTACAGGTGCTGAAGCAACTGCTCCGCCTGTAACCTCTTCAACTGCTACATCGTACTCTGTTCCGTTTACGGTAATTTTATAATTCTTCATTATGATATCCTCCTAATATTTATGCATTTTTCCATTTATTGTTCTTACTTCTTTTTATCGATCTTACTACAAATCCATCAGTAGTTGTACCTTCTGATGCTGCTATTGCGGCTGCAATGACTGCCACAAGTTCATCATCATCTTCGTATACTTCTTCATCTGTACTCTTAGGTTCTGTGTTATCAATAATAACCGGCGCTTCTTTTTTCTTTTTGTTCTGTAAATTATTTACAACACCAAGTAATGAGATAACAACAGCAAGGAAAGCAAGAACGATTATTACGGTTCCCATACCCATAAGAGTATTTAATGCAGCCTTTCCCATTTTTGATGCAAGACTTACATTCTTCTCTTCATCACCGGCATAAATACCGAATGACATCTCAACAGGCATCACATCGTCATCTATAGACTTAAATGTTGCTGTCATTTTAACATCTTTCTTTTCAAAGTGAATTATAGATGTTACCTCTATACTATCATTATCTGCGTCTTCTTTTATATTACATTTTTCAATAGAAACAAATGAACCGATTTTCTGTTCTTTTACTTCTTTAAATGACTTAAAAGCTTCAAGCTGCATACCAACAGAATTATCTATATAATAATCTATTGCTGCATCTGATTTAGCAGCAAAAAACTGTGCTATACCTTCCATTGAACTTTCTATATCATCATATTCATATGAAAAAGAAAGGTCAGCAGCATATGCAGTCACCGGTTTAACCGATACGACCGTAAAAATCATTGCAACTACCAATGTCAAAAGAAGAACGGATTTATGAATTTTCTTCATATCTACACCTCTTTCTACACTGTTCCATGCTTTTTAGCCGGTAAATCAATCCTCTTTGTAAATAACATCTCAAATGCTCCAATTACATACTTTCTTGTATCCTGTGGATTAATCATTGTATCAACATATCCGCGTCTTGCAGCAGATGTGGCATTTAACTGAAGCTCTCTGTACTCGTCGGCCTTTTTCTGTACTTCTGCATTGTTATCAGGGTACATTATCTTGGCTGCAAGAGTTGCATCCATCATTCCAATCTCTGCTCCATCCCATGCATATACAATATCAGCACCGAGTGCTTTACTGTTCATTACTGTATAAGCTGTTCCATATGCCTTTTCAACTACAACATTTACCTTAGGTACTGTTGCATCAGCAAAAGCGTATGTAAGCTTTGCTGCGGCTTTGGCAATCTTCTTCTCCTGACACATGCTTGCCTTAAATGCTGTTGCATTTGTAAGTGTAAGTACAGGAATTGAAAATGCATCACAGAACTTAACGAATTCAGCAGCCTTTTCACATCCTTTAACTGTAAGGAATGTATCAAGTTTTTCTGCAACTTCTCCGTCCTCAGACATTACCTCTTTTCTGTTTGCAACTGCACCGACTGTCATACCATTTAACTTGATAAAGCCTGTAACCATCTCTTTTGCATACTCTGATTTAACTTCAAAGAACATATTATTATCAGATATTTCTCTTAACGCATATGCTGTATCTCCCGCATATGCCTCAATATTTTCATTAATTCTGTTCAAATCATCTGTACATTCATCATATGCTGTATTATCTTCATTATTTGCAGGCAGAATAGATACTAATTCTCTAATCTGTGCAATAATGTCATCTTCACTGCCGACAACGTCAGCATTTCCGCTTTCTTTGCTCTGGAAATCTGCTGATGCAGTATCACATTTCTCTGTATAATTTCCATCTATTGCGTTTGGAGAATTTACAAATAACTTTCCTTTTTCTGAATCCATGAATGTGAAGTCAGCAAGCTCAGTAAGTACTGATAAACCGCCACCACATTTTCCAAATACTGCACATATCTGTGGAATCACACCTGAAGCCATTGTCTGTTTGTAGTATATCTCACCGAATGCGTTCAGAGCATCTGTTGCTTCCTGAAGTCTGATACCGGCACAATCAATAAGACCTATAACCGGTGCTCCCATCTTCATAGCCATATCATAAATACCGGCTATCTTCTTTGCATGCATCTCTCCTACAGAACCATTCATTACAGAGCTATCCTGGCTGTATACATAAACCAGATTTCCATCAATAACTCCATATCCGGTAATTACTCCGTCAGCAGGTGTTTCTTTACCAGACAAGTTAAAATCAGTATTTCTTGCTGTTACAAGACCACCGATTTCAACAAAACTGTTATCATCAAGTAAAGACTCAATTCTTTGCCTTGCTGATTCATTTGTTGTTGTACTCATTTTTGAACCTCCATTTTTCTATATTTAAATTAATCAAAATCTCTGCCGATTGTAATTGTATAATTAATTATGGAAAAAATCAAGTAAAAAACATGAATAAATACGCTTTAATTCCCATACATAAGTTTTCCGTCTTATATATTCACAGCTTTTTATACAATACTCTCTATATTTTTCAGAATTAATTTTGATAACCAATTTCCCCACAACTTGATTTTTGTTCACAGGTGCACTTATTTTCTCATTTAACACTTCCTTAACTTCTATTATATCTTTATCAGAAACTAATATATCCTCATATCCATAAGAATATACCCCCACGTTGTCATCTATGCCATCATCAACCTGTATCTCCCTATAGTACTCACTCCCATCAAAAATCTTTCTGTGTTCGTAATTATCATTTCCATAATTCATAAGTTTAATCGTATCCTGCCATTTATATGTCTTATGCGGGGGCCAGCCCGAAGCAAGCACTGCCGACACGAATTTCTTATCATCTTTATAAACCGCTCCCACAAAACAATACCCTGCATTTCCGGTAAATCCCGTTTTAACCCCTACAGCTCCATCCATCATTCCCAAAAATGCATCTTTATTATTGACTGTAAAACTTCTTTTACCATCAATGTCTGAAAATGTATGTGACGGTGTGTTTATCACTTCCATAAATATATCATTTTCTAATGCATACGAAGCTATTAATGCCATATCGTATGCCGTACTATAATGTTCATCTGAATCGAGGCCATTTGGCGTTACGAAGTGTGTATCAAATGCACCGATTGAGTATGCCTTTTCATTCATCATCCCGGCAAATCCTTCCACACTTCCGCCTATATGCTCCGCAATTGCAACTGCAGTATCATTATGCGATTCAAGCATCAATGAATAAAGTAAATCCTTAAGATAATATTTTTCTCCTTTATTAATATTCAACTGGACATCCGGCATAGATGCTGCGTAGTCCGATACTTCCACAACCTCATCCATTTTACCGTTTTCAATGGCAATAATACATGTCATTATCTTGGTCGTACTTGCCATAGGCAGCTTTTCTCTCTCATTTTTACCATACAGTATCCTGCCATTTTCCGCATCAATCAAAACCGCTGATTTAGCATTTAGCTGCATATCCTCATCGCCATACACACGCTGTGCCAGACATATACCAATCATACATATAATTACAAATAACTTCTTTAACACTTCTCCCCCACAAAAAATCTCTTTCTATAATTCTATGTATATATCAGAAAAAAAGACTTTCGCAATTTTATATAAGATTTAGGGTCAAAAGCCCCTACGGGGACTAGCCGACACAAGTATGTGTATTTGCAAGCCAGCTTGCAATATCACATATTGTGTTTGACTGGTGCGTAGCACCCTTTTGACACCTAAATCATATAAACATACTGTCACATAACAAAAAAAGAGACACCATAGCTCACACGCCATAGTGCCTCTCCAAATAATCAGATTATTATATTATTCCTTAACAGCTGCAGCTCCAAGACCTTCTGTCTGTGCCTTCTGTGTTATTACAAAGAAGAATACGAAAGGAATTGCGATAAGTAATGCTCCTGCTGCAAATGTTGTGAACTGGTCTTTTCTATCTGTAACAAAGCTGAAAAGTCCAAGTGCTAATGTCTGCTTCTCATTTTCACCTAATACAAGTTTCGGGAAAATCCAGTCCATCCACGGACCTGTAAATGTTGTAATTGCAAGGAAGATAATGATTGGTCTTGCAATCGGCATTATAACTCGTGCGAAAATTGTAAGGTGGTTAGCTCCATCGATTCTGGCTGCTTCGTCAAGACTCTTAGGAATAGTATCCAGATAACTCTTAACAAGCCATGTATTATAAGGTACGTTACCTGCAACATAAACAAGTACAAGACCCCATAACTGGTTATAAGCACCCATTCTGTTGATGATAACATAGATAGCTATCATTCCAACGAAAGATGGGAAAATCTGTAATATAAGCAATGACATAAGCATTGCCTTCTTAAGTGCAAATCTAAATCTTGAGAAAACATATGCTGATAACGAACATACAACTATAGATGCTGCACTTGTGCAGATAGCTATAATAAGTGTGTTCTGGAACCATAATACAAAGTTTGTCTCATTAAACAAATATGAAAAATGCTCAGTAGTAAATCCCTGTGCAAAAGGTATTATAGAAAGACCTGTTGCTGTATTACCCGGTGCAAATGCTGCACTTACAACGAACACGATAGGGTATAATACTATAAACGTAACAAGGAGTAAAAATACAACTACCAGCACTGTTAAAGCTGTAGCTTTTGAACTTTTTTTCATTATAATTCACCCTCCTTAAACGACTTAGTATTCATAAAGTTAAATATAGCAAATGGTGCAAGTACTACAAATACGAACATGGCAAGTACTGATGCGTTCTTGTAGTTCATATCGTCCATAGTCAGTTTGTAAATCCATGTTACGACGATATCCGTACCACCCGCTTTTGTGGTTGTTGACGATGCAACGTTTGGTGCACCACCTGTCAAGAAGTAGATAACACCGAAGTTATTTACATTATGTGTAAATGACATGATAATCAAAGGCACTGTTTGGTATAATACCATTGGTAATGTAATACTCTTAAATATCTGGAACTTATTAGCACCATCGATAGCTGCCGCTTCAAATATATCTGTAGATATAGCAGTCATCTGACCAGCAATAAGCATCATGAAATATGGGAAACCTGCCCATAAGTTTACAAGCACACAAGTCATTCTTGCGTAGTTTACGTCAGACAACCAAGGAATAGCATGATCTATAAGACCCATTGCCTCAAGTGTTTTGTTTACCGTACCTGAAGATCCATTCAAAAGGTTCTTCCATACCATCATACTAAGGATGTTAGGAATAGCATATGGTAAAATGAAAATTGCTCTGAAAACAGGAGCTATTTTTAACTTTGTCTGATTGAAGATAACTGCCATAATCATTCCACCAAAGTAGTTAGTGAATGTAGCACAGAATCCCCAGATAAGCGTCCATCCTGCAACACGTAAGAATGCTGATGACCACTCTGCTTCTCCACCGAACATGCCGATGTAATTCTCAAGTCCAACCCAGTTTACTGAACCTCCCGGTGGGATATGATCCGGATTAGACCAGTTTGTAAATCCCGCTGTTATTGAGAATACCAACGGAACAATAACGAAGAATACAATAAGGATTAACGCTGGTGCAAGGCCAACGATAGGGAAAGCTTTTCCTAAAATTCCTTTTGTAGCATCTCTGTTATCAGCATATTTTCCTAAAATACAGTAATCTCTGTAATCAGCTAATGCACTTTTAACCGACAATACATATACAACAATAAAAATTGCTATAAATGCCAATACTATAATACCATCAATTAACATGAAGGTTGACATCTGTCTCTCTGCAGCCGGTATCATAGACTGGTCTTTACCAATATGTATCATATCATCCAGTTTTGTTACAAAATGCGGAACAAAACATAAAAATATTACTTCTATGAGGGCAAAGAATATACCCTTAACCCACTGTTTTAAATGAACAATATGTCCGAGTCCCATAAACAGTATAGAAGTAAGCATTACTTTTTTCTTATCAGAACCATCTGTAGCTAAAGATGTTCCCATAACCTCACCTGACTTTCTAAATTTGTTTATTTTTTCATTGACCGGCCTTCCACCGGTCAATGATATTAACTATATTAGCCTTTCTTTGTTGCTGTCTGGTTTGCTTTATCTAATTCTGATAAAACTGATGCATCGTCATTGCCAACTTCACCATTCCAGATATTAGCATATGCTGAACCAAATGCACTCCAGAACAAACTTGCCTGTGAGATATTTGGCATTGGGTAAGAATACTTAAGCTGCTCGTTCATTCCTGCAATATATCCCTTCTCATCATCTACTTCGATATCAGCTGCAGGTAAAGTTGTTGTTAAGTCATAACGAAGTTTCTGCATCTCAGGTGTTGTAAGGAACTCAGCAAATGCTGCTGCTTCATTTGGATGATTTGAGAATGCTGAAGCATACATACATCTTACACCCTGGAATGTAATTGCAGGATGATCTGTATCAGGAAGACTTGGTATAGTTGTAATACCGAAGTTAATTCCAGACTCCTCAAATGTCTTAATATTCCATGCACCTGTAATTGTCATAGCTGCTTTTCCTTCAAGGAACATAGCATCACAATATTTTGTAGAAATATCCTCTGTTGGCATGTTTACTGCCTTAGAAAGTTTTACGAATGTCTGCATCTGCTTAACAGCTTCATCCGTGTTCATGCATGTCTGAGTGATATCATCACCATTCATTCCATAAAGGTGATTATCATCTGTGTTTGTAAATAATACACTGTAGTATGCATTTCCTGCATCAAATACGAATGGATTTACATCTTTTTTATCGAATCCGTCGATGTATGTTAATAAATCATCCATTGTCTTTGGAACATCAGCTTCGTCTACAATGTCTTTGTTGTAGAATAATGCATATGTCTCAACTGAAACAGGATATCCATACATTTTTCCGTCTAATGTAGCACCCTGTGCAGCACTCTCGATAACATTATTCTTAACTGTCTCGTCAACTCCTGCCGGAACTTCTGAAACATATCCACCTGCTACTAAAGCACCCATGATATTATGTGCTGCTGCAAAGAGGTCAGGTCCGTTTCCACCAGGTCCGTCCAATGCAATCTTTGTCTGTGCATCAGCTGACTCTACGTTTACATACTTAATAGTAATGTTTGGATAAAGTTTTGTGAATGACTCTCCTGCTGCCTTGATAAATTCATCAGGTCCACCTGTAGACTCCCATACTGTTAACTCAATTTTTGATTTTGTATCAATTTCGATACCAGGATCAAAATCCTTCACTTCTACAGCATTGCCTGACGAAGTCTTACTCTTACCGCATCCAGTGAACGCTGTCGCTGCCATAGTTACAACTAATGCAACTGCCATAATTCTTTTTTTCATAATTGTTCATACCTTTCCGAGCCGCAGACTTATATTCAGCTCTTACTTTTTACATTAATTTTGCAACAAAAGCTTAAATTCCTTTATGGCAAATAATTCTAGTTAATATTAACAACAAAAGCAATTCTGTCATAACAATAACTTAGTAATTATTCCCATAAACTCTTACAATTATACTGCTTTTATTTCAAATGTAGTATATCATTCTGAAATAGTATTGTCAATATTATTCGTCATAAAAAAACCACATTTTTTGTGCATTTTGCATAATTGTACCATTTATATATTTTCCAATTTTCAGCTTACTTCTAATTTATAAGAATTTTTTGTGTATTTTCACTTTAATATTTGTACATTTTTACACTTTCATCAGATATCCAGCTTAAGCTGTGCCTCTTCTTCTGCCTCAAGCTTAAACTCTTCTTCTTTAGCTTTATTGATAATCGGTAAATCCTCAAGCGAACTGATGCCAAACTGTCTTAAAAATTCTTCTGATGTACCGAAAAGTATAGGTCTTCCCGGAGCATCAAGCCTGCCAACCTCCATAACAAGATTATACTCTACAAGCTTATTTACCGCATGATCACACTTAACACCTCTTATCTTTTCTATCTCTATTCGGGTGATAGGCTGTTTGTATGCAATTATTGACAGTGTTTCAAGCAATACATCCGTAAGAACCTGTTTCTTAGGCTGGGATGCTACCTTTATAAGCTGTTCATAATATTCCGGATTCGTGCACATCTGAAATGCATTGTCAAGCTCAACAATTTTTATTCCCCTGTGTTGCTCAGAATACCTGTCCATCATATTGTGAATAATTTTTCTTGTTGTATCTTCATCATGATCTATAGCCGTGGCAATTTTACCTATTTCCACAGAGTTACCCATAGTAAACAGAATTGCTTCTATGGCCGACTCTGTTTTTTCTATCTCACTGTTTTTGTTCATACATTTCTCCATTTCACTATACATTTAAATATTCAGGCCGCATTTATTATAATATCATCAAACACATTTTCCTGAATAATCACAATCTTTCCAACCTTCATCAGTTCAAGAACTGCCAGAAAACTTACAATAACATGCATTTTAGACTTTTGTGATTCAAGAAGTGAAAAGAAGCTCAGCGGTTCTCCGTTCTTTAATATATCTTCAATATAATCCATCTTGTCCGAAAGATTTACCTCTTCTTTCTCTATCCTGCCAAATTTACTTCTTATCGGATCTATCTTATCACTCTGGCGCTTCATGACATCCTTAAAAATGCTGTTAAGTCTGCTGAGCGTAAGTCCGTCAAGCAATGCCTCTATATCTAACGGCGGTTCGTACTGCTTAACTTCCTTTGGAAGACTTTCTTTTCTGTAAAAACTTCTTTCCGCATATGTATATCTGTCTCTGAGTTCATAGGATGCATACTTGTACATCTTATATTCAAGAAGCTGCTCCACAAGTTCACGTCTCGGATCTTCTTCCTCCCCTTCTTCATTCACTTCTCTCGGCAGAAGCATCTTAGCCTTAATATCAAGAAGAGTCGCCGCCATAACCATAAATTCACTGACGACCTCCAGATCATGGGTCTGCATCATGCTTATGTATTCCATGTACTGAGCAGTTATTTCCACAATATTGATATCATATATGTTTATCTTATTTTTATCTATAAGGTGTAAAAGTAAGTCTAACGGGCCCTCAAACACCTGCAGCTTAACCTCTAATTCCATATATATGCCCTTTCCGTTTTCCTCGTTGCTTATACAAAAACCACAACAGAAACAGCACCACGCTGTTTCCGCTGCAGAATTGACACTATTTCTATTTTACATAATTCTATAGGATATTTCAACGATTTTTTATTTTTTAATATCAATGAGAAATTTTTTTCCGGTCTTTACAAACGCGTTAGTGTATTTCATCTTCTTTACATTTTCCATTGCAATTATATTAGTACTTCCGATTTCACTGCCATCAATATAATAAACATATTTTCCCATCACATCACCTTTTTTTACGGATGCTTTAACATTTTTTTCTTTTATAATCTTCTTCGTCATACTCTGTAAATTTTCTCCATTCATACCCAGATAATTAAAATCACTTTCAGGGCTGCATTTTACCTTTTCTTTTACACCGCCATCTATTTTCACATACACCTTTTCTCCTGATATAACATCTGAATACAAATCACATTTGCCATATCCGTACTCAAGAAGTTTTATTGCTTCTGAAAATCTGATTTTATAATCCGGAGCAGCCATTATAACTGCTATCAGTTCTATATCGTTTTTCTTTGCCGTAGCACTCACACAATATTTTGCCAATGATGTGCTGCCTGTTTTGAGTCCTGTTGTCCACTGATACTGCTTTAAAAGTTTATTCGTATTTGTAAGTCCGAATTCCTTTGTTCCCTTATCAGTTGTATGTGTTATGTTTTCCATCCATATTGTTGAATAATTATGTATCTGTGGATACTTCGATATAAGTTCTCTTGACATTATCGCCACATCTCTTGCGCTTGTATAATGATTTGTTGAATCCGTAAGCCCGCAGCAATCCTCAAAATTTGTGCTGTTCATGCCAAGTTCTTTAGCCCTTTTATTCATCATTTTTACAAATTCTTCCTCAGTTCCCGCAATATGTTCTGCCATTGCTACACTGGCATCATTTCCCGACGCAACTATTATACATTTTATCAGTGTATCTACTGTCTGTTGTTCTCCTGTTGCCAAAAATACCTGCGAACCGCCCATTGATTTTGCATATTCACTCGTTGTCACCATATCCTCTAATTTTATCTTTCCACTCTCAATATTGTCAAATATAAGGATAAGGGTCATTATCTTTGTAATGCTTGCAGGGCTTAGTTTTTCATCTGCATTTTTTTCATACAGGACATTTCCCGTTGTCTTTTCCATAAGTACTGCCGCCTTTGACTGAATTCCCAGTCCGTCACCTTCTGCCGTGTTTTCCTGAACATTTTCATCTGTTGTCGCAGACACTGTCGCTCCACCCGATATCACGGTCATACTGATTATTGCCATTAACACAAAAGCCGTTAATCTTTTTAACATAAACAAATCCCTATAGAAATATACTTATTATATTTCTATAGGGATTATTATATTTTATGACTATTTTATTCGTAATACAAACATTCTTTTGTTGAACTCAGTTTTGTATCTCCTGATTTCTGAGACACGATAAATGAATCAAGACTCTTAAGTTTGTCACATTTTATCTTTAATGTGTTTTCATCTATATATTCTGTATCGTACTCATCTCCGTTCACATATACAACGCTGTATTCCGTGAAGTTCTCTCCTCTTACATATACTGTTCCATCATCCGCTTCTTCATCCTTTTCAACCTTATTTATGACGATGTCCTTTATTCCCATCTTAAGGTCACTCGGATCATACGGATTTATTCCGCCATATACGGATTTTCTTCCATACAATATATCGTACTCAAGATTCTGAAGTCCACTAAGATACTCTTCCGTACCTCTGTATTTCTGATGGTACTGGTTTATAACACCTGTTGTTATATTTAATCTTGACATTACTTCAGATGAAAGCTGGAATGCCTCAAGGGTTTCATCCTTTTTCTCAAGTCCTATATTATCCCATATAACATATGTTGTCTGATACTGTGAACCGTTTACAAGCTCATCATCAGAAAATCCTAGTCCCGGAAGATGGTCACCATACATAACAAGGACTGTATCCTCACCAAGTTCATCAAGCGCCGTTACAAGTTCCTTTACAAACTGATCCATCTCGTGTATCTCGTTTGCATAGTATTCTATGGCATTTCTCTGACCTTCGTTATCAACACCTGATACTTTAATAACAGGATTTTCATACATAGGCTCTGTCGGATAACTTCCATGTCCCTGTACTGATATTGTATAAATGTAATCCTGTTCCTTTGTCGATTTTAATGTATCAATAATCTCCTGTGTGAGGAATTTATCCTTCGCCCATGACATAGGTGTAAATTCATTTACATGCATATACTCAATAGATGTAAATGTATCATATCCCAGATTCTTAAATACTGCATTTCTTCCATAAAATGTTCCTGTATTATTGTGCATTGCATGAGTTGCATAGCCGTTTTCCTTAAGATCATACGTGATATTCTCACATGTTGTTTCCTTAAGTATGGTTTTGTACGGAAATTCTCCCGGACCAAAATCATCCAGATTCATTCCTGTCATAACTTCGAATTCAGTATTACATGTTCCATATCCGACATTAAATACATTTAAATATCCTGACGAATATTTCTGACACAGCTCCGTAAAATAAGGTATAGGATTTTCTGACAACTGAATATCTTTTACATTATTAAGGTTAAAAAACGACTCAAGCTGAATGAATATGATGTTAGGAGTCTTTTTCTCACCTGTGTTCTCAGGTTCTGTTGTAATCTTATCTACTATTTCATTTATTGTATCCTGTGAATAATCTGACGGTTTCTTTACTCCCGTGTTTACCAGACCATTCATAAAACAATATACAAACCCGTATTCATTGTAGGCTGTAGTAAGATTTGTAAATTCTGTAGACATAAATCCTGTGTCTATAGATATATTTATTGAAGCAAGCATCAAAACTATCACAGCCGCAACCACTATTGCATTTCTTACATAGTTAATCTTATATTTGACTTTCGGAACCTTAAGGAACACGAAAACAATAAGGGCAACTACCAGAACCACACCGACTACAACAACTGCAACCATAAGGGAGCTGAAGTATTTATTGATAATGGTAATAGCCGAATCAATAAGTTTAAGATCCGATGCATTGAAAGGTGTAACCCTCTGGTTAAGCAATACCATATTAACTATTCCGAATATTATCCATATAATCGATAATACCGTAAGGCCAAACAATCGCCTTCTTACAAGAATGGTAAATATAAGTACCGATAATATAATCATTGCATTACACAAAAACGGAACCGGATGTGTAAACATGTATTTAATTCCATCAATCACTGAACTTCTGCTCAATATTTCAATAATCAGATTAATAAATATCGGAAGCAGAATGTACACTAAAATGACTTTAATATTATTTTTATTCTTAAAAAAATCTTTTATTCTGTTCATAATCATTGCCTTTCTGTATTTTTCTAATACTAAACATAGAATATAGCACATTTTTATATAAAATACAAAATGAATTTTTTATGAACAATTATATTTAATATTTTTTCGCACCATTTTTTCCTACAATCCACTTAATAAGCGGCTTTGACTTTGCCGGAGTTACGGTTATGCTGTATGCGTTTACAAGAATATCTTTTGCCACCGACAATTTATCCAGATCATTTGCATATAAAGTTGCTATGGCATCCCCTTTTTCAACCTTATCACCTACTTTTTTATGCAATACAACACCCACGGATAAATCAATAACGCTGTCTTTATTTTCACGTCCTCCGCCAAGCACAAGCGAAACTCTTCCTATATCCTCTGTCTCTATTTTTTCCACATAACCGGAAACTTCAGAATTTACATCCATAATTATAGATGACTTTACGAGTTTATCAGTATTATACACATATGTTTCGTCTCCACCCTGTGCTTTCACAAGCTCCGCAAGTTTTTTTAATGCATTTCCGTTTTTCACACTATTCTCTAATTTCTCTCTTGCCTCCTCAAGATCATCAGCCACCCCTGCCGCTTTTAGCATATAGCTTCCAAGGACGTAACTTAACTCTAACAGATCATCCGGTCCCTCTCCTTTTAATGTATCTATCGCCTCTCTTACCTCCAGTGCATTTCCAACTGCATGGCCAAGTGGCTGGTCCATGTCGGTTATAACTGCAATCGTATTCTTTCCTGCACCGTTTCCTATATTTACCATTTCCTGTGCAAGAAGAATGGCATCCTTCTCCTCTTTCATAAAAGCACCGCTTCCTGTCTTTACATCAAGAACTATTGCATCTGCTCCGGACGCAAGTTTTTTGCTCATTATACTGCTTGCAATGAGGGATATGTTATCTACGGTTGCAGTAACATCGCGGAGTGCATATATCTTTTTATCAGCCGGTGCAAGATTTGCCGTCTGACCTGCAACTGCTATCTTTATTTCATTTACATTTGAAATAAAAACGTTCTCCGGTATGCTTACCCTGTATCCCGGAAAGCTTTCCAGTTTGTCAATCGTTCCCCCGGTATGCCCAAGTCCTCTTCCTGACATTTTAGCAACAGGTACACCACACGCTGCCACCATAGGTCCCACAACAAGCGTTGTCTTATCTCCTACGCCTCCGGTACTGTGTTTATCAACCTTGACACCTTTTATCTCTGACAAATCAAGCACATCACCACTATCTCTCATAGCCATGGTCAGATGCAGTGTCTCTTCTTCATTCATTCCCCTGAAATAAATAGCCATAAGAAGTGCCGACATCTGATAATCCGGTATGCTTCCATCCGTATAACCCTTTATAACATAGTCAATCTCTTCATTTGACAGTACGTGTCCGTCCCTTTTCTTTTCAATCAAATCATATATTCTCATACTAATCTCCATTCCACAGATGATTACATTTTAATTTTTCCCAGAAAACTGTTTCCGATACTGAGTTTTCCCACATCGAATATTTCCGAAATAGTCTGCCCGATATTTGCAAATGTATCACCCGTTCCAAGACTGCATCCGCTTTTTATACCTTTTCCGTATACAAGAAGAGGAATATATTCTCTTGTATGATCTGTACCCTTAAATGTCGGGTCGCATCCATGGTCTGCATTTATTATAAGCAAATCCTCTTCTGACATATTGTCAATTATTTCAGGTAATCTTGCATCAAAGTCCTCAAGTCCTTTTCCATATCCTTTATAATCTCTTCTGTGCCCCCATGCAGAGTCAAACTCCACAAGATTTGTGAAAATAAGTCCTTCTTTATCCTGTTTCATATAATCAATAGTCTTGTCAACGCCATCCATATTATCCTTTGTATGCACGGCATCTGTAATTCCGCATCCCGCAAATATATCTTCTATCTTTCCTACTGCCATAACATTATGTCCGGCCTCTTTCATTTTAACAAGAAGATTATTGCTGTCCGGTTTTAACGAAAAATCTCTTCTGTTTGAGGTTCTGGTAAAATTGCCATCTGTTCCGACAAATGGTCTTGCAATAACTCTTGCAACCGCATTACCCCCCTGCAAAATTTCACGGGCACACCTGCATATCCTGTAAAGTTCCTCTACAGGATAAACATCTTCATGGCAGGCAATCTGAAATACACTGTCCGCAGATGTATACACTATAGGTTTCTTTGTTTTTATATGTTCTACGCCGAGTTTCTTTATAATCTCTGTTCCCGATGCCGTACAATTTGCCAATACCCCCGGTACACCTGTCTTTTTTATAAATTCATCTATAACATCCTCCGGAAATCCATTTGGATATGTAGGAAATTTACTTGGAGAATATATTCCTGTCATTTCCCAATGTCCGATAGTTGTATCCTTTCCGTTTGACATTTCCGCCAGTTTTCCAAAATTCCCGGCAGGACTTTCACACTTATCTATACTGTCAAGTCCTGATATGTTTCCAAGTCCCAGCTTAATCATATTCGGAATATTGAGTCCGCCATTCTCCTTCCACACATGTTCAAGAGTATTGCTTCCTACATCTCCAAATCTGTCTGCATCCGGCATTTCCCCTGCCCCAACACTGTCTAAAATTATCCATATAACACGTCTAAGCTTCATAACCATCTTCTCCTTCCATATGGGTATTTTTATATCTTATATTATAACACATTTTAGCATGATTGATAATTTGTAATTGAATTTTAAATTTATTTATATTATAATCCTTTACGACAAGGAGGAATCAGATAAATGAGTTTTCAATTTATAAAAAAATTACCAACTCCTGCTGAAATTAAAGAACAGTTTCCTCTTCCAATGAAAC
Source organism: uncultured Lachnospiraceae bacterium (assembly GCA_902763335.1). Classification (GTDB taxonomy): domain Bacteria; phylum Bacillota; class Clostridia; order Lachnospirales; family Lachnospiraceae; genus UBA2821. The sequence continues at coordinate 44,932 of CACWRR010000001.1, read as the reverse complement.
TGGCAGAGTTAAAAGAAGCAAGAGATATTCAAATCAAAAAAGTATTTAAAGGAGAATCTGATAAATTTCTGTTAATCATCGGACCATGTTCAGCAGATAACGAAGACACTGTCTGCGATTATGTAAACAGACTTGCAAAAGTCAGTGAAAAAGTATCTGACAAGATAATCATAATTCCAAGAATATATACTAACAAACCGAGAACAACAGGTATGGGATACAAGGGAATGTTACATCAGCCCGATCCTGAAGGAAAGCCGGATCTTTTAGCCGGACTTCTCGCAATCAGAAAAATGCATATCCGTGTTATGGAAGAAACAGGACTTACAGCAGCAGACGAGATGCTCTATCCGGAAAACTACCGCTATTTTTCGGATATTCTCTCATATGTTGCAATCGGAGCACGTTCTGTTGAGGATCAGCAGCACCGTCTCACCGTCAGCGGAATGGAGATTCCTGTCGGAATGAAAAACCCTACAAGCGGTGACTTTTCAGTTATGCTCAATTCGGTTACAGCTGCACAGAGCGGTCATACATTTATATACCGTGCATGGGAAGTTAAGACTGACGGAAACCCTTACACACATACTGTACTTCGTGGAGCAGTTAACAAGCACGGTCAGTGCATCCCAAACTACCATTATGAAGATTTAATCCGTCTCCATAATATGTACGAAGAAATGAATCTCAAGAATCCTGCTGTTATTGTTGATACAAACCATTCAAACTCAGCTAAACAGTATCTTGAGCAGATAAGAATATCAAAAGAAGTTCTTCACAGCATGAGACATTCTGATGATATTGCAAAATTTGTAAAAGGACTTATGATAGAAAGTTATATAGAGCCGGGCTCACAGAAGATTGAGGAACATATATACGGCAAATCAATCACCGATCCATGTATAGGATGGGATCAGACAGAACGGCTCATATACGATATTGCTGAATTGTTATAAGAAATTTGCTTATGAAAATCAAACGGACGTTACATTAATTTGCAACGTCCGTTTTTATGTAAATATTTAATTTCTCGGATGAGTACTCTCATATACACTTCTCAGTCTTTTCTTTGACATATCCGCATATACCTTTGTAGATGATATATCAGACAGTCCCATAAGTTCCTGTACAGACTTTAAATCTGCACCGTTAGCAACCATGTGTGCAGCAAACGAATGTCTTATACTGTGTGGTGTAATATCCGTTTTTATATCAGCCTTTATTCCATATCCTTTAATTATTTTCCAAAATCCCTGTCTGCTCATCGGATTTCCCTGACAGTTCACAAACAGTAAATCATTATCTTTTCCTTTTACCATATTGTCCCTGTAGTCATTAATATATATTGTAAGCGCATCCTTTGCAGCTCTTCCAAAAGGCACTATACGGTTCTTCTTTCCTTTTCCGTCACAGGATACATACTCCATGTCAAGATTTACATCAGAAACTTTAAGCAGTATCATTTCACTTACTCTCATACCCGTAGCATACAAAAGTTCAATCATAGCCTTATCTCTTACTGCCTTAGGTGAATTTCCTGACAACTGCGACAACAGACGGTCTACTTCTTCAACTGACAATATATGCGGTGCCTTCTTTTCTACAGGAGGTGCCTTTACAAATTCAATCGGTTCGTAATCAATTTGTTTATTAACCAACAGATAATGAAAATACGCCTTCATGGAAACAATATTTCTTGATATGGTTGCCGGCGACATTCCATCCTTTTCCAGATTCAAAATATATGCGTTAATATTCGTAACAGTTATATCTGTTACATTTTCTATCCCATGTTTTTCCATAAAATTTATCATTTTAACCAAATCACGTCTATACGACTGTTTTGTATTTTGTGAAACCTTTCTCACATTCTCCATATAGACCAGAAATTCCTCTATACTGCTTTGCATACATACCTCCAACGAAACACCATTTTCTTTAGTTTCTCTATAAAAACCTCTCCACTAAAAAGTATACCAAATATCTCCTAAAAATCAAACCAAAACATTAATATTTATATATGCTTCAAGCATGCTCTCAATTATCAGTAAAACCATAATAACAGCTGCCTGTTTAAATGACTCCTTAACGCTTTCCGGACCGGGTCTGTAAGATTTAAAACATTTTTCCTTAAAAAAAGTCTCATTTAATCTCTCACACTGTGCAAACGTATATGTAATAAGTATTCCATACATAATGTAATATGGAAATATGGATGCCGGATACACAATCAGTGCCCTGTAGCCGTATCTTAACGTCATCAGCGTCCCTACCATTGAAGATGAATAGCCAAGATACACCAGATATATACAATTAAACACTTTGCCCGCAATAGTAAGATTAAATAATAAAATAAATAAAATTTCTTTCATTCTGCTTTTTAAAACGTAATGCCAGAAATCTGTCTTATTTATGTCTGCATTTTTTATTCTTTCCCCCCAATATGAAACAAATGCATCAACCTCATTTAATGAGTCAAACCATTTAAAATTCGCATACACTGTACCCGCTATAATTCCAACAAAAAAGAAAATTAACCACATTTTTCTTTTACGGACAACATTAAAAACCGCATATTTCATAAAGATTTCTCCTCCATTCCATTTTTACATGGACAACTCTAAATGAATATATGCGGTTTACTTCTCATTTATTCCTACTTGCAGTATTTTGAGTAATATGCAAGTATCGCCGAAACGGTTTTTGAATCTTCGATTTTTCCTGAATAAACCGCCTCTAACAGTTCTTCTATAGAATGTTCTTCAACATCTATATATTCATCTTCATCTAAATGCTGACTCGTTTTTACAAGATCTCTCGCCAAAAACACCTCTATTTTTTCATTGCAGAAAGCTACCGTTGTATGTAACGATAACAACATTTCAAGATTATCAGATTTATAACCTGTTTCTTCCTCAAGTTCCCTCGCTGCACAATCAATCATCGGTTCATCCGGACTTTCAAGTCCACCTGCCGGAATCTCAAGTGTATATCTGTCAAGTGCATTTCTGTACTGCCTTACCATTAACACATTCCCATTCTTAAGTACCGGTAAAACCGCAGCCGCACCTTTATGACCGATAAAATCCCATTCCGCAATGTTTCCATTTGGTATTTTCACCGTATCTTTGTACATATCTATAATATGTCCCTTGTATACAAGTTCTCTATTCAAGCGTTTTATTTCTTCCATTACCTGATTCTCCATTCAGCATTTGAAATATAACATAAATATAATTACATGTTCTCAGCTTTATCATAGCATGCATCTGTAGCCTTGATAATAGCATTTCTAAATCCATACTCTTCAAGTGCTGCAACACCTGCTATAGTTGTTCCACCCGGTGAGCATACATTGTCCTTTAATCTGCCCGGATGTTCATTTGTCTCAAGCACCATCTTAGCAGCTCCCATAACCGTCTGTGCAACCATCTCGTATGCCGCATCTCTCGGTATACCATATTTTACAACACTGTCTGCCATTGCCTCTATAAACATATATACATAAGCCGGTGAACTTCCGCTGGCACATGTCACGGCACTCATAAGTTTTTCATCTATAACCCTGACTCTTCCAAATGATGAGAAAAACTTTTCTATAATTTCTTTTTCTGAAAAACTAAACAGCTTAGGGTCATAGCTTATGCCTGTCATTCCTGCTCCCAATAATGCCGGTGTATTCGGCATTGCTCTGACCACCCTTACGTCAAAACCAAGTTCATCCGTCAGATATTTTATAGTCTTTCCAGGTGCAATAGAGATAACTACATGCTCCGGTGTCACAACGTTTACAATATTTTTAATAACCTGTGAATAAAACTGCGGTTTCACAGCCAATACAAGATATTTTACGTTATTTGCACATTCAGCGTTTGATTCAGTATGTCTGACGCCGGTCTCCTCTGACACCTGATTCATTCTCGATTCACTCGCATCACAAAATAAAATATCATCCTTATCAAATACGTTAAGTGTTCCTTTCAACATGGCATAACCCATATTGCCCATACCAATAAAACCAATCTTAGCCATTTTTACGCCTCCGTTAATAATCTGTACAATCAAAATTAAAAATAATTATAGTACACTATTTTTGCTTTTGCAACAAAAACATATGATTAAGTGGTCCGCGCCCTCTGCCAATATCAAGTCTGCTATCTATAGCACCGGTTATATATTTCTTTGCATTACTTACACTTTCTTCTATACTTAAACCATTTGCAAGGTTGCAGGCAATTGCCGAAGATAGTGTACATCCTGTGCCGTGAGTATTTTCATTATCTATTCTTTTCGCCTTAAACCAAACATTTTTTCCATCTATATATAATAAATCATCTGAATTGTCTTCTGAATGTCCGCCTTTTATCAATATGGCTGCATTCGTCATCTCAGAAATTATCACGGCTACCTTTTCCATATCTTCCTTGGAATTTATGCACACCCCTGACAGCTCCCTTGCCTCTGACAAATTAGGTGTTATAACCGTTGCCATCGGAATAAGCTTTTCTATTAAAACTTTTTTCGCATCCTCATCAATAAGTGAATGTCCACTTGTCGAAACCATAACTGTATCAACAACAATATTTTTCGCATTATACTCAGCAAGCTTTTCTGAAATCACATTGATATTTCCGGCATCAGATACCATTCCAACCTTCACTGCATCCGGTACTATATCCTCAAACACACTTTTCATCTGTAACCCGGTAAACTCACTGTCAACATTAAAAATACCGTCAACACCACATGTATTCTGGGCTGTAAGGGCCGTTATAACACTCATCCCATACACTCCGTGTGCTGTCATTGTTTTCAAATCTGCCTGAATTCCGGCTCCTCCACTACAATCAGAACCGGCTATAGTTAATACTTTTCTCATATTTTTCACACTACTCTCCATTTCTTAGCGATTTTATCACGCCGTCTATTCAATATTAACTAAAAAGACTCAGAATCATCGATTTTTTAATTAAACCTCGATTCCAAGTCTTTTCCTTACTTTTTAATTAATTTCGTTATTTAGCGTAATCCGTTACTCTGCTTTCGCGTATAACATTTACTTTAATCTGTCCAGGATATTCAAGCTGTTTCTCGATTTCCTTTGACACATTTCTTGCAAGTAATACCATATCAGCATCACTTACCTGATCTGGAATAACCATAACACGTATTTCTCTACCTGCCTGAATAGCAAAAGATTTATCTACTCCATCAAACTCGTTAGCTATGTCTTCTAACTGTTTTAATCTGTTTGTGTATGTTTCTAAAGTCTCTCTTCTTGCACCAGGTCTTGCTGCTGAAATTGTATCAGCCGCCTGAACAAGACATGCAACTAATGACTGTGGTTCTACATCACCATGATGTGCCTCAACAGCATTAATTATCAGCGGTGATTCTTTGTACTTCTTACACAAATCCACTCCAATCTGTATATGAGATCCTTCTACCTCATGATCAACGGACTTACCGATATCATGAAGCAATCCTGCCCTTTTAGCTAATCGCACATCAACACCAACTTCAGCTGCAAGCAAACCTGCCAAATGTGCAACCTCAATTGAATGTTTTAATGCATTCTGTCCATAACTTGTTCTGAATTTCATCTTACCAAGTAACTTAACGAGTTCAGGGTGTATTCCATGAACACCTACCTCTAATGTAGCTGCCTCACCCTCTTCACGCATCATGGACTCAACTTCCTTCTGAGCCTTTTCAACCATTTCTTCAATTCTAGCCGGATGAATACGACCATCGACAATAAGCTTCTCAAGTGCAATTCTTGCAACTTCTCTTCTTATCGGATCAAATCCTGAAAGAATAACAGCTTCCGGAGTATCATCAATTATAAGGTCAACACCTGTAAGTGTCTCAAGTGTTCTTATATTTCTTCCCTCACGTCCAATGATTCTTCCTTTCATCTCATCATTAGGAAGCTGCACAACAGATATTGTTGTCTCAGATACATGGTCTGCCGCACATTTCTGAATTGCATTAACCACATATTCCTTAGCCTTCTTAGATGCATCTTCCTTAGCTCTTGTCTCAAGTTCTTTAATCATCTTAGCTGTGTCATGTTTAACTTCTTCTTCAACAGATTTCAATAAAAACTCTTTTGCCTGCTCGGAGGTTAATCCAGAGATTCTCTCTAATTCCTGTACACGCTGTTCATGCAGATGAGCTATTTTTTCTTTCTGCTTTTCGAGTTCTTCTTCCTTAGAACTAAGCACTGCTTCTTTTTTCTCGATTTGATCCATCTTCTTATCCAATGCCTCTTCCTTAGACAAAACTCTCTTCTCGTAACGCTGTATCTCGGCTCTTCTCTCTTTACTCTCTTTTTCGAGTTCATTCTTTGTCTTGAGAGATTCTTCTTTAGCCTCCAATAAAGCTTCACGTTTCTTTGTCTCAGCAGTCTTTAATGCTTCATCTATGATTTCCCTTGATTTTGTTTCTGCGTTTCCGATTTTCTCCTCAAATACTGTAGTAGTACGTTTTGACGAAACAATCCATGCAATCGGAGCAGCTATAACAAGTGTAATCAAAACAGCAATTATAACTTCAATCACAGGAGCACCTCCTTATTTAGTTTTCATTGTGCAATACAACAGTTCAATTTTATACTCATTTTATAATTATGTCAAGTAAAGATGGTACTTTTATATGCAAACTGTTATATTTTTCTCTTGATATCACATAAAATCTTGTTGATTTTCTTTAATAACCGAACTTATATCTTCATAGGAAAATCCTTTTCCAATCAAATATCTTATCTGTCTATCTATCTGTTTTCTATCGTTTGTGGAAAAATCAAATCTTCTTCCGGTAAGAATTTTTCTTATTACTTCTCTACTGTCCGTTTCATTTTCAGCAAATACTTTATCAATGGTTTCCACAGACACACCTTTGCTCAAAAGCTCATATTTTATCTTTCTCATACCGTACTTAACAGTCTTCTGTCTCACATAGTTACATGAATATCTGTAATCATTTATATAATCATAACATTTAAGAAATTCCAGCGTACATTCAACTATCTCCTCAGGATAATCTCCACTCTCAAGCTTTATCCTGAGTTCCTTCTCAGTCTTATCCGCACGTTCTACTATATACAGTGCACGCTCTTTGCATCTTTTCTTTAGCAGGGTGAATATTTCATTTAATACAGTTTCCTCTATATTCATCCCCGCTGTCACATTAAATCTCCGTACTTCTCCTTTATACAATCGAAACCTGATATCATCATCAGTTATAACAAGTATCTGTTTCTTATCTACCGGTATAAGTTCAGTAACATACATTATTTATCCTCTGCTTTGTCTTTATCCTTACTCTTTGCCGCTTCTGCCGCATCAACCACCGGTGCTGCCGGCATGCCATAATGTTCCCTTACAGCAGCCTCTATCTCCGTCATCATCTCAGGATTGTTAGAAAGTGTTGTTTTGGCATTTTCCCTTCCCTGTCCAATCTTCTCTCCATTATACGCATACCATGCTCCACTCTTATTTACAATATTTAAATCCGCTGCCAGATCAAGAATATCTCCTTCTCTTGATATTCCTTTTCCAAACATAATATCAAACTCTGCTTCCTTAAACGGAGGCGCAATCTTATTTTTAACTACTTTGACCCTAGCTCTGTTACCAATCATTTCTCCCCCCTGCTTGAGTGTTTCAATTCTTCTTACATCAAGTCTTACGGATGAATAAAATTTAAGTGCTCTTCCTCCTGTTGTAGTCTCCGGATTTCCAAACATGACCCCGACTTTTTCTCTGAGCTGGTTTATAAATATTACCGCCGTATTAGTCTTACTGATAACACCTGTAAGTTTTCTGAGTGCCTGTGACATAAGTCTCGCCTGAAGTCCTACATGTGAATCTCCCATCTCACCGTCTATCTCTGCCTTTGGAACGAGGGCTGCAACAGAATCCACAACGACAATATCAATAGCCCCTGAACGCACAAATGTCTCTGCTATTTCAAGTGCCTGTTCTCCGAAATCCGGCTGTGATATATATAAGTTATCTATATCAACGCCTATTGCCTTTGCATATACAGGGTCAAGCGCATGTTCCGCATCTATAAATCCGGCAATGCCTCCTCTTTTCTGAACTTCTGCAATTATATGTAGTGCAACTGTTGTCTTACCACTGGATTCAGGACCATATATCTCTATAACACGTCCCTTAGGTATTCCTCCGAGTCCGAGTGCCACATCAAGGCTTAATGAACCTGTAGGTATTGTCTCTATATTCATTGCTGATGCAGGATCTCCAAGTTTCATTACAGAGCCCTTACCATGCTGTTTTTCTATCTGTGATATTGCTGCTTCCAATGCTTTTAATTTATCATTCTTATCCATTAAATATTTCCTCCTGATTATTTCTGCTATTGTGAACATTTGTTCGTTTCTGCTATAATATTATTATATTGACCGATGTTTGTCAAGAATAAAAATTTTTGAATTATCAGATTAAAAGATGTTTTGAATACTTTCACAGTATAACATATTTTTTAATTATATGCAATATGTGATTTAGTTTTTATCATAAGTATATTTTTTATTGTGCACAAAAAACGTATGCAATGTATAAGACCGGCCTGCATACTACATTCTGCCAATTCACCGCCTTACAAATGCATACGTTTTATATTTATCTGCCTTTAGCTGTCTCAATATATTTTTCAAATAATTCGTAATCCTTTACTGCCCGTAACGGAACCACAAGATAAACACTTTTTGACAGGAAGAAAAATACATATTTCTTTGTCTTCCACACTTTTCTCACTGACTCCCATGATGCATCAAGATTTCTGTTCTGTTTAACGGCTATGGCATTTATACCATTCTCACTAAATATTACCTTCCACTTGCTTATATCATTTCCGTACATTCTATATGCAATATTTCTTATTTTAAATATAACATATGCCATATATGGAAAAGGAAATATTACAAGAACCCATATACCACTCACACCGCTTCCCGTGGCAATCTTTATGATTCCCAACGTCAAACCCAGTACAAATAAAGCAATGCAGAATTTAACAATATTACTCTGCCTCAGCATAAAATATGTCTGAACATCCATATATTCATTTCTGGATAATTCATATTCCATTTCCTGACTCTTCAATGTAATTCTTCCATCCTTAATTTACTATTTCTTTGATGAAACACCATCAGATAATACACTTCTGTTCTTAACCAGATAATCCACAAGTGAAACCAATGTAAGAATCAAAGCCAGATATATGAAAATGTATTCTACAACTCCATACCACGCAAAGTCCAAATCCAGTATAAGAAGGATTATCATTATCATCTGGCTTGTAGTTTTCCATTTTCCCCACCAGCTTGCTGCAATAACAACGCCATTATCCGCTGCTACTGTTCTGAAGCCACTGATAATCAGTTCTCTACTGATAATGACTATAACAATCCATGACTGTAATCTGTCATCTATCATACATATCATTGCCGAACATACCAACAGCTTATCCGCCATCGGGTCCATGAATTTCCCAAAATTGGTTACAAGATTGTATTTACGTGCTATCTTTCCATCAAGCATATCTGTAATACTTGCAACAGCAAATATTGCCAGGGCTATGTATTTATCGGCCTCTCCAAATACATCAACCAACATAAATACAATAAAAAATGGTATAAGTAAAACTCTGAGTAAAGTTAATTTATTAGGCAGATTCATTTAAAAGCACTTCCTTTCGTTATAAAATTTCTCCTATAAGATCATACTCAACAGCACCCGTTACTTTAACCTTCACAAAATCTCCGGTCATAAGGTCTGCATCTGTAGTAATAAATATATTACCATCGACTCCCGGTGCATCCATGTATGTACGTCCTACATACGCATTTTCATCAGCCAGCTTGCCTTCAATCATTACAAGCATTTCCCTGCCGATTCTACTCTCTGACATTTCAAAAGCAATGTCCTGCTGAATAGACATAAGTTCGTCCCTGCGCTCTTCCTTTATATTTTCATCTACCTGATTTTCCATTTCGGCAGCCTCTGTTCCCTCTTCAGGCGAATATGCAAAGACACCAAGTCTGTCAAATCTCATGTCCTCAACAAACTTCTTTAATATTTCATGATCTTCTTCTGTCTCACCCGGAAATCCGCTTATAAGTGTTGTCCTTAACACTATGTCCGGAATCTCCTTTCTCAATCTGCCTATTGTTTCTGTCAGCTGTGCTAACGTAGCTCTTCTCTTCATATTTTTGAGCACATTATCAGCTGCATGCTGTACAGGAATATCAAGATAATTACATATTTTATCCTGATTTTTTATAACCTGTATAAGTTCGTCTGTTATTTCTTCCGGATAACAATACAAAATTCTTATCCAGTATAATCCGTTTATGGCACATAATTTTTCAAGCAGCTCCGGCAGCATCTTTTTGTTATAAAGATCGACACCATACATTGTGGTTTCCTGTGCCACCAGAATCAATTCTTTCACACCGCCATCAGCAAGTTCCTGTGCCTTGTGTACCAGCTGTTCCATAGGAATACTTCTGTACTTTCCGCGTATTGACGGAATAACACAGTAACTACAACATTTATTACACCCTTCTGCAATCTTAAGAAATGCATAATGTCCACCTGTTGTAAGTATCCTTTTTTTGTCTGCTGAAACAGGCATATCAAGCGGATTATACACTTCTATGTTATCCTCATCCTTCTGTAACCTGTTTACTATATCAAGAATTGCATCCGTAGATGCCGTACCGATAACAGCATCCACTTCAGGTATCTCTTTTAATATTTCTGATTTATATCTCTGTGCAAGACATCCGGCAACTATAAGCGAACGGCATCTGCCATGAGTTCTGTGCTCAGCCATCTCTATTATAGTATTAATACTTTCCTCTTTTGCATCATTAACAAAACAACAGGTATTAATTATTATGACATCTGCTTCCATCTCATCATCAGTAAATGAAATGTCATTATTTTCACATAATGTACCTAACATTTCCTCCGTATCAACCAGATTTTTATCACATCCCAAAGATATAAATAATATTTTCATTACTCTTCTTCCTCTTCCTCATCTCCTACGATTCGTACTTTTGAACTGTAAAGTTCCTCTACTGCCATGGATAACGGTTTACCATTTCTGTTTTTAACTAACGGTTCTTCTCCTCCTATTATCTGTCTTGCTCTCTTTGAAGCAGCCATAACGATTGAATATCTGCTCTGTACTACCGGCTGCTCTCCCGGCTCTACCTCTTTATTTACTACTGCCATTAAATCAGTATATGATGGATGTAACATATTAAAATCTCCTTTCTGCCTAAAAGCGTTTAACGCCATCTCTTATTTTATTAATAAAATCTATATTTCTAAAAGTGCCGCATTTTAAACCTGTAATAAGATTATCCAATGCTGCCACACTCTCATCCAGTTTATCATTCACTATGACATAATCATAATTTTCTATGCCTTCTGCCTCTTCCTTTGCCCTGTTTAATCTGGCTTCTATAACGTCCATACTCTCTGTTCCTCTTCCGATAAGACGTCTTTTTAATTCCTCTGCTGAAGGTGGAAGTATAAATATAAGTGCTGCATCCGGCATCTGTTTCTTAATATTTAATGCCCCCTGAATCTCTATCTCCAAAAGGACATTCTTTCCCTCATTAAGCATTTTTTCTACATATGCTTTCGGAGTTCCATAATAATTGCCTACATAACAGGCATGTTCAAGGAACGCATCCTCATTTATCATTTTCTTAAATTCTTCCTCTGTTTTGAAAAAATATTCTCTTCCGTCTTCCTCGCCTTCCCTCGGCTTTCTGGTAGTTGCTGAAATCGAAAGGGCATATCCTTCATAATTTGAAACCAGTTCTTTCATCATGGTTCCCTTACCTGAACCTGAAAAACCCGAAATCACAACAAGTACTCCTTTATTCATCACGATTTTCTCCTTTCCACGACGAAACCGCCTCATCTTCCTTAAATCTGGCTGATATTGTATCCGGTGAAAGTGCTGAAAGTACTATCATCACACCATCAGTAATAATGACAGATTTTGTTTTCCTTCCCTGTGTTGCATCTATTGCTTTTCCCTGATCTTTTGCCGACTGAATCATTCTCCTCGCCGGTGCCGAATCAGAACTTATAACAGCTACCACTTTGTCCGTATTCACAACATTTCCATAACCAACATTCATAAGTCTTCCCATAAGTATATATCCTTTCCGGTTACTTAATTACTCTATGTTCTGAATCTGCTCTCTGACTTTTTCAATCTCTGTTTTTAAATCAATTGCATGATTCGTAATATCTAAATCCGTGGTTTTAGAAAGAATCGTGTTAGCTTCTCTGTTCATTTCCTGTGCAATAAAATCAAGCTTTCTTCCGACAACTCCACCATTTTTTAATGAATCTGACATAGTACTTATATGACTTTTAAGTCTTACCGTCTCTTCATCAACACATATTTTATCAGCAAAAATCACCGTCTCTGCAGCTATTCTGCTCTGGTCAATCTGAGCATTTTCAAGAAGCTCGCTTACCTTATCTTCAATCTTTTTTCTGTATTCCGCAACTATCTCCGGTGCCCTGCTTTCAATGTATTCTACCATCTTATTCATTGAATCAAGCTTTGAAAGTAAGTCTTCTCTAAGATTTCCGCCTTCCGTGATACGCGTCTCAACAAATTTCTCTGCTGCACCATCTATGGCAGGTCTTAACCCGTTCCACAGCTGTTCTTCGTCAAGCTTTTTGTCTTCCATTATAAATACATCCTGACACCTGAGTAATGTGGTGGTTGTGACATCATTTTTTATCGCATATTTTTCGCCGATTTCCTTAAATCTCGATATATACTGGCGTGCAAGTTCATCATTATATCCGACTTCCTCAGTTTTGCCATTCATATCCTCATATGTGATAAACATATCTATCTTGCCGCGTGATGCATATTTTTTGATGTAATTTCTTATCTCCGGTTCAAAAAAGTTCAGCTTTTTGGGCAATTTTATATTAAGTTCAAGATAACGGTGATTTACTGATTTTATTTCTACATTAAACCTTATTCCGTTATCAACATATTCATATCGTCCAAAGCCTGTCATGCTTTTTATCATGTTATTAAACCTTGCCTTTCCATATCCTGCATTTTCCTTATTTTAGCAAAAATTTGCAGATATGCAAAATATCATACGGTATATTATAAAACAATAGTTTTTATCAGTCAATGTTTTCCTTGCATTTTGATAATGTTTAGTTTAGTATTTATATAATGTTTATATAAATTTTATATAAGAAAGGACGTGTTTATATGGCATTCGACGGAATAACAGTTGCCGCCATCGTTAATGAATTAAATGAAAAAATCATCAACGGCAGATTATTTAAAATAGCCCAGCCGGAACCCGATGAACTTTTACTTACTATAAAGAATAACCGCGAGCAGTATAAACTTCTGGTGTCAGCAAGTGCTTCCCTTCCACTTTTGTACTTTACAGAGACTTCAAAGGTAAGTCCTCTTACTGCACCCGCATTTTGCATGCTCTTAAGGAAACATATAAGTAACGGCCGCATCATCTCAGTATCACAGCCCGGTCTTGAGCGTATAGTAAACTTTGAAATAGAACATCTGAATGAAATGGGAGATATATGCCGCAAAAATCTTATAATCGAACTTATGGGTAAGCACAGTAATATAATATTTTGTGATGATAAGAATATTATTATCGACAGTATAAAGCACATATCTTCAAATGTCAGTTCGGTAAGAGAAGTTCTTCCGGGGCGGAAATACTTTATCCCTGATACTGCACACAAGATAAGTCCCTTTGAGCTGACACAGGAATATTTTAACGAAAATATCCGCACAAAACAGTGCTCATGCTCAAAGGCATTATACACATCCATAACCGGATTCAGTCCGTTGATATCTGAAGAAATATGCTACCGCTCATCTATTGATTCATCAGTAAATATTTCAGCAATATCAGATGCCGAAGCTTTGCATCTTTTTAACACGACTGCTCTGCTTATTGATGATATAAAAAACGGAACATTCAAATACGGAATATATTATAAAAGCAAAGAACCTGTTGAATTTTCGGCACTTCCACTGTCTTCATATTCAGATGCGGAATGTGTGACATACGGCTCCATAAGTGCCGTTCTTGAAAAATATTATGCTGAGAAAAATTTTATAACCAGAATGCGTCAGCGTTCTTCTGATTTAAGACAGATTATTCAAAGCCACCTGTCTAAATCATATAAAAAATATGATTTGCAGATAAAGCAGCTTAAAGATACAGAAAAGCGTGAAAAATTCAAGGTATACGGTGAATTAATCACAGCATACGGCTATCAGTGTGAACCGGGAGCATCTAAACTTACATGTGAAAATTATTATACAAATGAAATGATTGATATTCCTCTTGATAAGGATATATCTGCCCTCGACAACGCCAAAAAATATTTTGAAAAATACAATAAACTTAAACGAACCTTTGAAGCCCTGACAGATATAACTAAGACAACTGCAAAGGAAATCGAGCATCTTGAATCAATCCAGACTTCTCTTGATTTGTCTACAAGTGAAGATGATTTAAAAGAAATCAAAGAAGAAATGGTTCAGTATGGTTATATAAAACGAAAGTCTTCAGATAAAAAGTCCCGTTTTAAGAGCAAACCTCTCCACTATATTTCAAGCGGAGGACATGACATATATGTTGGAAAAAATAACTTTCAAAATGAGGAACTTACTTTCCACGTTGCTACCGGCAATGACCTCTGGTTCCATGCCAAAGGTGTTCCCGGTTCCCATGTAATTTTAAAAACAAATGGTGACGAGATAACTGACAGTGAATATGAAGAAGCTGGCAGGCTTGCTGCTCATTTCTCAAAAGGTGCATCTCAGGGCAAAACCGAAGTTGATTATATAGAAAAGAAGCACGTTAAGAAAGTAAATGGCGGAGCACCGGGATTTGTTATATATCACACTAATTACTCGATGCTTATAGACAGTAACATAGATGAAATACAGGAAGTAATAAGTAAATAGCTCTGTCGTTGCCCTCATAAATCAAACAGGAAGTTACCAGACTAACCAAATCCGATAACTTCCTGTTTTTATCTTTTCAAATCTTTCTACCAGCCTAACAACCAGTTGTAAAGATTTTCATATTTTCTTGCAGATGTATTCCATGAGAAGTCTGCTGCCATAGCTCTGTCTACCAGCTTGTTCCACTCTCTCTTCTTATCATAATAAATCTGTTCTGCATATCTTATTGTGTCTAACATTTCATGTGCATTATAATTAGCAAATGAGAAACCTGTACCTGTACTCTCATACTGATTATAAGGCTGAACTGTATCCTTTAATCCGCCTGTCTCTCTGACGATAGGAATTGTTCCATATCTTAAGCTCATCAACTGGCTGAGGCCGCACGGCTCAAACAATGACGGCATAAGAAATGCATCACATGCAGCGTAAACTTTATGCGACATATCCTCTGAATAATATATGTTAGCAGATACCTTATTGCCATATTTCCAATCATAATATCTGAACATATTCTCGTACTTCTCATCGCCGGTACCAAGTACTACAAACTGTATGTCATCAGAACAGAGCTGATCCATAACATATGCGATAAGGTCAAGACCTTTCTGATCCGTAAGTCTTGAGACAAGACCTATCATAAATTTCTTCTCATTTACCTCAAGTCCAAGCTGCTGCTGAAGAGCACATTTATTCTTAAATTTCTCTTTTCTGAAATTAACAGCATTGTATTTATGATATATTCTGTTATCTGTTTCAGGATTGTATTCATTATAATCTATACCGTTGACTATACCGCACAGATTATTACTTCTAGCCCTCATAAGTCCGTCAAGTCCCTCTCCATAGAAAGGCATCTTTATCTCTTCTGCATATGTCTCACTTACAGTCGTGACAAAATCAGCATAGACGATACCACCCTTTAAAAGATTTGCATCATCATAGTCTTTCAACTTATCTGATGTGAAATAATAATCAGAAAGGCCACTGAGTGCCTGAATAGTCTTAATGTCCCATACACCCTGGAACTTAAGATTATGTATAGTCATTATCGACTTCATATCACGATAAAACTCTCCGCCTCTGAAGCTGTCTTTCATGTATACAGGCACAAGTCCTGTCTGCCAGTCATGACAATGTACTATATCCGGCTTGAATCCTACCACCGGAAGAACCGACAATGCTGCCCTTGAAAAATATGTAAACTTCTCCAAATCCCATTTTATATTTCCATAAGGCTTGTCTCCGCCAAAATATCCTTCATTGTCTATGAAATAAAATGTAATTCCATCATGCTCTAATTTAAACACTCCGACATATGTATTTCTGTATCCTATATCCATATAAAAATATGATATAAACTCAAGTCGCTGTGTATATTCCCAAGGCATGCTCAGATATTTAGGTAATATAACCCTCACATCATATTCATCTTTATTAAAATATTTAGGTAATGAACCCACAACGTCAGCTAAACCACCCGTTTTCATAAACGGTACTGATTCCGATGCAACAAAAAGTATTTTTTTCATGCTTTCCTCCATTCTACCCGCCAATCGCAAATAATGAGCTATAATAATGTATATTATAACTCATTTCTGACTTCTTTTAAAGCACAATATTAGTTTTCTTAAATACTTTTATATTCAAGACGGATTTTATCTGCAATAAGAGCAATAAATTCTGAATTTGTAGGCTTTCCCTTGCCCGTACTCACTGTATATCCAAACAATTCATCTATCGTTTCAATTCTTCCCCTGCTCCATGCAACCTCTATGGCATGTCTGATGGCACGCTCTACCCTGCTCGGAGTAGTCTGATGCATTTTAGCAATGGTCGGATATAAAATCTTTGTTATGGAATTAAGCATATCCATGTCGTTTACAGACATTATGATTGCGTCACGCAAAAACTGATATCCCTTAATATGTGCAGGAATGCCTATCTCATGTATGATATTTGTAACATCACCTTCAAGATTTCTCTCTATATATTCATTCTTGCTTTCATATGCATTAATCTTGCGGGTATCAAGTACCTTTCTGCCCATACTGTTTTTAATATGCTTTATACGGTTAATAACCATATCATTGTTAAACGGCTTCATTATATAATAACTTGCTCCAAGATTAAATGCATCATCAGTTATGGCTTCCTGGCCTACTGCTGACATTACTATAAATGCCGGGTGCTTTTTTATCGTAGTATCTTTATTAACCTTTTCCATAACGGTCAAACCATCAATCTTCGGCATAATAATATCAAGCAGCATTACATCAGGCTGTTCTTTCTTGATAATTTCATATGCCTCCTCACCATTTTTGGCTTTTCCGACAACATTTATCTCGCTGTCGCTTTCCAAAATGTCTCCCAAAAGTTGTAAAATTCTCTCGTTATCGTCTGCAATCGCCACATTCAGCGTATCCATATAACCCTTCCCTCTTTCTTATTTTTATTTGATACTATTTTCACACAATTCTAACCAAAGTGCAACATTTTTCTATCGCAAGTTTCGACAAAAAATACGTTTCATGTCGAAAGCTATATTCTAAGTATTCCTATAGACTGTAACAGAAGAATAATAAGTAATATAGGCGCAATAAATTTCATCATAATTATATATAACCTGCGTCTTCCAAATCTGTATCCGCCCTCTGTCACCTCGTCAATTATCACCTTAGGCTTAACAACCCATCCGACAAGAATACATGTAAGCAGTGCTACAAGCGGCATGAGACAATTATTGCTGATATAATCCATGATATCAAGAATCTGTCCTGTCACTCCATTTGGCAGCTTCACCTCAAAATACAGATGATTATATCCCATGCATACAATAGTTCCTACGATAAGTGCATATATGGTAACTATTATGGTTCCTTTATTTCTGGAAATCTTAAATTTATCCATCATACTTGATACAATGGCCTCCATAACTGATACAGAAGATGTAAGTGCAGCAAACAAAACCATTACAAAGAATAAAAGCCCTATAAAATTTCCTATTTTCCCCATAGAGCCGAATACTTTAGGCAGAGATACAAACATAAGTCCGGGACCGCCTGACATTCCGTCTTTTCCCATAAAAACATATACTGCCGGCACTATCATAAGTCCTGCAAGAAATGCAACTGCTGTGTCAAATATCTCTATCTGATTTATGGAATTCATAAGATTAACTTCTTTCTTTACATATGAACCATACGCCACCATGATTCCCATGGCAACACTTATAGAAAAGAACAACTGCCCCAGTGCATCCACTATAACCATAAACAGTTTCTTAAATGTCAGTCCTGTAAAATCCGGTATAACATATATCTTAAATCCGTCAAGACCTGTTCTCACCACTCCATCAGCACCTTTATGTGACAATGTAAGTGAAAATATCGATATTCCAATTATAAGAACAAGCAATACCGGCATAAGGATTTTGCTGTATCTTTCTATTCCCTTATCAACACCTGATATAACTATAAATGCCGTGGCTGCCAGAAATATAATTCCAAATACTATCGGCGAAACATCGCTCTGAATGTAATCTGTAAAAAAACTGTCCTTAACCGCATCACTGCCACTTCCCATAGCAAACAGTGCAAAGTATTTAAACACCCATCCGCCTATCGTACAATAGTATGGAAGAATGATAACCGGAACAAGGCACGCAAGCACTCCGACACCTTTCCATTTTGAATGTATCTTTCCATAGGCCGTAAGCGGGCTGCTGCCAGTCTTTCGTCCTATCGCTATCTCCGTTGTCAGTAATGCAAATCCAAATGTGAGTGCAAGCACTACATAACACAGCAGAAAAAGTCCTCCTCCATCTTTTGCTGCCAGGTATGGAAATCTCCATATATTTCCAAGCCCCACTGCACTTCCCGCTGCCGCCAGAACAAACCCCAGCTTTCCCGAGAAATTAGCTCTTGATTTACTTTCTTTCATAATCTTTCTCCTTCATTTTTTATACGTACCCTCAATTGTACTATGTAACCATTATTTATTCAACGGATTTTTGTACCTTATTACCTGCGTACAGCCCATTTAGCATATAATATCTTATTTCCTGTTGAACCTTTCTTAATATATCTGATTCTTTTTTTACAACCGGCATCTGTATACCATCCTTTAAATACATAGCCTTTTCGTTTTGGATTTTTTAAATTAATTGTTTTTGTATTTATATTATATTTTGTACGATTTTCCTTTACATTGGTTCCACCGTTTAGTTTGTATGTTATTTTGTAGTTTTTCAATTTCCACTGTGCATATAATCTGATCTTTGCACCATTTTTCTTTGAAAGTTTTGAGCCATCTGCTTTGTCTGCATATGTTGTTCCGGTTCCATTCTTCTTTGTGTTCCAACCCACAAATTCGTATCCCTTACGCTTATACGCATTTGTTTTTAGACCTGTTCCTGTACCATATTTAATAGTCTGGGCTTTCATTGAACCGCCTGTTGCCTTGTTGCCGTCAAGTATAATCTGATATTTTACTGTGTTATTACTACTAATATGAATACTTTTTCCTTCATTCATCGGCAGCGATGTGTAACTTTTTCCACTGTTATTATAATATTTTGCCGGTAATTCTACCAATACAGAAAGATTCTTCGGTGTATCAATTTCCTGAAGTGCTGACGCTTCTGAGAACATATATTCCACTGATGTCAGATTTTTCAAATCAAATGAGCTCATATCCAGTGATTTTAATGAACTACAGAAGATAAACATATAACTCATGTCCGTCACTGTGCTTATATTTACATCTGAATAAGAAATAGACTCTAATGATGTACATCTGCCAAACATTTCAGACATGTCTTTTATTTTTGGAGCATTCAGCCTTCCAAGCTTTATCTCTTTTAATCCTGAACTGTGTGTAAACATAGCAAACATATTTTCTACTGAGGAATAGTCAAACATACTTATATCAATGCACTTCAAAGATGAACAATATGAAAACATCCCCATCATCCCCGTTACCTTAGATGTCTTAAAATTGCTGACATCTAATTTTGTCAGCTTAGAACATCCCGAAAACATTCTTGTCATCTCTGTAACATTTGTAGTATCGAGTCCTGAAACGTCTATTGATGTAAGGCCTGGCATATCTGCAAACATAATGGTCATGCACGTAACCTTTGATGTATCAAAATTAGATATATCTAATTTGGTCAACGATGAACATCCCGAAAATGTACCATTCATATTTGTCACATTTGATGTATCAAATCCTGTCACATCTAACGATTTTAAATTTGGCATATCTGCAAACATCAGCGCCATATTTGTAACCTTTGATGTATCAAAGCCACTGACGTCCAACATAGTAAGTGTTCTTGCACCATAGAACATATTTTCCATTGAAGTTACATTTTCTGTATTGAATTTGCTTACATCCAGTTTTTTTAGCTTATATGTATCAAAAAACATTCCTCCCATATCCGTAACTTTGTCTGTAACAAATGTGTCCGTATTCATTTGCAGCGTCTCTAATGATTGCATATTAGAAAAAATGCTCCGCATATTAGTTACATTTGCAGTGTTAAAAGAACGTACATCTAATGTTTTAACGCTTAAACATCCCTCAAACATACACAACATATCTGTTACATTTGATGTATCAAATCCACTTACATCCAGACTTTTTAACTTTTCGCACCACTGAAACATCATGTACATACTTCTCACATTTCCTGTATCCCATTTATCAAGCCCTGATATATTTTCTAATTCACCGCAGTACATAAATGTAGAATACATATCTGTTACATTTGATGTATTTAACCCACTTACATCCACAGATTTTAACGATTCGCAGTGTTCAAACATTCCCGCTATCTCAGTAAGATTTTTTGCCTTCCATCCTTTAAGATTTAAAGTTTTAAGTTTGGTTGCACACTCGAACATATGTGAACAGTCAGTTACGTTTTGTACATTCCACTTTGATAAATCAAGACTTTCTATTCCACAATAGCCAAAAACGCCCCACATTCCTGTTACATTACCTGTATCTATATCTTCTATTCCCTTGATTGTTTTCAAATTCAGACAATAATTAAACATTCCACTAATGTTTGTACACTTAGAAAAATCTGATTGAGTCAAATCAACCGATGTCAGATTACTGCATCCTGACACAAATCCACTTGCAGAAGTAAAATCCTTTACTTTTAAAGTTGCTGTCTTTATCTGGTCCCTGTAATTATTCCATGGACTCTCAATTGCATTACCAATACCTGATATCGTTAATTTTTCGGTCGATGTTATAGACCAGGTCAAATCTCCATCTGTACCCTTAAGTGTTTCTGTACCTGTTCCATATCTGTGTCATAATTCGCATCCTGTGCGTGAACAGAATATGCAGATGCAAATGTTAACATCAGAACCGTCATGCTGCATACTATAATTTTGTTTATAAATTTGTTTTTTCTCATGGAATTTATCCTTCGTTTTCTTATATTAACTTGCTTATATCTTGCTTATTTTCTTACTTATTTTCTTATTATCTTTAGGTTAAATCATACATTATCATATCTTTTTCACGATTTCTGAATTCATGTTTTTCATAATATCCAATAAGTTTTTCACCATCTCTTAGTGCTACCATATACACATCTTTATTCTGTTTCTCATTATAAAACGTATATACAATGTTATGTTCAGGTGATGCGTCAAACCACTCTATAACCTTTTTCATTTTCTTCTGTGATTCCGCATTATGACAATCCATAATGCTTTTAAAAAATGGTAAGTATTTGTCAAAGTTCTTTTTATTCATAGCTTTTCTCCTCATCTTTTCATTAGATATTATAAAATACTATATAAATTTTAACATATAAAAAACAAAAAATCATTATATATATTCCTTGCAATTTACATATAACCCCAAAAACGAACTGCCACATTTTCTATCTGGCAATCCGTTTCCAACTTAGTATTTCTGTATCATAATAACATTCGAACCATTTTTTCAAATGACTCTCTGAATCTCTCATCATCCTCTGACGTTCTTTTCTTCGGACCTTTAACATGATTTTTATGAGAGGTCCTTCGCTGTTTTTTATTCAGATGACGTTCCATTAACATCCGGTCAATGTTGTCATTTGTATACCATCTGCCTGACTGATGAATAGCATATGCTCCTTTTCCAAGTGCCATCGCTGCCACTCCATAATCCTGAGACACTACTATATCACCCTTATGGCAAATGCTTATAAGCTTGTAATCAACTGCATCTGCTCCTGCCCCGACAACTATTACATCACTGTAATCAGAATTCAAAACATGATTTGTGTCACACAGAAGGGTTACTGCAATATTGTATTTTTCAGCTATGTCTTCCACTATCCGAACGACCGGACACGCATCTGCATCTACATAAATATTCATATATTTACCATCTGTCAACTTATTTACAAATCCATATCTCCAACTTCTTCATCTGTTACATAATAAACTTTATGTTCCTCCGGCTTTATGTACAGGTGAAGATTACCACCCTTTACTGTCTTCTTAATTGTTGAAGCCAGCTCCTTAACATTAATCTCTAATTCATGATACTGTATAAAGTATTCATCTCCCACATCAGGTCTTTGAGTTGTTCCTTTTGTTGTACCTATTCTTTTTGTTGCCTCTTTTGATGTTGCTATCTGTTTCCTATGTGCTGACATATCAATTCCTCCTTTTATGGAGCAAAATGCGACTGTCCTTATAAGAGCAGAGGAATTTGTCTCCTTGATGTTATATCCTTATATTAGCACTTTTTATTCTATTTCTCAATATTCCTCATTTAATTTTTGATTATATCTGTCTATTTCCATCTGAATCCATGTCATGATTACATCTACCAGATAATCCTGCTGCACCCGGCTTAATTCTCTGCCCGGCTGCATCTTATGCCACTTTCTTATACATCCTCTGCAGCATGTAGCAGTTGCATGTTGGGCAACAAACACAGAATGTCCTTTTGTCATTGGAGTTTCACTCTCTTTCCTAATCCTCCGTAATATAGAACACTCTGTTTTCTTTTCTCTTTGCAGCCTCCGGATATTCTCCGTCTATATATCCGAGTGCACAATGACCTATGCCCTCATATTCTTCTTCAATTCCGAGTGATTTTAAAAGTTCTTTTCCCCAATCTGTTTCAAACTCCTCCTTTGCACGATGAATCCAGCAGCTTCCCAATCCCAGTTCATGTGCAGCCAGCATAAGATTTCCCATAACAAGACTTCCGTCATACACTCCGGTTCTCCAGTCTTTCTTTGCAAGTACAATAAGCATGGCAGGAGCACCGTAAAACGGATCTGTACCTTCTTTCATTCCTGCAATCTCACGGTTCAATTCTGATATTTCATCCCTTAATTTTTTATTTGTTACCTGAATAATTATAGTATTCTGGTAACCCATTCCACTTGCCGCATACAGTCCTGCTTCTATAATCTGATTTAAAACATCCTGTGGAACCATATCCGGTTTATATTTCCTTATGCTTCTTCTGCTTTTCATTTTATCTAATACTTCACTCATCTTTATCACTTTTCCTTTCGTTTTCTTATATATTCCTGTTCCAATTCTTCTGCCAGATATGCATCACTCATACAATGCATATCAGAGACGCCATCACGAATCAGCGGATAAACTTCTGAATGGTAAAAGAAGTCCAATGCTGCATCTAGTGAGATACTCTGCTGCTTTGCAAAGCACTCAATAACCCGACTATATTTTTTCTGAAGCAAAATCGGATTCGCTGTCATATCTTTTCACTTCCTTCATAACGCAACAGAGTAAGAGCTTTCTCTGTACGTAAACAAATTTGCTGATTTGGTTTCTCATAAAACAACCGTTTGATAGCTTCCTTTTTATCAATCAATCCATCAAAAAACAATTCCACTGTATTAAACACCTTGTCATTGGCAACTCCACCTATTATAATATCATAATTTGTCAAATCTTTTCCACTTCGGCAATTTAATATGAAATCCAGCCATTCTTCCGAATATGAATCGAATTTCATTACCTTTAGTTCGACTTCTCTGCTTTCATCATACTCATATCTTGATATAATTCCATCTTTTCCCCTTCGTTTGAACTTCCCACACCATTTTACCGCCTGTTCATACAATGGTGTAACATAAAATCCACGTCCAAAATCAACATTATGACGTGAATGAACCAAATCCGGCTTTGCAACCTCTAAAAAGGAGCCATGATATAGAATCATACTTTCACGCCCCTTTCTTCCATAACATCAAGGAGGTCATCTATAATATATTCCCTGCTCTGAGTATGCAATACTTCATACTCTGGAACAATATAGTCGTGTAAAATATTGCTATTTTGAGTAAATGCCTCATATACCCGTTCCGCATCTACACCCAGCTTTGCCGCAACATTTTCAATACAAAACACAGCAAATTCCAATTCACTGGAATTTTTAATTTTTTCATCAGGCATCATAATCACTCCCTCCTTTACTTTATAAATTATCATATCACAAAACCGTAAGCAGTACAATCGCAACTCAATGTTCCAGCATATTTTCAATAAATATTCCATACCCTTTTGTCGGATCATTGACAAATACATGTGTGACGGCACCTACCAGTTTTCCATCCTGAATTATGGGACTTCCGCTCATTCCCTGCACTATTCCGTTTGTTATAGACAAAAGTCTCGGATCTGTTACCTGTATAACCATTCCTTTATTTGTAGTACTGTCTGTCCTGTCTATATCTGTTATCTCTATATCATACTCATTTATTGCCCCGTCAAGCATACATCTTATCTTCGCCGGCCCTTTCTTTATATTCTGCTTAAGGCAGATGTCCATCGGACTGTTACTGCACATATTTATAAGCCTGTCCTCAGCATCTCCAAATATACCTTTGGTCGTATTTCCTTTTATTGTTCCCAAAACACAGTCATCTTCATAATTCACAACACCGCACAGACCTCCGGGGGCACCGTTTTCTCCCTTTTTTATTCCCCATATGTCTGCCTCATAAAGTACACCCGTGTTTGATGCCAGCAGTTCACCTGTATCTATATCGCTTATACCATGTCCCAATGCACCAAATGTTCCATCTTCTGTCACATACGTTAATGTGCCTATACCCTGTGTGTCATCGCGCACCCATATACCCATTTTGTATTCACCCGCTGAAGTTTCAACCGCATTTATTTTAACATTTATCACTTCATCCTTACGTCTTATTCCAAGTATAATATCATCATTTCCGTATTTATTAACGAGAAATATAAGCTGTGATTTTGAGCTGACCGGAATATTATTAAGGGATACTATATAATCTCCTGACCACACCTTATTGTCTGCCGGATCTGTGACATCACCATTCATCGACTTTACGTCACCGGTACCTATTACCATTACCCCATCAGTCTCCAGATATATGCCTATCGGAAACCCACACGGAATGACTTTTTGTTTCTCTATTACATTTACCTGTATTGATTTGAAATTAAATACTCCCAACAGCTTTATATCTATATTGTATTTTCCCGATAGCAGCTCACTACGGCTTACATCCTGATTTGTAGAAATTTTTATATTTTTGTTTAGCAGACCGGTCTCCCCCTCAAGTGAAACCTCCCGGTCATCACTGGATATTGTGGCTGCAACAGGAATTTTAAGATCAAATGTTTCATCCTCATCCGCCCTCAGATTGATTGTGTCTGGTATATTTCTGTTTATAAAACGGTAAGTTGCATCTATTGTATATATGACAGATGCTATAAGCAACATAATGAGTATTCGTCTGTAATAGGTTTTTATAGTCATCCGGCCTACTCTCCTTTCTAAATGGTATAACAAAAAATAACAGCATCAACTTTTTATACATAAGTCTTTGCTGTTATTGTATGTATTTGCACCTTTTTAAATCTGGTATTATTTTGTTATTATAGCAAGTTTTTTCATCTCTCTTGCATTCTGCATTACAGTTTCAGTAATCTCAGCTCCACCCAGCATTCTGGCAAGTTCTTCCACTGATTTTTCTTCATCAAGCGGGTAAATCTTTGTTGATGTTTCATTACCCTCAGATGTTTTTTCGATTTTTAAATGGTTGTCTGCCATGGCTGCTATCTGTGGCAAATGTGTTATACATATTATCTGATGTTTTTTGCTGAGCAGTTTCATCTGCTCTGCAACCTTCTGTGCCGTACGGCCGCTTATTCCCGTATCTATCTCATCAAATATAAGAGTGTCAATATCATCCTGCCCTGCCATAATGGTTTTTATTCCAAGCATTATTCTTGAAAGTTCACCTCCTGAAGCAATCTTTGCAAGTGGCATAAGCGGTTCTCCCGGATTTGTCGATATCATAAATTCTGCCTTATCATTTCCATTGGCAGAATAGGTACCGGATTTTTTGAAATCAACTTTAAACTTAACCTGTAAAAAGTTTAAATCTTCCAATGTTTCCACTACTCTTTTTTCAAATTCAACCGCATATTTTTTTCGCAGATTACTGAGTTTTTCGCATTTTTTATCTAATATTTTTTCTGTTTCATCGAGCTTTTGCTGCGCCTGCTTTTTCTTTATATCATAATTTTCAAGCAATTCCAGTTTTTGCTGTTTTTCATCTCTGTATTCAAGTATTTTCTCTATAGTATTCCCATATTTTAATTTTAAATGATTGATAAGGTCAAGTCTTTCTTCCAGTTTCTTTGCCCTTTCCTCATCAAATTCACTGCTGTCCGCATATCCTGATACATCCCTTGATACACTGATGCACAAATCTTCTATACTTACAAGCTGATTGTATATATCTTTAAGGCTATCGTCATAATCCGACACTGATGCCATCTCAGATACAGCTCTTCCAAGCATATCAAGAACATTTTCCCCTGTATCTCCATTCATGACATTATGTACAACCGACACACTCTCAAGTATTTTTTTCATGTTTGCAACTTTTTTAAAACTTTCCTCTATGTCATTATCTTCACCAATCGTCAGGTCTGCATCTGTAATTTCATTAATCTCAAAATTATAAAATTCACATTCACGTATCCGCTGCTCTTCATCCATGTCAAACATTTCAAGCTCATTCTTTGCATCAACATATGCATTGTAGGCTTTTAAAACATCATTTTTCACATCGGATATCTCGGTTGCTGCAAACTCGTCAAGTATGCCTATATGTTTGTCCACCTTTAACAGCGACTGATGATCATGCTGTCCATGTATATCTATTAATAGCGCAGTTATGTCTCTCAGCGCACTCACCGGAAATGTTTCACCATTCACCTTTGTTATACTTCTTCCATTGACTATCTTTCTGGTGACAATAACCTCTCCATCTTCAAGAGTGACACCTGCATCTTCTAATTTTTTTCTGGTGCTTTCCCTGTCAACTTTAAACACAAGTTCAACCATTGCATGGTCCTCACCACTTCTTACCATTTCCTTATTTACTTTGCCTCCGAGTGCAATATTAATGGAACCTATGATAATCGATTTACCTGCACCGGTCTCACCACTCAGTATATTCATTCCATCTTTAAAATAAATGTCTGACTCCTTTATTAATGCCAGATTTTTTACGCTTACATTTAAAAGCATATTTTCCCTCCTTTATCATTTCTCTCCCGTTCGGCTGTCTACTATCTTCTTTATCTTCTCCATCACTATCAATGTCTCATCGACGCTTCTGACGGCACACATTATTGTATCGTCACCTGCGATACTGCCAACTATCTCACTCCACTGCATGGCATCAAGGGCTGCCGCAACTGCCATAGCCATACCGGAAACTGTTTTGATAACAAGAATGTTCATGGCCATATCCATCGACATAAATCCATCCTTTAATATTCGTATGTACTTTTCGTTCATGTCAGTGCTTTTATTCTGAACAACCCCATATCTTTGTTTTCCTGAATTATCGGTTATTTTTGTCAGTTTCAGCTCCCTTATGTCTCTTGACACTGTTGCCTGTGTAACATTATATCCCGATTGTTTTAATTGTTCAGCTAACTCTTCCTGCGTTTCTATTACACGCTCATTAACTAATTCAATTATCTTTCTGTGTCTGGCTAATTTCACAATACTGCACCTTCCCTTTCGCTGGCTGTATTCTGTCAGCTTTTATTTCACACTCATCTTTTTCTGTAATATCTCCACAAAACTCCTGTTACTGAGTTTAATAATCTTTGTATCAAGCGCCGATTTTGTAATCTTAATGCGGTCTCCCGGTTTCAGACTGACATTCTCACTTCCATCAAATGATAATATTTTCTCATCATCCATACCATGTCTGTCAGGACATATTTCTATCTCTATCTCAGAACCGGCAGGCAATACAATGCTTCTCGTATTTAAAGTATGGGCACATACCGGTGTCAAAAGGACAATATCTGCCGGTGGCGTTACTATAGGCCCTCCGGCTGAAAGATTATACGCTGTCGATCCTGTCGGAGTAGCTATGATTATTCCATCTGCAGTATAGTGATTAAGCAGAATATCATCTACATAAATATCAAAATCAATAACACGCAGTGTACCGCTTCTCCCCACAACAATATCATTAAGTGCTATATTGTGGCAAACCTTTTCGCCATTTCTGTATAAATCTCCCGATAACATTATTCTCTTTTCAATGTGATATCTGTCTTCTATAAGCTGAGTTATGGTCTCTTCCACATTCTGAACCTCGACTTCAGCAAGATATCCGAGATTGCCGAGATTTATGCCTATAAACGGTATATCAAGCTGTACAAGGTCTCTTGCAGCAAGTATCATTGTTCCGTCGCCGCCAAGCACTATTATACAGTCCGTATTTTCAGGAACATCGTTCGGATTTGTATAGCTGTACTTTTTTAACACTCCGTCCGCTATAATGTTTCCTTCATTCCGTCGCACAAAACATTTCCTGCCTGCCCTTTCTATTATCGACATTATTTTTTCCGTAATAACATAATCTGCGTCCTTATCTCTGTTTGTAATCAGAAAAAAATTGTCCATCTCTTACCAGTCCTCATTTCATCAAAAGCTATTTATCAAGGTCTCCATGTGCCATATCTACAACATCATTCACACTTACACCTTCAGCATTTATATCTGTTTTTATCTCATCTGTCTCATCCCGATTACCGTTTTCAAGATATAAGAGATATTCTATGTTGCCTTCAGGTCCTTTTATAGGAGAATAATCAAGATTTAAAATATTAAATCCTATGGATGCAGCATACTCCATAACCTTTTCTATCACTTCACGATGTACCGCCTTGTCTCTTACTACACCTTTTTTACCTACTTTTTCACGTCCTGCCTCAAACTGTGGTTTGATAAGACATACAATCCGCCCGTCATCTGTCAGCAGATTTTTAACCGGAAGCAAAACCTTTGTCAGCGATATAAATGATACATCTATCGAAGAAAACTCTATCCTGTCCGGAATATCTGCCGGTTCTACATACCTTATATTAGTCTTTTCCATACATACAACACGCTCATCCTGTCTTAACTTCCATGCAAGCTGACCGTGTCCCACATCCACAGAATATACCTTTACTGCTCCATTCTGTAACATGCAGTCGGTAAATCCGCCTGTAGATGCACCTACATCCATACATATTTTTTTATCCACATTAACGCCAAAGTTATTCATTGCCTTTTCAAGTTTCAGACCACCACGACTTACATAAGGCAATGTATTACCTCTGACTTCTATTTTTACCTCTTCTGCAAAACTTGTTCCCGCCTTGTCCTCTTTCTGACCGTCAACATATACCTGACCGCTCATGATTATGGCTTTTGCCTTTTCTCTTGATGGTGCAAGACCACGATTTACAAGCATTACATCTAATCTTTCCTTCATGACTACCTCCACTCAGAAATATTACTTCTGATGCTGTACATTATCCTTAATCTTATTTACTATTGAAGCAGAATCTATTCCTGATTCTCTTTCTAATATATCTATGCTTCCATGCTCCACATAGAGATTCGGTATGGCAATATTTATTACCTTTATGTTTTTATTCATCGTATTAACATACCTTAGAACAGTTTCACCAAATCCCCCGCTTACAACGTTTTCTTCCATCGTCACAAAAAGATAATGTGTCTCCGAAAGTGTCTCTAAACATTTCTCATCTATCGGCTTTACAAATCTGGCATTTACCAGAGTAACGGAATATCCCTGTTCTTTTAAACATTTCCTTACTTCTACCGCTTTCTTAACCATGGTTCCGGCAGCTATCAGCGCTATATCCTTTTCCCTGTATATTATCTCACTTCTGCCATACTCTATAGGAGCCCTGTATTCCTTAAGTCCGTCATAAGCCTCTCCTCTCGGATATCTTATGGCTATCGGATGTGAAAAATCCGCAGCAAATCTGACTGCATCAGCTAACTCATACTTGTTCTTCGGTGCAATGATATTCATATTCGGAATATTGCTGAGATATGACAGATCAAATATTCCCTGATGTGTTTCACCGTCACCGCCTACAAGACCTGCCCTGTCCACCATGAATTTTACGGGCAGGTCCTGTATACAGACATCATGAAGTATCTGGTCATATGCTCTCTGCAGAAATGATGAATAAATCGCAACATATGGTTTAAATCCTGTAGAGGCGAGACCTGCCGCAAATGTCACCGCATGTTCCTCCGCTATTCCCACATCGAAAAATCTGTCAGGATGCTGTTCACTGAATTTCTTTAATCCCGTTCCATCCGGCATGGCAGCACATATAGCCACCACCTTTTCATCCTTTTCTGCTAATTTCATAAATGCCTTTGAGAACACATCCGTGTACGAAGGTTTCTCCGGTCTGTCAAGCACCTTTCCGGTTTCAGGATTAAACGGTGCAATACCGTGAAACTTATCAGGATATTTTTCTGCATATTTATATCCTTTTCCCTTGTGGGTAAGAACATGTATAATAACACCATGGTCTATGTTTTTAGCTTCATTAAACACTCTTACCATACCGTTTATGTCATGGCCGTCCACAGGACCCAGATACGTGATTCCCATATCTTCAAATAACATTCCCGGTATTACAAGCTGCTTTATACTGCTTTTTGTTTTGCGTATCTTCGTTACCAGCTTGTCCCCTATTTTAGGAATCTTATTGAGCTGGTCAACAACACCGTTTTTAAGTTCTATATACGCCGAACCGGCTCTCAGATTTGTAAGATATTTTGACATTCCGCCTACATTTTTTGATATGGACATATCATTATCATTTAATACGATAATAAAATTTCTGTGAAGTGCTGAAACGTTATTTAAAGCCTCGTATGCCATACCACCTGTTAATGCCCCATCACCTATAACCGATACGACGTAGGAGTCATCTCCATTTAACGCATTTCCGCTTATAATACCGAGTCCTGCCGAAATAGACGTAGAACTGTGTCCTGTATCAAAGCAGTCATACTCACTCTCACGTCTCTTTGGAAATCCGCTCATTCCACCGTACTTACGGAGTCTGTTAAACTCATTTTTTCTTCCGGTAAGAATTTTATGCGTATATGACTGATGTCCAACATCCCATATAATCTTATCCTCAGGAAGTTCAAATGCAAGATGTAACGCCATGGTAAGCTCTACAACACCAAGATTTGAAGCAAGATGTCCTCCGCTTGCGCTTATCTTTTCGATCAGGAATTCTCTGATTTCCTGTGCGAGAATGTCATATTCCTCTTTATCTATATCTTTTATATCATTTGGTTTATTTATTCTCTCTAATACCATAACCAGTCCCTCCGCTATACGACTGCTATTTTTTCCTGGATGTCAACCAATCAATAAGCATTAACAGAAATTCATCTTCTTTTCCCAGTGATTTAAGGCACTCTTCTGCCTCTGTCGAAAGTCGCTTAACCTCTTTTGCGGCCTCATCTATACCCATAATATTTACATATGTAGATTTGTTATTTTTCTCGTCGCTGTGTACAGGCTTTCCTATCTCTTCTTCATCTCCGGTGACATCAAGTATGTCATCTTTAATCTGAAATGCCAGTCCGATATTTGATGCAATCTTCTCTATAACGTCAACTTCACTCTGTGTGGCTCCTGCAAGTATTGCTCCTGCCATCATGGATGCTTCTATAAGCGCTCCTGTTTTTAATTCATTTATATAATCAAGTGAATCCTTAGTCTGCGGTTTGCCCTCAGACATTATATCAACTGTCTGTCCGCCTATCATGCCATATATTCCCGCTTTATGGGCAATAACAGATAATGCGGCAGCAGCTCTCGCCGGATTGTCACTTTTCAGCACGCCGTCTATCGCTGTCTCAAATGCATAATTTAACAGTGCGTCCCCTGCAAGTACACCCATTCCCTCACCATATTCTTTATGGGTAGTCTTTCTTCCTCTTCTGTAATCATCATTATCCATAGCCGGAAGATCATCGTGAACAAGGGAATATGTGTGTATATACTCTATCGCTGCCATAAACGGTTTTACATTCTCCGTATCACCGCCAAACATCTTTACAGTTTCACACATTAAAAGCGGACGCAATCTCTTGCCTCCTGCGTTTACACTGTAATTCATTGCTTCCATTACAAGTTTCTGCTTTGTAGTTTCCTCCGGAAGAAATTCTTTGACAACCTTCTCTGCCCATGCGGTTCTCTCTTTAAATTCTTTGTTAAATTCCATCATTTTCCACATTTCCTTCAATAATATTTATCTTTTTTTCTACTTTATCAATCTTATCATTACACTGTTTTACCAGTTTCATACCCTTTTCATAGAGCTTAAATGAATCTTCAAGGGATACTTCATCATTATCCATCATTTCAATAATTTTACCCAGCTCTTCAAAATTTTTCTCTATAGATTTGCTCTCAGCTGCCATATTTCTACTCCATTCCGATTTAATCAAGTACTTTCTTTATCTGTGCCATGGCACTTCCGTTTTGCAGATTAAGCTTTATATCATCGCCCGGCTTTATCTGTGCTATGTCTGTCAGAGGCTTTTCATCCTTTGTCTGAACATATGCATAACCCTTTGACAATTTGTTTAGCGGTGACAGACCGTTAAGTCTCTCTGACATAACCGC
The DNA here is from genome assembly GCA_902763335.1 of uncultured Lachnospiraceae bacterium. Classification (GTDB taxonomy): domain Bacteria; phylum Bacillota; class Clostridia; order Lachnospirales; family Lachnospiraceae; genus UBA2821. The sequence goes on along the minus strand of CACWRR010000001.1, from coordinate 11,832 downwards.
AAGATTATTTTTAAGTATGTTTAATCTGTCATGCATAATATCTGACATCTGTTCCTGCATGTCTGATACCCTCTGTCTGCTTTCAAATATACGGTTTTGCGGACTTTTATTTATAAGCCTTAACCGGTATTGTTCAAGAATTGCCCTCGAGCTCTGTGATTTTCTTATAAGACTCCTTTTCAGAGTATAACCTATATCGTTAATATCCTGCTCAAATCTCATATAATCAAACACCGCAAGTTCTGCCGCTGCCGATGGTGTCGGTGCTCTTCTGTCTGCCACATAATCTATTATGGTTGTGTCAGTTTCATGACCGACCGCTGATATTACAGGTGTATTACATTCAAATACGGCTCTTGCCACTATTTCTTCGTTAAAAGCCCACAAATCTTCTATCGAGCCTCCGCCCCTGCCGACTATAATCACGTCCATTCCCATATTGTCAAGACATCTTATGCCGTTTACAATATCAGAAGCAGCAGATGCTCCCTGAACAAGAGACGGATACAGATTAAGCTGAACATACGGATTTCTTCTTGTTGATATATTTATAATATCCTGTATTGCTGCTCCTGTGGCAGCAGTCACTATACCGATATTCATCGCATACTTAGGAATAGGCTTTTTATACTCAGGTGCAAACATTCCCATTTCCTCAAGTTCTTTTTTGAGCTCTTCAAACTTCTTATGCAAATCTCCCGCACCATCTGATGTTATCTTTTCAGCATACAGCTGATATTTTCCATCACGCTCATATACACTTACGGTACCAGTAGCCACAACGGACTGACCCTCCGTAAGTCTGAAATCCAGTCCCTTTGTATTGCTTTTAAACATAACGCAGGCTATGACTGCATTTTTATCCTTGAGTGAAAAATAAATATGCCCTGACGAATGATACTTACAATTCGATATCTCGCCCTTTATCGATATACGCCTGAGGGCAAAATCCTCGGCAAACATATTTTTTATATATGAATTAACCTGTCCGACTGTATATACTCCTGCCACCGTCTTCACGTTACCTTTCCTGTTTCTATAGAAGCTTTGCAAGTACTCCGTTTACAAACGCTCCTGCTTCCTGACTTCCATATATCTTAGCCAGTTCAACCGCTTCATTTATCGCAACTGCCGTAGGGATGTCATCATCATACTTCATCTCATAGCATCCCAGACGTATAAGAGACAGTTCAACTTTACCCATTCTGTCTGTTTTCCAGTTTTCAGATACATTATTTACAAGTTCGTCTATCTCTTCTTTTTTCTCCAGCACCAAATCCACTCTGGCACTTATATGTTCTGCCTGTTCTTCACTTAAATGCACTTCAGGGTTGTCAAGATACAGCTCTTTCTGCTGGTTTATCTCATTTTTCTCATAAAATTCGCAACAAAAAAGAAGTGTAAATACGTGCTTTCTTAACTCTCTTCTGGTCATAAATTCCTCCGTTCATGTAATCTAATATCGAATAAGGGTGCCACAATGGACACCCCGTAAAAGCTTAATTATTCGTCTCTAATGACACGCTTGCAACTCTTATATTAACTTCTAATACATTAAGTCCCGTCATATTCTCTATCTCGCTTTTAACCTTATCCTGAACTTTTGCAGATACATCAGGTATATTGTAACCATATTTAAGGACTAATGTTAAATCTACATATACGCCTTCTTCCGTAACTTTTACTTTCACACCTTTTGAAAGGTTCTTCATACCAAGCTTTGCAACAAGCTCATTGGTAATGTTACCTGCCATGGCCTCCACACCTTCTGTCTCTGTAGCTGCGAGTCCGGCTATGATAGCGACTACATCATCAACTATCTGCACCTGTCCTATACTTCCGTCATCATGTATCATATGTGTAGCTCTATTTTCTTCCACTATTGAATACCTCCATATTTATGTCATTTTATTAAATCCAAGTACCAAAATCAGATTTATCCCGATACTTTATTATAACAAAATTGGGAGGAATTGCAACATTTAATTAAGAGGAGTGATAACTATATTATCAGGTGACAATCCTGTTTTTCTGACAACGATATCTTCTATCTGCGCTCTCTGTGCATCGGTTATGTCCGTCATGTCCATGACGATATCAACAGTGCCGTCGGAAATACTTACAACCGCATTCGCAAACCCTTTTGCTTCGAGGAGCATTTCAACTGCCTCTTCCTTTTCTGCATTGTCAGTCATTTCCACCATCGCATCGACCGCCTGCTGTCTCTGTGCTTCAGACACTGACGCATTATTTACGATTTCAAGTAATGCTTCTTTGTTTTTTGCCCTTAACTGCTCTCTGTTAAGCTTTACATCCGAAGAAAATGCAGTTCCGTTTGTAAGTACCGCCTCTCCCGGTTCCTGTGTGGTCTCCTCGCTTTCCGGCTGTACCTGTGCTTCCGTCTGTGCCTCGGATGCCGCCTCACTGCTTTCTTCACCTGCATCTGAATCCAGACTTAATATATCATTTTCAGACAGAAGAAGCTCATCATCATTATAAGGATCTTCCACTGCTGCTCCGGCTGATTCTCCCTCAGCCATAGTCTCTTTTTCCTCCGTATCCTTAGTTGCAACTCCGGTAGATTTTATTATGTTCTTCTCCGCATAATTAAAATACCCGGCTGCTGCAATCATTATTGCCAATGCCGTAATAATAACCTGATTTTTTCTAACTATTTTTTTCAAAACTGACCTCCCTGATTTTATTCGTTCATTTCTACTACAGATATTTTATGTGCCGATACCGAAAATAATGCCTCCGTCATGGATATTATCTGAACAGCCTTTGCTTTATTGCCACCACCTTTCGCTGCTATTGCTATTCCCTCTATCTCCGGTTCTTTTTCTTTCAGTACATACGGAACCGTAGTCCCGTCTGACTCCGTTATATATATTACCCTTTGTTCCTCTGACAATTCATTGGTTGTCCTGCTTCCTCCGGTGTCATCATTTTCCGTAACCTGTGATTTTGAATACGGTTTCTCCATAAGAATAACATCTTCTCCTGTAGTCTTTAATGTAATCATCACCTCTGCCTTCCCTATTCCGTCTATATTTTCAATCATTGATTTTAGCCTTTTCTCCATATAATCCACGTATTCCCTGCTGTCCATCTTCTGCTGTATCTGTGTTTCCTTAATATTTTTTCCGGTTTTGTCAGTATTTACTTCCTTTTTTGATGTGGGAATACTGCTCATGACTATCAAAACTCCCGCAAGGGCAATCAATAGCCATTTATCCATCCCGATTTTCTTTAAATCAATGTTAAATTTCTTAATCTGTCTCACCCCGTTTCATATATATGTATCATTTCTTTATCTATACCTGATTCATCTGATATTTTTTCAGCTATGTAATCATATTTTTCACTCTCATCCCGCTCCCCCGTCACTATCTTTCCTACATTTATCCTTTTATCTTCCCTCAGATAAATATATATTTCCTCATCCCTGCAGCATATTTTATCAACCATGACTTTATCATCTGAAATATTATTTATATATTCTTCCCACGCCCTGATTTTTTCATCATCAAGCCGCTCACTCAGTTCATTCTTAAAATTCTGTACCGATACCTCATCTGCTATATCTCCCTGAAACACACCATTTACATCGGCAGACATGATTTTCAAAACCGGTGACAACAGTAATATCGTAATCACAAGGCCTGTAAACAGCTTTATATATTTAATATTTTTGTTGTCCGGAAGGATATTTACTATAAATCCCGATACAAGTACAAATCCTATTATCTCCCGTATATAATCATTTATATACTGCATTTTCCCTCCTCTCCCTACATACCGTAATACGTGCTGTTTGTTGACATGCATATAACTGCTATTGATATAATAAAAAGAAGTGCCGATGTTAAAATAATCTTAAATATCATCTCCATTCCATACCCTGTAACTGAAATACATTCTGTTATTCTTTTATCTGTGACAGGCTGCAAAACACCTGAAAGTATCTGGTACATAAATGACGTAACTGCTATCTTCAAAGCCGGAACTACCGCCACCACTATTATCGCCACCAGGGCTGCACCGCCTATTGTATTTTTTATCATGTTTCCTGCACCTATGGCTATTCCAGATAAGGCACTCCCACCACTTCCTATTCCCGGAATAACCGATGTCATTCTGTTTAATGTGGTAACTGCTGCCGAATCTGCTGCCGGCACAACCATTCCCTCTATAAGATTCACCCCCGTAACAACAGCTATAGAAGTCTTTAACATCCATGATATAAATTTCTTTATAAGTCCTGATATCTTTGTCATAACACGCTCTTTTGATATATGATCTACGATGGTTATTACTACATAGATTTTCACAAGTGGAATAAATACCCTGAAAAACATCCATTCCGTAACCGTGATAATAACCATCATCACCTCATAGAACACCAGCGTTCCCGAAACATTTCCCGACATTCCCACAGCCATGAAATATGTAGGTAACAGCAGTTTCATAAATTCAATAAGCAATTCCAAAAGTCTCTCCGCCATCTGACTTACCGTCATAAATCCAGCCATAAGAACTATCATAAGTAGCATATATATTATGCCAAATCCGGTTGTCCCTATCTGGCTGTTATTGAAAATGTTTGAGAATCCGCCAATTAAAGCTGCCGCTATGGCAAGTCCTATTATCTGTAAAAAAACATCCCTGTTAAATACAAATTCATTTTTTATCGCTTCCACTGAAGTTATAAATGTCTGCTTCACAACAGAAGTATCCCCTGTACCAAGCTCCTGCGCCACCTCATAAAAATCAAAATCAACATTTTCCTTCTCCATCAGTTTCTGAATATCTGAAAAGTCATACTCATCAAGCTCCATGCCATAAACATCCGATGTAAAACAGACCGCTATTAAAATTATTGTGAAAAAAATTGTCCTTATTACCCTCATACTATAAAACGGTTTATAGTCTCAAACAGTGATATAAAAACAGGCACGCTTACAGCCAGTATTGATAATTTACCAAATATCTGTATCTGATTACCTATAGCCGCATATCCCGAATCCCTGCATATATCCGATGCAAATTCAGAAATATACGATATACCTACTATTTTCACTATAACCGGCATATACCCTCCCAGATTTATAAATGTTTTCAGCTCCTCTATCCCCTCAAATATTATCTGAAGTTTTGACAGGGAGTAAAAAAATACTATCATTGATGCCGCAACGGTCATATATATCCCATATTCAGGTTTTAACGATTTAAACTGTATGGCAAACATCACTACGCATATCACAAGTATTCCTGCCTGCAAAATATTACTCATAGCATAAACAACTCCTTGATTTTTTCGAACAATTCGTATATGTATGGCACTATCCAGAATAAGACAAGTATCAGACCCGCAAGGCTTGTAAGAAATGCATGTTCTTCTCTCCCGCTGTGTTTAAGTACCTGACTGATAACGGATACCAGTATTCCAATAGCCGCAATTTTAAATATAAGATTTACATCCATTTTTCTCCCCCCTATACTATTATCAGCACAACCAATATACCTCCCATTATACCGAGACAATTATACAGTTTTATATTATTTGCCATTGTGCCTTCCATCCCGGAAATATAATTTTTTATCTGAATATGGCTGAGTTCCAGTGAATTCATCTGCATTTCCATGTCAAGATATCCAAGACTCTCCCCCATCCCTTTCAGGTGTTCAAACTGTTCTTTGGTAAGTACGAATTCATCCCTGTAAGACTCCACCACCTCTGTCCATTGCTCGTAAAACGGCCTGCCCTCATATTCATTAAGCTGTTCTCCCGCTCTCACAAGCATCTCATCAAAGGGATATACTGTCTTATTTCCCACATGCAATAACGCCTCCGGCAATGTTGAATTATTGTATTTTATCTCTCCCTTTAACATAATAACTATACGTTCAAGTCTCTTTAACTCCCACAATCTTCTCTTTAAGTTAAGTCCGGACTTTATACCCATCATTCCTCCCGCAAATAATATCAGAATACTGCCTGCTATCTTTAATATCATAATCTTATTACCTCTTTTCCACTCATGTCATATATAGCAGTGACATTACCGACTCCTCTGATTTTATCAAGTATTATACATCTCTCAAATATTTCATCCCTTATAAGCGAATTGACACCATATCTTCTGTTTACATCCTCAAGCGAACTTCCATGTACGGTTGCAATCATTCTGCATCCACAGTTGATTGCATATTTTATTGAATTTATCTCCTCCATGCCGCCAATTTCATCTATGGCAATCACCTCCGGTGCCATTGAACGGATAAGCATCATCATTCCTTTATCCTTCGGACAACAGTCCAGCACATCCGTTCTCACCCCCACATCATTTTGAGGTATTCCCATATAACAGGAGGCTATCTCACTACGCTCATCCACCACCCCTACTGTCAGCCCTCTGCGTTTTTGCGTTCCGTTACTCAACTGCCTTACAAGGTCTCTTAAAAGAGTGGTCTTGCCACATCCGGGTGGCGAAATTATTAATGTATGATATATACTGTTGGCATTGTAGATGCTGTTAAGTACTTTAGTAGCACAGCCCTTTACTTCATGTGAAATCCTTATATTTATGGATGATATGTATTTTATGGTCTTTATATGTCCGTCTTCCACGACTACCTTTCCCGATATACCTACACGGTGTCCGCCCTGTACGGTTATAAATCCCTGCCTTATTTCATCCTCAAAAGCATACAGAGAATAATTGCTTATGTATTCCATTGTCTCTCGCATCTCATTCTGAACTACTATATATGGTCTTTGTGAAACCTGTCCAATGCCTCCGTTTTCCTCAACTATATATTCTCTCCCTGCATATTTGAGTATCATTGGTCCATTTATCCTCATTCGTATCTCCTGAAGCCTGTCTATATCCAAACGTAACATTTTCAGTCTGTTTCTGATATTAATTGAAAACAGCCTTATTAAATCATTCTCATTTTTCATATTTCACACCAATCTCCATTTCCAAGCGTTTTTATCGCTCCTAAAACATATATATGAGGATGTCCATATCTTTATGTATATTTGCAAAAAAAAGACAGATACTTTAACGTTTCTACACTGTCAAAGCATCTGCCTTAATTTTCACTCTATTCTTTTGTAAGTATCTCCACTTTTTTATCAAAAAGCTGTTTTACATAATCCCTTTTAAATATAAGATTCGATGAAAAAGGATTAATTACAAAGCCCTCTGTCTGATTGTTGTTCTTCATTATCATGGCATAATCGTCAAATGTCATTACCATTGCTTTTTGTTCAGGACCGCTTATACAGCTTCTCATTTCCTCCCAGTCAGTAAATGCAACAAAATAATTCTGTTTACTTGCATTTGTAACCATGTTAAATTCCATCTTTCCTTCTTTTACGGTTACAGGCATGAGAAATTTTGCTCTCATAACAACTTCATCTATTACCGCATTGGTCGTGTCGGGATTTTCATTTTCCTTAAGCTGTCTTATTGCCTCCACAAGCATAATGTTTGTAATCTTTGTCTCCATCCCTACAAGTCTGTTTGCATTATCCATATTTTATCACCTTTCATTAATCATCTTTTCTCGAATCGTTTAATAACTGCATCTTAAGTTCATAGTAATCCGGTGTCATATCCATATAATGAGTATGAGGATTTTCAAATCTCTGTTCTTCCTCCCAGATTTCCTCTGAAAGCTGTTTTTTTACATAATCGGCAATATCCTTAAGTGATTGTTTCTCATATACCACTTTTCCTCCGAGAATAACAGGAATCTGCAATTCTTTCGCACTACAGTTTTCAAAGAAACGGTTTTTCCACGGCTTATTCGGATCTACATATCTGAACGGCTCTGACATGTCAACCTCTTCGTCTGCTCTTGCTAACATATCGGCAATAGCCCTGCCATCTTCATCTATTATTCTGTATACTTTTTTAAGTCCCGGATTTGTTATCTTCTCTACATTTTCAGATATCTTTATTCTCGGATCAAAATTTCCATTTTCATCTTTTACCGCTGCAAGTTTATATACCGCACCAAAAACAGGTTCAGATTTTGCAGTAATAAGTCTCTCGCCTACGCCGAAACTGTCAACACACCCGCCCTGACTTAATATTGATGTGATGGTAAACTCATCAAGACTGTTTGATATAACTATTTTACAATCCTCAAGTCCGGCTTTGTCAAGCATCTTTCTTGCCCTTTTCGTAAGATAAGCCAAATCTCCACTATCTATTCTTATACCCTTTAATCTTTTACCCATAGGTTCAAGAACTTCTTTCGCAACTCTTATTGCATTCGGTATTCCGCTTTTTAATACGTCATATGTATCTACAAGTAATGTTGTTGCATCAGGGTATGTCTGTGCATACTTTTTAAATGCAGTAAATTCATCTTTATAAAACATTATATAACTGTGTGCCATTGTTCCGCTTATCGGTATGTCAAACATCTGTCCCGCCAAAACCGTGGCTGTTCCGACTGCTCCTCCTATATAAGCTGCCCTGGCACCATACACTGCTGCATCCATATTGTGTGCTCTTCTTGCTCCAAAATCTGAAACTGCCCTTCCGTTTGCAGCCTTTACTATCCTTCTAGTTTTGGTTGCTATAAGTGACTGATGATTAATCTGAAGCAATACCGCTGTTTCTATAAGCTGAGCATCTATCAATGAAGCTACAACCGTTATCACCGGCTCATTCGGATACATTATGGTTCCTTCCGGAAATGCGTATATATCTCCGGTGAATTTAAAACTCTGCAGATACTCAAGAAATTCCTCGCAAAACATATTCTGTTCTCTCAGATATTCTATATCCTCATCTGAAAATTTAAGATTCTCTATATAATCAACTATCTGTTCTAACCCGGCAAAAATTGCAAATCCTCCATTATCCGGATTTTTTCTGTAAAACACATCAAACACAACCTGTGTATCTTTTACTTCATCCCTAAAATATCCATTACTCATAGTCATTTCATAAAAATCCATGACCATTGTAAGATTTCTCTTCATACTCTGCGTTCTGTTCATAAACTCTCCATTCCGAAACATCATATTATCCGTTTAGCAGCTATATTATTTCTGTTTCTTGGCAGCAGCTTTTGCTGCAAATTTTTCATTGTTAATAATAAATCTCTCATGTGTACCTTCACCTATGATTCCACATTCATCATATACCTTAACATCAAACACCAGTCTTCTACCGTCAACTTTTATAAGTTCACTTTCACACCACACCTTCATAGCCTCCGGTGTCGCTGCAAGATGTTTGATATCAAGTGCAGTACCTACAGTTCCACATCCTTCTTCCATATACGGTTCAACACTTCTCCAGGCTGTTTCTTCCATAAGTGTAACCATTGCAGGCGTGGCAAATACCGGTAAAAGTCCGCTTCCCATAGAACTTGCAAGTGCCTCTTTTTTTACTTCCTTATCAACTCTTCCTTTTATTCCTTCGTTTAGCATCATTATTTCCATCCTTCTTCTTATTATTTCTAAATTTACTAAATGGTACTTCTTTATCTTTTCGCTCTTTACGTTCTTTTCCTTTTTTATCGTGACCATCTTTATATTTTTTGTTTCCGTCCTTTGAGAAACGTCTTCTGCCATTTCCACCTTTTCCATTTTTCTTCTTTTTGTCACTCTTTTCAGGAACATACGGATCCTCTTTGAGAATAATATTTTCCGGCTCATCTCCTACTTCCATTCTGAGAAATGCTGCTGCCAGTTCTATAGCCGTAAAGTCTTCCTCATTCATCTTCTTCTCAATAAGAGCTTCTGCCTTACTTATATCTCTATTTTTCATTACATCAAGTGCCTGCTTTAATATATTTTCAGCCTTGCTTTCCGTAATATCAGACACAGTCGGTATAAGTCTGTTTTTAATCTTTGTCTTACATGTTCTCTCTATTTCTCTAAGCTTATATATTTCACGTCCTACCACAAGTGTAAAGGCACGTCCCTTTTTACCTGCACGTCCGGTTCTTCCTATTCTGTGAACATAATACTCTATATCCTGCGGAACATCATAATTAAAAACCGCTTCCACATTATTGACATCTATACCTCTTGCCGCAACATCAGTAGCTATAAGAATCTCTGTTCTTCCGTTTCTGAATCCCTGCATAACCTTATCTCTCTGATACTGATTAAGGTCCCCATGAAGTCCCTCTGCAAAGTAACCTCTTCCTTTAAGGTTATCTGCAAGCTCGTCCACCATTCGTTTTGTGTTACAGAATATGAGTGATCTCTTCGGATTGTAATAATCAAGAAGTCTGCATATTACCTCTTCCTTGTCCCTGTTTCTTACTTCGTAATAATACTGTCTCACAAGTGGAATGGTAAGCTCTTTTTTCACTACTTTAACTAAAACTGCATCCTTCTGATATCTGTCTGTTATGTCCATTATTTCCTTTGGCATTGTAGCAGAAAATAATGCAGTCTGATGTTCACCGTCTATGGCACTGCATATTGTTTCGATATCTTCCCTGAATCCCATATCAAGCATTTCATCTGCTTCATCAAGTACAAGCATCTTTATTGAACCGAGTTTTAATGTATGTCTTCTCATGTGATCCATAACCCGTCCCGGTGTTCCGACAACTATCTGAACGCCACCTTTAAGTGAACGGATCTGCTTTGATATATCCTGTCCTCCATATATTGGCAATACTTTTATTCCATGCATAAATTTTGCAAAACTGCGAATTTCTCTTGCTGCCTGTATCGCAAGCTCCCTTGTCGGACACAATACAAGTGCCTGAAGACTGTTATCATCCGGTGAGACATTCTGTATAACCGGTATTCCAAATGCTGCCGTCTTTCCCGTTCCTGTCTGTGCCTGTCCTATTACGTCCCTGCCCTCAAGCAGTACCGGTATGGCCTGTGCCTGTATCGGTGTCATCTGTTCAAAACCCATTTCTTCCACTGCTCTTAATATTCTGGGATCAAGACCTGATTCTCTGTAACTTATTTCTTCCATCTATTTTTCCAAACCTTTCTAAAAATATGCACCCTCCCATACATTCTTTGAATCTTTAAATGTTCTTTAAAATTCCTATCGCATTCTTTTTTATCATCGGCTGTTTATGTTCCTGCCAGTTTACTAGAACTGCCGGATTATCTGACACAAGTCTTCCGTATTCTAAAAATGAAAAGCACAATGACTCATATACTTTTTTAGACAGTTTTCCTTTTCGGAGTATCATGTAATATTTGTCATCTTCCTTATATAAAATACTTTTATTCACCTTCTCAAGCTCAATTGATGCGCACAGTCTCTCTACGCTTTCCAAATTATCAAATTCATATAAGCGTCCGTCATATTTTCTGCTCACCTTATCCGGCTTATTTTTCTCTGCATTATCATCGCCATCTGCTAACAGTCCCGGCAGTATATCCTCTGCAACCTCTCTTATCTGGTCCATCATATCTTCAATATCACCACTCGGCTCATCAGAAAATGTAACAGCAAGACAGTTGTTTGGCAATGGCATAACCTGCATTGCAAGTATTCCGCCTTTAGCCTCGTATCCTATCTGCTCTTTTGCCTGTTCCACAAGATTTTCGAGAAAACTCTGTACCTTTCCTTTATTTTTGAAAAAATCTTCTATCTGAAGCCCATTATCTATCATATCCTGCTCTGTAAGAATACATCTTACAGTATCTTTGTTTATCCTCTTAAAAACCATAGTTACCTCCATATATGTATACTCTATATGTTTGCATTTTCCTAATAAGAATAATATTATTCACATTTATCTTATATGTCAACCTTTATTTCTTTTTTGAAATACCACTGCTGCTCCCACTCCTGCTGCAAGAACAATAACAAG